>NZ_JBAZKR010000075.1:0-18513 GCF_041650655.1 Zavarzinia sp.
GGAACGCCGCGGCCTCCGCCTCGTCTGCCTGCCCGCGACCGAGGAAGGCAGGCTCGACCTCGATGCCCTGCCCCGCCTGCTCGACGAGAGGACCAAGCTGGTCGCGGTCACCCATGGCTCGAATGTCACCGGGGCGATCACGCCGGTCGCCGCGGTCGCGGCGGCGGCGCGGGCGGTCGGCGCCGCCCTGCTGCTCGACGGCGCCCAGATGGCCCCCCATGGCCCGGTGGACGTGAAGGCGCTGGGGGCCGATTTCTACGTCCTGTCCGGCCACAAGCTGGGGGCGCCCAACGGCATCGGCGTGCTGTGGGGCCGCTACGACCTGCTCGACCGGATGCCGCCCTTCCTGGGCGGCGGCGAAATGATCCGCACCGTCGGCTTCGAGCGCTCGACCTACGCCAGGCCGCCGCAGCGTTTCGAAGCGGGCACGCCGCCGATCGCCCAGGCGGTCGGCCTCGCCGCCGCCTGCCGCTTTCATGCCGCGATCGATCAGCGGGCCGCCCACGCCCATCAGATGGCGCTGACCGGCCGCCTGATCGAAGGCCTGAAACGGGTCGCCGGCAACCGGCTGCGCCTGATCGGGCCGTCTGGTCTCGATGATCGGCTGCCCCTGGTCTCCTTCACGATCGAGGGCATGCACCCCCACGACATCTGCCAGATCGCCGACCGCCGCGGCGTCGCCCTGCGCGGCGGCCATCATTGCGCCCAGGTGCTGCACGGCCGCTTCGGCGTCGCCGGCTCGGCCCGGGCCAGTCTCGCTCCCTTCAACGACCAGGGCGACATCGACGCCTGTATCGCCGCGGTGGGCGATGCCATGGAGATCCTGCTCGGATGACCGACGACCTCTATCCCCGCGACATGCTGCGCGCCGCGAGCGACACCCGCTTCGCCGGTACCCTGGCCGGTGCCGAGGGCAGCGCCACGCTGGACAATCCCTTCTGCGGCGACCGCGTCGGCTTCGAAGTGACGCTCGATGCCCAGCACCGCATCAAGTCCCTGCGCCATCAGGTGAAGGCCTGCGTGCTGTGCCAGGCCAGCGCCGCCCTGCTCGCCGCCGAGGCAGAGGGCCTGACCTCGGCCGAAGTCGCCGCCATGGGTGACGACCTGCTGCATGGCCTGAAACGCGCCGAAGCGCCGCTGCTGCCCGGCCACCCGGGCTTCGACCTCTTCGCCAGCGTGGCGCCGCACCGGGCGCGCTTCGCCTGTGTGCTGCTGCCCTTCGAGGCACTGGAAGCCGCGGCCAAGGCGGCCGAGTCGGGAAAGATCGCGTGATGGACCCGAACGCCGTGATCGGCGATCTCGCCATCGCCCTCGGCTGCGGTGCAGTCATCGGCTTCGAGCGGGGCTGGAAGCAGCGCAGCCAGGCGGAAGGCAGCCGCCCGGCCGGCATCCGAACCTTCAGCCTGATCGGCCTGGTGGGCGGCATGGCGGGTCTGGGCGACACGGCCACCGGCTCGCCCTGGCCGGTCGCCGCCGCCGTGCTGGCGGTCGCCCTCCTGATCGGCCTCGGCTATTGGCGCGAGGCGGAGGCTCAGGGCGACCTCAGCCTGACCACGCCGATCGCCGGTGTGCTGACCGTGCTGCTGGGCGCGGCCGCGACCTCCGGCTTCGCCCTGCCGGCCGCCATGACGGCCGTAGTGGCGACCGTGATCCTCTCGGTGAAGCCCTTCACCCACAGCCTGCTCACGCGGATCGACGCAACCGAGATGGCGGCGGCGCTGCGCCTCCTGCTGATTTCCGTGGTGGTGCTGCCGGTCCTGCCGAACCAGGGCTATGGCCCCTACCACGCGCTCAATCCCTTCGAGATCTGGCTGATGGTGGTGGCGATCGCCGGCCTCTCCTTCGTCGGCTACCTGGCCATGCGGCTCGGCAACGCCCGGCGCGGCATTCTCTTCGCCGGGATCTTCGGCGGTCTGGTCTCCTCGACCGCGACCACCGTCGCCATGGCGCGCATGACCGGCCGGGAAGCCGGCTTCGCCCCTCTCGCCGCTGCCGGCGCGGTGATCGCCTGGGTGGTGATGGCGGCGCGCGTCCTGCTCGTCTCCTATACGCTCGATGCCGAACTTGGCCTTCGCTTGGCGCCGGCCATGGGGGCCATGGCGGTGATCGGCGTCGTCCTGGCGCTCTGGTTCATGCGCGGCGCCGGGACGACCGCGATGACGCCGGAGGGCCTGGGCAATCCGTTCGAGATCGGCTCGGCGCTTCGCTTCGCGCTGTTCCTGGCGGGGATCATGCTGGCCAGTCAATGGGTGCAGACCGAATATGGCGTCGAGGGCCTGCGCGGCCTCGCCATCATCTCCGGCCTCGCCGATGTCGACGCCATCACGCTGTCGACCGCGCGATCGGCCAGTGGCGGCACGCTGGATATGCTCGAGGCGGCACGGGTGATCGTTCTCGCCGCCGTCACCAACAATCTGGTCAAGGCCGGCATCGGCGCCTTCGCAGGCGGCCGGGGCGTCGCCACCCGCCTGATCCCGACCGCGGTCGCCATGACGGCGGCCGCGGCCGCGGCGGTCTTCCTCTGATCAGTGCCCGAGCAGGACGGGGACGGGCGCCCCGTCCTCAGTGGGCCAGAAGGACGGGGACCGGTGCCCCGTCCAGGATTTCCTGGGTCAGGCCGCCGATCAGATATTCCCGCACCCGGCTGTGGGTATAGGCGCCCATGACGATCAGGTCCGCCTCGTGCTCGATCACGCGGTCGAACAGGGCCTTGGACAGGAGATAGCCCTGGGTTTCGATATTGGCGCTGCGCGCCTCGACCCCATGGGTGGCCAGATAGGCGATGACGCGGCCGAGTTCCGCCCCGTCCACCGCCTTGTCGAAGGTCAGGACGTCGACCGAAACCGCCTGGACCAGCAGCGGCAGCGCGGCGGCGAGCGCCCGCGCCGCCTCGATGCTGCCGTTCCAGGCCAGCACGATGCGGGACGGCCGCTTGCCGGCGGCGTCGGCGCCCTCATCAAGGCCGGGTACCATCAGGACCGGGCGGGCGCTGGACCACAGCGCGCCGGCCAGGCTGTCCGCCTCGCCGCGGCCGACGCTGGCCGGGGTGCGGGCGATCACCGTGACGTCGGCGACCCGGCCACGCGCGGCAATCAGCCGTTCGGTGGCACCGATCATGCTGTCGAAGGAGAGCGAGAAGCCGGCCTTGCGGCCGCGCGGCACATCGGAACAGCCGAGATCGACCAGGACTTCTTCGACCATGGCCTTGACCTCGGCCTTCAGGTCTTCGGCCACCTTCTGGGCCTGGGCGATCAGTTCGGGCGCGAAGGCGACACCGGACAATCCATCGAACACCGGCGGCAGGATCAGCGCCGGATCGAGCTGCGGGTGGAACACTTCGACATGAGCATTGAGATCGCGCGCCAGGCCGATCGCATAGCGAAGCGCCGGCCGGGCGGTCTTCGGCCGCTCGACGGGGACGAGAATCGACTTGTAAGACATGGCAACACCCCGGGGGACGGTCTTGCGGCGAGGTGTCAGGCTCCCCGCCGATGACCGTGGTATCGATTATCCACCATGACTGGCTGATGGCCGACCATCAGGCGGCCGGCATCTTGCCAAGCATGATCCGACAGTAGCGTGCTGAGCCAGCCCGAATCTTGCGCGACCGCAAAGACAATCTCGTCGCAATTGCTGGTCCGGGCAATCGCCTTGACGGCATCGACGAGGGCGAGTGCCGCTCGTTCCGGAAACAGGAGCTCGAGCACTCCCAATGATTGCACCACCAGGACCTGGCGGCCCGAGACAGAAGGCAGCACGCTGTAAGCGAGAAGGCCCCGGATGTAACCATCGCGTTCGGCCGCGACCAATCCCGACTCGTCGTGATCGGCGAAGCGGCGGACCGTCTCGCGCCAGGTTTCGAGGTCGGGCGTTCCGAGGCAGGCATAGGCGAGCGGAAATGCCGCCTCGATCTCGCCTGCCTTCAATGGTGCCACCCGATAGACCGCCGCCATCGCGGAATTCTCCCTGCTCACGGCAGGAAGTATAGCGGGGCGAATTTCTACCGCGTTGAGGTGGATCAAGCGGGTCGGCGGTGTCCGGAAACCTTCACGCGATCAGGTCGTAGGGCGCCCGGTCCTGGTCCCGTTCCTCGATCCCGGCGACTTCGACCAGGGCTTCCATATCGGCGACTTCGACGCCGTGATTGCCCTTGAGGGTGATCACACCTTCGCCCTTCAGCTGGGTGAAGGTGCGGCTCACCGTCTCGGTGGTCAGGCCCAGATAGTCGGCGATGTCGCCCCGGGTCATGGGCAGGTCGATCGGGCTTGCGGCAGCGCCGCGGCGCACCGCCCGGTCCGAGAGCGAGAGCAGGAAGGAAGCGATCCGCTCGCGCGCCGTCTTGCGGCCGAGCAGCACCATCTGATCCTGCGCCGCCATCAGCTCGTTCATGGTGAGGCCCAGCATCTGGCGCTCGATCTTGGGCAGGTCGTCCGACAGGCAGCGGAGCTGGGAACGCTGGAAGCGGCAGAAGGTGACCGGCGTGATCGCCGTAGCGCTATAGGCATAGGTGCCGCCGCGCGAGAGCCCGATGAAATCCCCCGCCCCCATGAAGCCGGTGATCTGGCAGCGCCCGTCGGCCAGCAGCTTGAACACCTTGACCATGCCGGAGCGGAGATTGAACAGTTCGGTCGCCGGGCGGCCTTCTTCGATGAAGGTGGTGCCGGCCTCGACCCGCTGGTCGGACATCAGGGCGGCGAGACGCGCCAGTTCCTCGGTATCGAGGGCGCTGCACATGTTGAAGCTGCGGGCTTCGCAGTGCCCGCAAGTGTCCGAGTCCGGGTGCAGGCGGCGCCCGCCCCGTGCAGAGTCGCCGGAAGGGACGCCCGACGAACCCGATGCCTCCGCCTTCACCTTAGCCATCACCAACCCCATGTTCCGCGGCACAGGCCGACGGCGCGAAACAATATTAGAGTAAAAGTCCCACGACCGCGGTAACAATCGTTGACCTGCGTCAATGCGCGTCGCCTTCCGCGCGCGTCTGTGGCGCAATGGTGTCGTCGGGGCAACGGTGTCGGGCGTGACGGATCCGCAGGGCGAAGTTTTGGCATTCCTGGGCGACCCTGCGACCTGGGGCGGCGAGCCCGTACACCGCATCGACACTTCCTGCGCCGCGGTCTTCCTGGTCGGCGCCCGCGCCTACAAGATGAAGCGCGCCGTGAACCTCGGCTATCTCGATTTCTCGACGGTCGAGCTGCGCCGGCGTTTCTGCGATGCCGAACTGAGCCTCAACCGGCGGACCGCGCCCGAACTCTATCTCGGCATCGAGGAAGTGACGCGGCGTGCCGACGGCAGCCTCGGCCTCGGCGGCGAGGGCGAGGCGATCGAACCCCTCGTGGTGATGGAGCGTTTTCCCGACAATGCGCTGGGCAGCCGGGCACTGGCCGAAGGCCGGGTCGACCGCGCCATGGTCGAGGACCTGGGCCGCCGCCTGGCCGCCTATCACGCCGACTGTCCGGTGAAACAGGCCCCCGCCGCCGGCATGATGCCCCTGCTCGAGAGCTGCATCGCGCCGTCCCTGGCGATCGCGCCGATCGTGCCCACGGCGCGGATCGAGGCGGTGATCGCGGCGATCGCCCAGGCGTTCCGCGAGACCGGGCCGACCGTTACTGCGCGCGCCGACGCCGGCTGGTGGCGGCGCGTCCACGGCGACCTGCACCTGGGCAACCTGTGCCTGTTGGGCGACCGGCTGGTACCCTTCGATGCCCTCGAATTCAACGACACCCTGGCCAGCGCCGACGTCCTCTACGATCTCGCCTTCCTGATCATGGATCTGCGCCGGAACGGGCGGGGCGACTTGGCGCTCGCGCTGTTCGACGCTTATGGCGATTGCGGGCCGGGCGGACCTTCCCTGATCCCGGGCTTCATAGCCCTGCGCGCCCTGATTCGCGCCTTCGTCGCCCATGCCACCTGGAAGCTCGCCACCGGCAATCCACCGCCGCCGCTCGCCGCGATCGACGTCTATCTGAGCGAGGCGGAACGCAGCCTGGCCGACGTGACGCCCCGCCTGGTCGCGGTCGGCGGCCTGTCCGGCACCGGCAAATCGACCCTGGCGCGAGCGCTCGCCCCCCTGCTGGGCCCGGCGCCCGGCGCCGTGCACTTGCGGACCGATGTTCTGCGCAAGCAGATGTTCGGCGTCGCCGAGACCGAGCCGCTGCCGCCCGAAGCCTATGACCCCGGGGTGAGCGGCAAGGTCTACGGCCTGCTGCTCGACCAGGCGGCGACGGTCCTGGCCACCGGGCGGAGCGTGATCGTCGACGGCGTCTTCGCCCGCGAGCCGGAGCGCCGCGCCGCCGCCGATGCCGCCACTGCCGCCGGCCGTGGTTTCGCCGGGATCTGGCTGGATGCCCCCCTCGCCCTGCGGCAGAGCCGCATCGACGGCCGCAAGGGCGACGCCTCCGACGCCACGGCCGAAGTCGCGGCGGCGCAGGAAGGTTACGACCTCGGCCGCATCGCCTGGCACCGGCTGCCGGCCCAGGCGGGCGTCCCCGCCCTGGCCGCCCTGGCGCTGCGCGCCGTCACGGGAGAGGCGGTTTCAGGGGACCAGGACGGCCGCCCCCTGTAGCCGGCCGGCGCGGAGATCGCCCAGCGCCTCGTTGGCGCGGTCGAGCGGATAGGGCACGGTCACCGTATCGAGGCGGATGCGCCCGGCCAGCGCCATGAAGGCCTCGCCGTCGGCCCGGGTCAGATTGGCGACCGAGCGCAGCACCCGCTCGTGCCACAGGATCTCATAGGGAAAACTCGGGATGTCGCTCATGTGGATGCCGCCGCAGACCACGGTGCCGCCCTTGTCGACCTGCGAGAGCGCGGTCGGCACCAGATTGCCCACAGGGGCGAAGATCAGGGCGGCGTCGAGCACGGCGGGCGGCGCCTGGTCCGAACCGCCAGCCCAGACGGCGCCCAGGCGGCGGGCGAAATCCTGGGCGGCGACATCGCCGGACCGGGTGAAGGCATAGACCTCCTGCCCCTCCGCCACCGCGACCTGGGCGATCAAGTGAGCGGCCGCGCCGAAACCATAGATGCCGAGCCGCCGGGCCGGTCCCGCCATGGCCCAGGTGCGATAGCCGATGAGCCCGGCGCAGAGCAGCGGCGCCGCCTGGACGTCGTCGTAAGCTTCGGGGATCGCCAGCACGAAATCGGCGTCCGCCACCACCTCGTCGCCATAGCCGCCGTCCCGCGTGCAGCCGGTGAACAGGGCGCGTTCGCACAGATTCTCGCGCCCGCGCCGGCAATAGTCGCAGGTGCCGCAGGCCCAGGCCAGCCAGGGCACGCCCACCCGGTCGTCCAGCTTCCAGCGGGTCACCCCGTCCCCCAGCTCGATCACCCGGCCGACCACTTCGTGGCCCGGCACGACCACGTCGTTCCGTACCGGCAATTCGCCGTCGACCAGATGGAGGTCGGTCCGGCACACGCCGCAGGCCCCGACCTTGATCCTGATGCTGCCGGCGGGCAGCGCCGCCCGCGCCCGCTCGCAACGGATCAGCGGCCGCCCCGGACGCTCGGACACCATCACCCGATAAGCCATGCCATCGACCACCTTTCGCGTTTTTCGGGATCATGCGACGGCGGCCGAGGAATTGCGAGCCACTCGTAGTTCGCCGCAGCGCGGTATCAAATTACCGCAGCGCGCCACAGGATTTGCTTGTCACACGGCGGTCACGGCAACAGCCTAATGTCTGGCGTCGCCTCTGTAACATGCGATGACCCAACAAGTTGGGAGGGTTCTCCACTATGACCGACAAGACCTTGTCCGCCGCCGCTGCGTTCAACCGGCGCATCCTGCTGAAGTCGGCCGCCGCGGCCGGCGTCGCGGCCGTCGCCGCCCCCTATGTGGCGCGCCGCGCGCTGGCGTCGTCGGGCGAAGTCCGCGTCTTTGCCTGGTCCTCGCACTTCCCTGCCGAGCTTCTCAAGAAGTTCGAGGCCGACACCGGGATCAAGGTGGCGCTGACCGAATATGGCACCAACGACGAGCTGCTGAACCAGCTCAAGGCCGCCAACGGCGAAGGTTTCGACGTGATCATGCCGACCGTCGACCGTGTCTCGAACTATGTCGAGCTGAACCTCGTCGCCGCGATCGACGAGAAGAAGCTGAAGGTCGACAACATGCTGTCCGGCCCGGCCGCGGGCACCGCCGGCAAGGCGGGCGTCGGCACCGGTGCGCGCTACATGTCGCCGGCCGACTGGGGCACCGAGGCGATCCTGTTCGACAAGAAGAAGGCGCCGATCTCCTACGGCTTCTCGCTGGGCGACCTCTGGAAGGACGAATACAAGGGCAAGGTCAGCGTGCGCGGCCATTCCGCCCTCGCCGGCATCGGCCGCTATCTCGACGCGCAGGGCAAGCTGCCCCATCCCTTCCTCGACGGTTTCGCCGACGAGGCCAAGATGAAGGCGATCTGGGACGAGATCCTGAAGTTCGCCGTCGCCCACAAGGCGAGCATCGGCCAGTTCTGGTCGAACGGCAACGAAGCGACCGCGGCCTATGCCGTGAACGGCTGCATCATCGGCCAGAACTGGGACGAGACCGCCGCCGCCCTGATCAAGGACGGCAAGGACGTCGGCTACCTGGCCCCGTCCGAAGGTGCCTTCGCCTGGCTCGAAGGCTTCTGCCTGACCTCCAAGGCGAAGAACGTCGACCAGGCCTATGCCTGGATGAACTGGTTCCTGGAGCCGAAGAATTCGGCCGACTATGTCGCCCCCCTGGCCTTCAACCCGGTGGCCAAGGGTGCCGACAAGTTCCTGCCCGAGTCGGCCTCGAAGTTTTTCGCCGAAGCCTATCCGAAGGACGCGCTGGACAAGCTGTGGTGGTGGCCGGCCCAGGCGGCCTGGTATGTCGCCAAGCGGAACGAGTATCAGGACCGTTACCTGGCGGCCTGATCGAACGCCGGGCCTACCCCTCCCCCCTCGCCCCCTTTCCAGGGGCGAGGGGGCCAGTTGTATTTTCTCGCCCCGCCCGCGGGGAGGGAGACAGGGTGAGGGGATGGGCACGCCTATTTGCAGTCGAGTGAGGCCCCGATGACCGCCGATGTCGAGATCGATCACGTCACCATGCGCTTCGGCGATTTCGTGGCGGTGCGCGACGCGACCCTGACCATCAAGGCGGGCGAATTCTTCTCCTTCCTCGGCCCGTCGGGCTGCGGCAAGACCACCCTGCTCCGCCTCGTCTCCGGCTTCATGGAGCCGACCGAAGGCAGGATCCTGATCGGGGCGAAGGACATGCGCGGCATCGGCCCGAACAAGCGGCCGACCGCGATGATCTTCCAGAACCTGGCCCTGTTCCCGCTGATGTCGGTCGCCGACAACATCGCCTTCGGCCTCGAAGTGCGGGGCATGGGCAAGGCGGAAAGGCGCAAGCGCGCCGACGAACTCCTCGACCTGATCGCCCTCTCCGGCCAGGGCGACAAGAAGGTCTCCGAACTCTCGGGCGGGCAGCGCCAGCGCGTCGCGATCGCCCGCGCCCTGGCCGTGCAGCCTGACGTGCTGTTGCTGGACGAGCCGCTCTCGGCCCTCGACCTCAAGCTCCGCCAGCACATGCGGGCGGAGCTTCGGGCGATCCAGAAGCGGACCGGCGTCACCTTCATCTACATCACCCACGACCAGGGCGAGGCGCTGGCCATGTCCGACCGGGTCGCGGTGATGCGCGCCGGCGAGATCGAGCAGGTGGCCGATCCGGTCACCCTCTACGACCGGCCGGAAACCGATTTCGTCGCCGGCTTCGTCGGCGAGATCAATCGGATCCCGGGCCGCCTGACAGCGCGGGAAGACGGCACCGTGGTGCTGGAGACCGCCTGCGGCCCGCTGCGCGCCCGCCTCACGCGGGAGCCGCCGGCCGGTGCCCCCCTCGCCCTCTTCGTCCGGCCGGAACGTCTGGTGCTGGGCGATGGCGGCGGCCCCAACGCGGTCACCGCCACCCTGGCCAGCAGTTCCTTCGAGGGCGCCAATATCCATCTGGTCTCGACCCTGGCCGATGGTTCGCCCTTCCTGGTCCAGGTCGCCAATGCCGGCGTGCCGGTGGCCCTGCACCCCGGGCAGAATTTCACCGTCTCCTTCAAGGTGGAGGATGCGCTGGCCCTGCCCCAGGGGGCCGCGGCATGAGTGCCCTGTTCCGCCGCCATGGCTGGCCCTTGGGCCTTGTGATGCTGTTGATCGTCGCCTTCTGGATCGTCGTCCAGGTGGTGCTGCCGCAGCTCCTGATGATCGATTTCTCGTTCCGGCCGAACCTGCTGCCGGACGAAATGGGCGGCCCCAAGGATGTCCTGACCCTCACCAATTACGAGACGCTGTGGGCGAACAGCGTCCACTTCGGCATCTTCGTGAAGACCATCGTGGCATCGGCCGCAGTCACCCTGCTGACCCTCGTCGTCTGCTATCCGATCGCCTTCCACCTCGCCTATGAGCTGAAGGGGCCGAAGGCGGCAAGGCTCATGCTGGTCCTGGTGATCCCCTTCTGGATCAACGAGATCCTGCGGACTTTCGCCTGGTACATCGTGCTGGCCTATGCCGGGCCCTTGAATGCCGTACTGGTCGCTGTCGGCATATTGGACGAGCCGATGCGCTTCCTCGATGGCAATGGCGGCGTCATGGTCGGCATGGTCTATGCCTACCTCCTGTTCATGGTCTTCCCGCTCTACAATGCGATCGAGAGCCTGGATGTCGCCCAGGTCGAAGCGGCGCGGGACCTGGGCGCCACCTGGGCGCGGATCCACCGCCGGGTGGTGATCCCCCATGCCAAGCCGGGCATCGCCACCGGCTGCATCATGGTCTTCATGCTGGCCGCCGGCTCCTATGCCGTGCCCGCCCTGCTGGGCTCGCCCAACAGCCGCTGGTTCACCGAGATCATCTACAACTGGTTCTTCGAGGGCGGCAACTGGAACCAGGGTGCGGCCTATGCCTTCATCCTGCTGCTGCTCTGCGTCGGCTTCATCTTCGCCATGATGAAGACCTTCCGCGTCAGCCTCGGGGAGTTGACGCGATGAACGGCGCCAAGACCTCGCCCCTGATGCGCGCCTATCTGGTGCTCTTCCTCTCCTATCTGTTCCTGCCCCTGGTGATCATGGGCGCGGCCACCTTCAACGACAGCCGCTTCCCGACCGTCACGCCCTGGGTCGCCTTCACGACGAAGTGGTTCGACGCCCTCTTCGCCGACGGCAAGATGTGGGATGCGCTGGTCTCCAGCCTGATGATCGGCGCCGGTGTCGTCCTCCTCGCGGTGCCGACCGGGATCGCCGCCGCGCTGGTGCTCCAGTCGGTGCACAAGAAGGCGCGCACGCTGCTCTACGGCGTCATGGTCTCGCCCCTGCTGACGCCGGGCGTGATCATCGGCATTTCGACCCTGATCTTCTGGCGCGAGCGTTTCGGCGTCGGCGGCGGCCCCCTGCTCACCGTGATCGCCCAGGCGAGCTTCATCTCGGGCTATGTCATGCTGATGATCGCGGCAAGGCTGGAACGCTTCGACCGCACGCTGGAAGAGGCCGCCCTCGACCTGGGTGCCACGCAGGGCAAGGTGTTCCGCCGCATCACCCTGCCCTATCTGGCGCCCAGCCTGATCGCCGCCGCCTTCCTGGCCTTCCTGCAGAGCTTCGAGAATTACAACACCACGATGTTCGTGCGCGGCACGGACACCACCCTGACCGTCTATATCGCCTCCAAGGTCAGGACCGGCGTCACGCCGGCGGTGAATGCCCTCGGCCTGATCCTGATCGGCCTCACCATCCTGGGCGCCGTGGTCTACGAGTTGCGGCGGCGGAAGACGAGCCCCGTCTGAGCCCCCCTTGCGGAAAGGGGTGGAGGGGACGCATCATCCCGGCCCTGTCTGTGAAACCCTGGGCTCGGAATGGAAGACCTCGTCGCCGGCATAGCGCCGGCCCGGATCGCCGCCATGCTGGCGGAAGAAACCGCCCGCTTCGTCGCGACGCATCCGAAATCGGCCGCGCTCGGGGCCGAGGCGAAGGCCCATTTCCCCGACGGCGTGCCGATGCACTGGATGACCGATTGGGGCACGCCCTTCCCCCTCTTCGTGCGCGAGGCGCGGGGGGCGAGCCTCACCGATGTCGACGGCAACCGCTACCGCGACTTCTGCCTGGGCGATACCGGCTCGATGTTCGGCCATTCGCCGGATCCCATCCTGAAGGTCCTGGCCGAACAGGGTGGCCACGGCCTGACCTATATGCTGCCGACCGAGGATGCCGTGGTCGCCGGCCGCCTGCTGGCGGAGCGTTTCGGCCTGCCCTTCTGGCAGGTCGCCTCGACCGCGACCGACGCCAACCGCTTCGCACTGCGCTGGGCCCGGGCAATCACGGGCAGGCCCAAGATCCTGGTCTTCAACGGCTGCTATCACGGCACGGTGGACGAGACTTTCGTCCGCCTGGACGACGCGGGCCGGCCGATCCACCGCCCCGGTCTGCTCGGCCAGGTGGCGGACCTGACGCAGCTCGCCAAGGTAGTCGAATTCAACGACCTGCCGGCGCTCGAAGCGGCGCTCGCGGAAGGCGACGTCGCCTGCGTGATCACCGAACCGGCGCTGACCAATATCGGCATGGTGTTGCCGCACGAGGGCTTCATCGAGGGCGTGCAGGCGGCCTGCCGGGCGACCGGCACGCTTTTCCTGATCGACGAGACCCATACGATCTCGACCGGTCCCGGCGGCTGGACCCGGGCGCATAACCTCTCGCCCGATTTCTTCGTCGTCGGCAAGGCGATCGCGGGTGGCGTGCCCTGCGCCGTCTGGGGCTTCACCGCCGAAGTGGCGGACGGCATGGCGCGCGCCCGCGCCGCCGCCGGCCCCGGCCATTCCGGCATGGGCACCACCTTGTCCGCCAATGCGCTCGCACTGCGGGCGCTGCGCGCCAATCTGGAACAGGTGATGACGCCTTCTGCCTATGGCCACATGCTGGCCATGTCGGCAGGCCTCGCCGACGGGCTTCGCCATGTCATCGGTGCGCGCGGCCTGCCCTGGCATGTCTCGGCCGTGGGGGCGCGGGCCGAATTCGTCTGCGGTCCCCTCCCGCCCCGGAACGGGGCCGAGGCGGCCAAATCCATGCAGGGGCCGCTCGAAGCCGCGATCCACCTCTATCTGATGAACCGGGGGGTGCTGATAGCACCCTTCCACAACATGACCCTGACCTGTCCGGCGACCACGGTCGACGACGTCGACCATCTGGTCGCCACCGTCGCCGCCGCCTGCGACTGCCTGCTTGCCGGAGCCCGATCTTGACCACCCGCCATCCCGCCGCCACCGACGGCGCCGAGGCCGAAGCTTTTTTCGCCGCCAATCCCGATATCACCGCCGTGCAGCTCGTGCTGACCGACACGAGTGGTGTCGCCCGCGGCAAGACGGTGCGCGCCCATGAGCTGGCCTCGGTCTATACCAACGGCCGGCCCCTGCCCTGCTCGATCCTCGGCCTCGACATCACTGGGGCCGACGTCGACGAGACCGGCCTCGTCTGGGAAGAAGGCGACGCCGACCGCCTGGCCTTCCCCGTGCCCGGCACGCTGAAGCGGGCACCCTGGCTGACACCCGCCACCGCCCAGGTGATCCTTTCCGTCTATCATCTCGACGGCCGGCCGGAAGAGGCCGATCCCCGCCACGCCCTGGCCCGGGTCGTGCAGCGTTACCAGGACCTGGGACTGACCCCGGTTGTCGCCGCGGAACTGGAATTCTATGTCGTCGATCCCAAGCTCGGGGCGGACGGCATGGTGCGCCTGGCGCGCTCGCCCCTGACCGGGCAGCAGCTCGTGACCACCCAGGTCTATGAACTCAATGCGCTCGAGGAATTCGGCGGCTTCCTCACCGAACTGCAGGCCGCCTTCGAGGCGCAGCACCTGCCGGCCGAAACCGCGATCAGCGAATTCGCCCCCGGCCAGTTCGAGATCACCCTGCGCCACCAGCCGGACGCGATGAAGGCGATCGACGATGCGATCTTCTTCAAGCGCACGGTGCGCGGCGTCGCCCAGAAGCACGACCTCATCGCGACCTTCATGGCCAAGCCCTTCACCGGGCGGACCGGCTCCGGCCTGCATATCCATCTGTCGCTGAACGGCGGCGACGGCCGCAACGCCTTCGCCTCGGAAGATCCGGCCGGTCCGCCCCTGATGCGGCACGCGATCGCCGGCCTGATCGAGACCATGCCGCAGGCGACCGCGATCTTCGCACCCAACGCCAATTCCTACCGCCGCTTCCGCCTCGGCTCCTATGCCCCGATCGCGCCCTGCTGGGGCGTCAACAACCGTTCGGTCAGCGTGCGGGTGCCGATCGGGCCTGCTTCGAGCCGCCATATCGAGCACCGCGTCTGCGGCGCCGACGCCAATCCCTACCTCGCCTGTGCCGCCGTCCTGGCCGGCGTGCATCACGGCATCACCGAGAAACTGACCCCGCCCGCGATCGTCGAGAAGGACGGTTATGCCGAGACGGCGGAACGCCTGCCGACCCAATGGGCCGACGCGATCGCCGCCTTCGAGTCGTCGGACCTGATGCGCGACTATCTCGGCACCCGCTATGCCGAAGTCTTCTCCGCGATCAAGAAGGCGGAACTGGACCGCTTCCACGCCCAGGTCTCCGCCCTCGATTACACGTGGTATCTGCGCAATGCCTGAAGACGGCTGGTAGCGGTGGGCGCCGCTTTGCGCCAAAACGGGATTAATATCCGATTTGCCGCAGGGCCTCGCCATGACTGCACCCGCCAGTTGAGATAGTGTCGGGGGACGTTGCCGGTGCCGGTTCGGCCCGGCGTTTCCAGTCGGTATCGCGGGGGCGGGCAATGCGTGGATTGAACAAGACTCTGGTCGCGGGGGCGGCCTGTGCACTTCTCGCGGCTTGCGGCGGCGGTTCCAAGTCGTCGACCACCTCGAACAGCACCACGCCGCCGGCCCCGATCACCTCGATCCTCGAGACCCTGCCGCGTGACGGCAGCCTGACCACCGGCACCGGGCGGCAGTTCTCCAATTCGGCGATCAACGGCACCGTCCATGTTCCGGCCTCAGGCTGCCTGCTGCTGATCTGCACCACCCCGGCGCATGACGAATTCCCCTTCGACTTCCAGATCGCCTCGATGGCCAAGGCCAATCCGGGTGCCGCCGCGGGCAGCGCCGGGGCGGACGACCTGAAGCTGGTGGTCACCGGCGGCACCAATTCGACCGGCGGCACCAAGACACTGTCCGCCCTGTTCACCGATTGGGCGACCGCCAACTCGCTCCTGACCGGGGTCAAGACTTCGACCGACAACGGCGCCGTACTGTCTGGCTTCGATGCCACCGACTACACGCCGATCGCCGGCGGGCATATCCAGGCCGTGGTGATCGACGCCAGCGCCACGGTGCCCAATCTGACCTACATGGGCTTCGCCTATTGGACCGCGACCGACGTCGATCCGACCGACCCGACGAAGAATCAATTCATCGTCTCCGGCGGCTCGGCCTTCGCGCGGAGCGGCTATGGCACCAGCCCGGATCTCGCCACCATCGCCGGCCTGCCGGCCTCCGCCACCTACCTCGGCAAGACGGTGGGCACGCAGGTCTTCCCGGCCTCGAACAGCGTTGCGCTGATCGCCGGCGACTTCTCGCTGACTGCCAATTTCGGCACCGGCGCGGTCTCGGCCCAGATCACCAACCTGAAGCGGATGGACGGCAGCACGCCGGCCGGCACCCCCCTGCCCAATATCACCTTCACGGGCGCCAGCCTCAGCGCGCCGACCGCCACCATCTCCGGCAGCGGCGGCACCGGCATGACCACGCAATATGGCACCACGACGCCCGACGGGCCGACGGCGCTTCTCGGCGCCTTCTACGGTCCCAAGGCCGAGGAGGCGGGTGGCACCTGGTTCGTTTCGGGCAGCAACCTGGTTCCTGGCAGCACGTCCAACACCCAGTTGAGCGGGGCCTTCGGGGCAGTGCGCTGACGGCGCCAGCCCGCAGGACGGCAGAAGCAGCGGCCAGACCGGCATGACATCCAGGATCCTGCTCGCCGCCACACTGCTGGCGGCGGGCGTCCTCTTAGGGCGACCGGCCGCGGCGCTCGACGGTGCCGTGCCGCTGCCGCCCGAGGGGGCACCGGCGCCCGTCGCCGCACCCGCCGAACCGACGGAAGAGCAGCTTCAGACCGAGGCGGAATTCCGCCAGGGCCTGCTCGCCGTCGCTGCCGGCCAGTATGACGATGCCGCCCAGATCTTCGACGACATCCTGGCACGCGATCCCGACCTGGTCCGCGTCCGCCTGGAGCTGGCCCGCGCCCTGTTCCTGGCCGGCGACCAGGACGACCGCGCCCGCTTCCAGTTCGAGCGCGTGCTGGCCGGCGACCTGCCGGAGGCGGTGAAGCAGAATGTCGAGCGCTTCCTCGACGCGATCCGCCAGCGCCGGAGCTGGACGCTCGAAGCGGAAGTGGCGATCGTGCCGGACAGCAACATCAACGGCGGCGCCAACAGCCGCGAAGTGAACATCGGCGGCCTGCCCTTCTTCCTGAACGAATCCTCGGCCAAGAAATCGGGCGTCGGCCTGCTGACCTCGGTCAACGGCAGCTATCGCTTCAACCTGCCGGGACGCTGGCGCTTCCAGACCCAAGGCGCTTACAGCCAGCATTCCTACGACGACAGGCAATACGACGATTCGATCCTGTCCTGGGGCGCCGGGCCGCGCTATCTGTTCGAACGGGGCGAGATCGGCCTCGCCTTCGTCGGCTATTACCGCTGGCTGGGCCTCGATCCCTACAGCATGTCGCTCGGCGCTCAACTCACCGGCAATTATCTGCTCACCCGCCGCCTGCGCATCGAGGCGACTACCCGCATCGCCGAGGTCAGCAGCTATCTGCCCGGCGGCCGCGAAGGCCCGACTTATGACGCCAGCCTGACGCTGCGCTACGCGCTCAGCCCGCGCGTCCTCGTCTATGCCTCGGTCGACACCCTGCGGGAGGATTTCGACGCCGCGGCCCTGGCCGATACCACGGCCGGCGTTTCCGCCGGCATCTATGGCGACCTGCCCTGGGGCTTCTCCGCCGGCGCCTCCTACCGCTATGGCGAGACCGATTACGACGGCGTACAGCCGATCTTCAACACGGATCGCAAGGACACGAACTGGCAGGTCTCGACCACCCTGCTCAACCGCAAGATCAACGTCTGGAAAGTGACGCCGATCTTCCGCTACACCCATGTGAACAACCAGTCGAACCTCTCGATCTACGAATATTCCCGCGACATCTATGAAATCGGCCTGACCAAGGAATTCTGAGCCCGCGGCAAATTCCCCCATAGAGAGAATTTAATTTGATTTTTCCCTTATTTAGGGAAACCCTGTCCCTGTCTGTGAATAGATGCGCAGGGGCAGTGCCATGAAGCCGATTTCCGCCGGGGCGATCGTCGCCGCCACGATTTTGACCGCAGGCTGCGGCGGGGGTGGCGGAGGTGGGAACACCGCTTCGGGACCGCTGCCCGTGGTGAAGCCGCTCCTCCTCACCCAGTTGCCGACCGTCGGCACCTGGCGGAACGTGGCCGCGGCTCAGGTCGCTACCGCCTTCATCGGCGGTTCCGTGCCCGCCTCCGGAAGCTACCCCGGCTATACGTTCGACTTCTCGACCGCGGCCCTGAGCCAGACCTCCTCGACCGGCACCGACCTCGGCCTCCGGCTCGGCGGGCCGACCGGTAGTTCGCCGCAGTTGACCGCGCAATTCCACGACTGGGACACGTTCGACGAAATGGAGCCCGGCCTGGTCGCCTCGTCGAGCACCAGCGCCTCGTTCAGCAATGTGTCCGCCGCCGACTACCCGCGCCCCGCCGGCGCCACCCTGAGCGCCCTGTTCTTCGACGGCACGGGCACGGCCGCCCTCTCCTTCATGGGCTTCGGCTATTGGGCCGTCTATGACGACTATGGCGCGGCGGGCGAACAATTCGTCGCCCAGGGCGGCGGCGCGATCGGCAGCGTCAGCCCCAATCTCTCGACCATCGCCAGCCTGCCGGCCACCGCCACCTATCGCGGCGTCACCATCGGCGCCATGGTGCTGGACGGCGACCCGCTCGCCATGCTCGGCGGCTCGATCCGTCTGAATGCCAATTTCGGTACCGGCCAGATGGACGCGGCCATTTCCAACATCAAGCTCTACGACGGTACCACGGTGACCCCCGGCCTGCTGCCTGCCGGCATCACCTTCGCCAACGCCACGATCGACAGGCCCACGGCCAGTTTCGCCGGCTCGACCAGCGGCACCATGACCGCCACCTTCGACGGCGTGGCACCCAACGGCGGCGCCACCCTGACCGGGCAGTTCTATGGCCCCGTCGCTCAGGAGGCCGGCGGCACCTGGGCGATCTCCGGTACCAACCTGGGCCCTGCGGGCAACCTGGAAGTCTCGGGTTCTTTCGGCGCCGTGCGCTGAGGGGTCAGACCGAGCCCGGCCGCTCCACCACCAGGATGCGGGCCGGGCCCACGGGGCGGGCGACATGTTCCGCCCCGACGCCGGCATGGGCGATCATGCCGGCGGTCATGCGGGTCACCTGCTCTTCCCCGGCCGTATCCTTCCAATACATGTCGACCACGCCG
>NZ_JBAZKR010000076.1:0-18299 GCF_041650655.1 Zavarzinia sp.
TGTGGCGGAACCGGGGCCGCGCGCCGCAGAAGCTGGTTGGCGTCGGCATGATCTCGGAAGGTTTCGAGACCTGCGCGCCGTTCCGCCGGATGCCGGATTCCTGGCACCGCACCGTGTCCTGGATCACCGAAGGCATCGACGGCGAATTGATCGGCGACGAGGGCCTGGCCTATGGCGGGGCCGCCGGCATCGAGATCGACCGCTACGACCTCGCCCTCGGCACGCCGCCGCACACCAAGATCATCGCGTCGTCCGGCGGGCACACGGACAATTACGTGCTGGCCACGGAAGAGATCCTCTATGCCTATGCCGGCATGGTGGGCACGCTCGACTATCGGATCCGCGCCGACATGATCTATTACACGAGCTGGAACGACGGCGCCGTGTTCAGCACGGGCTCCATCGCCTTCGGCCAGGCGCTGCCGGCGAAGGGCTTCCAGGGCACGACCGCCAAGCTGCTGCGCAATGTCGTGGACGCCTTCCTGAAGGACGGTCCGCTGCCGGGTCAGCGCTGGACCCTCGAGGAGAAGCAGTGGCGCTGACGGGGCGTGATGCCACTGCGCCGCTGGCCCGGGGCTCGTCCTTCATGGTAAGGAGGAACCATGAAGACACCCGGGAAAGAATCCGGTCCGCGCAGGATCAGGCTGCCCAAGGCAGGAAAGGCGAGTGAGACGGCCCCGGTCAGGGGCACGGCCGCCAAGGCGCCCGCCGTACGGCCGCCGGCCAGGAGCACCGTCGATTCCGAGACCATCCCCCTGGAGCGCCAGCTCGGCACCGTCATCCGCCGCTTGCGGGTGAAGAGCGGGCTGACACTGGCCGAATTGTCCGAGGGGGCGGGGATCAGCAGCGGCATGTTGAGCCGGATCGAGACCGGCAATGTCATGGCGAGCCTCGACACCCTGCGCCGCCTGTCCCGCGCGGTCGGCGTCGACCTGTCTACCCTGTTCCGGGAAACCGAGCGGGGCGAGGGGCACGCCCAATTGATCAAGGCGACGGACCAGATGGAAGTGGTGCGCAGCGGCACCCGCCACGGCCATACCTACCGCCTGCTGTCCTACGACCGGGGCCCGAAGAAGAAATTCGAGCCCTTTCTGATCGAAATGGACCGGGAGAGCGAAATCTATCCCCGGTTCCAGCATCCGGGCACCGAATTCATCTACATGATGGAAGGGCGGATGGACTATCGCTTCGGCGACCGCACCTATCTGCTCGAGCCCGGGGATGCCTTCACCTTTTCGGGCGAGGTGGAACACGGCCCGGAAAAGCTTCATGTGGAGCGGACGATCTTCCTCTCCATCATCATCTATGACGAGGATGCGGGCTGACCCCGCATCCTCGCCCGTCGCGGTTCAGAGCGCGCCCGGAACCCAGCGGGTGCCGGCCAGGGGCACCTGGGCCATGGCCGCCGCCTCGATCGTGAGGGCGGCGAGGTCTTCCGGCTCCAGATTGTGCAGGGCGCTCTTGCCGCAGGCCCGCGCCAGGGTCTGGGCTTCCAGCGTCAGCACTTTCAGGTAGTTGGCCAGCCGCCGCCCGGCCGCCACGGGGTCGAGCCGGCTGGCGAGCACCGGGTCCTGCGTGGTGATCCCGGCCGGGTCCAGCCCCTCGTGCCAGTCGTCATAGGCCCCGGCAGTGGTGCCGAGGGCCCGATAGTCCGCCTCCAGCGCCGGGTCGTTGTCGCCCAGGGCGATCAGCGCCGCCGTCCCGATCGAGACCGCATCGGCGCCCAGCGCCAGGCATTTGGCGACATCCGCCCCGTTCCGGATCCCGCCCGAGACGATGAGCTGGACCTTGCGGTGCATGCCGAGATCCTGCAAGGCCTGCACCGCCGGGCGGATCGCCGCCAGGGTCGGGATGCCGACATGTTCGATGAAGACTTCCTGGGTCGCCGCCGTGCCGCCCTGCATGCCGTCGATCACGATCACGTCGGCGCCGGATTTCACGGCCAGCGCGGTGTCGTAATAGGGGCGGGAAGCCCCGATCTTCAGATAGATCGGCTTTTCCCAATTGGTCAGTTCGCGCAATTCCTCGATCTTGATCTCGAGGTCGTCGCAGCCGGTCCAGTCTGGGTGGCGGCAGGCGGAGCGCTGGTCGATGCCTTCCGGCAGGTCGCGCATCTTGGCGACCCGGGCGGAAATCTTCTGGCCCAGCAGCATGCCGCCGCCGCCCGGCTTGGCGCCCTGGCCGACCACGATCTCGATCGCGTCGGCCCGGCGCAGGTCATGCAGGTTCATGCCGTAACGCGACGGCAGATACTGATAGACCAGCTTGTTCGAATGGCCCCGTTCTTCAGGCGTCATGCCGCCGTCGCCGGTGGTGGTCGAGGTGCCGGCCAGTGTCGCCCCCCGCCCCAGGGCTTCCTTGGCCTGGCCGGAGAGGGAGCCGAAGCTCATGCCGGCGATGGTGACCGGGATGTCCAGCTCGATCGGCTTCTTGGCGAAGCGCGTGCCCAGTGTGACGTTGGTGGTGCATTTCTCCCGATAGCCTTCCAGGGGATAGCGGCTCATCGAGGCGCCGAGGAAGGTGAGATCGTCGAAATTGGGCAGGCGCCGCTTGGTGCCGCCGCCGCGGATGTCGTAGATGCCGGTCGCCGCCGCGCGGCGGATCTCGGAAATGGCATAATCGTCGAAGGTCGCGGATTTGCGCGGGGTCGTGTGCATCCAGCGGTCGTGACGGGGGGCGTCGTTCATCAATAGGCTCCCGCGTTGTCGATATTGAAGTGATAGAGCTTGCGTGCCGAGCCATAGCGCCGGAACGCCTCGACCGGCACGTCGGTCACGCCGGCGGCGGCCAGCAGTTCGGCCAGTTCCGCCTTGTGCTCGTCGCCGAGCGGCTTCTCGATACAGTCGGCGCCGAGGCTGGCGACCGAGCCCCGGACATAGAGCCGGGCTTCATAGATCGAATCGCCCAGGGCCTCGCCCGCATCGCCGAGGACGACGAGGCGCCCGGTCTGCGCCATGAAGGCGGACAGATGGCCGACGTCGCCCTTGACCACGATGTCGATGCCCTTCATCGAAATGCCGCAGCGCGCCGCCGCGTTGCCGTCGATGACGAGGAGCCCGCCGCGGCCGGAAGCCCCGGCCGCCATGCTGGCGTCGCCGGTGACATGGACCTTGCCGGCACTCATGGTCTCGGCCACGCCCTGGCCGGCGCTGCCCTTCACCGTGATCTCGGCGCCATGGTTCATGCCGGCACAGAAATAGCCGGTATTGCCGTCGATCTCGACCGACAGGGGTCGGTCGATGCCGACCGCGACCGAATGATGGCCGCGCACATTGGTGATCTGCCAGCGGCTGCCGGCGGGGGCTGCCGCTTCGCTCTGAAGCTGGCTGTTCAAGGCGCGGGTGGTCGCCGTCTTCAGGTCGATGATGGTGTTCATTGGCCGCGCTCCCAGAAGTAGACGGTGGCGGGTTTCGGTTCCCAGACCCGGGCATTGTCGATGCCCGGCAGGTCGACGAGGCTGCGGTATTCCGAGCCGAAGGCGACATAGCGGTCGGTCTCGGCCATGACGGCGGGCTTGCAGGCGATCGGGTCGCGCAGCACGCCGAAGCCGCTCTCGGTGCCGACCACGAAGGTGAAGAAACCGTCGAGGTCGCCGAGGCCCGATTGCAGGGCCTGGCCCAGGCTCTGGCCCTGGCGCATGCGCCAAGTCAGGTAACCGGCCGCGACCTCGCTGTCATTTTCGGTCGCGATCTTCACGCCTTCCCGGCGCAACTCGCGGCGCAGCGAATTATGGTTGGAGAGCGAGCCGTTGTGGACGAGGCATTGGTCCGTCCCGGTGGAGAAGGGATGCGCGCCGTCGGTGGTGACGGCGGATTCCGTCGCCATCCTCGTATGGGCGACGCCATGGCTGCCGCGCATGGTCTCGATGCCGAAGGCCTTGCCGACGGCGACCGGATTGCCGACCTCCTTGAAGATCTCCATGCGTCGGCCCTTGCCGATCACGCTGATTTCCGGCGCATGGGCGGCCAGCCAGGCTTCCGCATGGGCCAGGTCGCCTTCGGGCACCGAGACGATGGCGTGGGTGTGACGGATGGCGAAGCTCAATTCCTTGCCCAGCGCTTCCGCCAGCCGGCCGGCGACGGCGGTGACATGGCCTTCGCTCTCACCGTGAAGGGACAGTTTCACCGCGTCCGGCCGGCCGTCGCCATAGATCGCGAAGCCGGCGGAATCCGGCCCCCGGCTGCTCAAGGGGCCCATCATGCCGCCGAGCAATTCGCCGAGCCTCGGCTCCAGCGCCGAATCCTTCAGAAACAATCCTGCGATACCGCACATGTTATCCTCGCGATCAATAGAAGGACAGGTAGCGCGCGGTCTCCCAATCGGAGACGTGGCGGTGGTAGTCCAGCCATTCCATGCGCTTCAGGGTGATGAATTCGTCGATGAAGTCGGCGCCGAGGGCGTCCGCGAACAGCGTGTCGGCCTCGAGCGCGTCGATCGCTTCCGTCAGGGACTGGGGCAGGATCGAGACGCCCATGGCGGCGACCTCGGCCATCGAGAGTTCGTAGAAATTGCAGTTCCGCGCCGCGCCCGGGTCGATCTTCCTGTCGATCCCGTCGAGGCCGGCGGCGATGATGGCGGCCGTCGCCAGATAGGGGTTCATGGCACCGTCGCCGGTGCGGATTTCCAGCCGGCCGTAGGGAATGCGGACCATGGCTGTCCGGTTGTTGTCGCCATAGGCGATGAAGACCGGGGCCCAGGTGGTACCGGACAGGTTGCGGCCGACCACCAGGCGTTTGTAGGAATTGACGGTCGGGGCCAGCAGCGCGGTCAGTGCCGGCGCGTGCTTCATGATCCCGCCGAGGAAATAATGGGCGAGATCGGACAGCTCGAGACCGTTCGGATCGGTCTTGTCGTGGAACAGGTTGCGGCCGCTGGAATCCGCCAGCGAGCAATGAACATGCATGCCGCTGCCGGTCGTTTCCGATTTCGGCTTCGGCATGAAGGTGCAGATCGCGCCCAGGTCATGGGCGATTTCCGTCGCCGCCATCTTGAACAGGGTGATCTGGTCCGCCGTCGTCAGGGCGTCGGCGTAATGGAAATTCACCTCGTATTGGCCGTTCGCGTCCTCGTGGTCGATCTGATACACGTCGATGCCGACCGCCTGCAGCCCATTGACCAGCCGTTCCAGGAAGCTGCGGCCGCGGGCGATGCCCTTGTAGTCATAGGCAGGCTTGGCGAGCGTGTCGGTCGCATCGAAGGGCGCCAGGCTGCCGTCCTCCGCCTTTCGGTAGAGGATGAATTCGGGCTCCAGCCCGGTGTTCAGCACCCAGCCCCGCTCGGCGAGGCGCGCGACCTGGGCCGCCAGGATGTTGCGGGTATCGAAAGCCGAGGGCGCGCCCTTGACCGTGCCCGTGCCCATGACCCGGGCGAAGCCGGGCAGCCAGGGTAGCAGGGTGAGGGTCGAGAGGTCGCCGACCATCATGTATTCGGCATTGTGCGGCTTCATGCCCAGGCCCCAGACCCCGGCGCCGGCGAAACCCGCGCCGTCCCCCAGAATGTCGGGCAGATGGCCGACCGGGACGGCCTTGGCCTTTGGAACCCCATGGATATCGACGAATTGGGCCAGCACGAAGGCGATGCCCTTCGAGCGGAGAAATTCCACCGCACCGGCGGCGTCGAGGCCGGGCGGCACGGTCAGTTCGTTTTCGCTATGCGAAGGCCAGGTCATCAGGTCATCCCCTTGGTACGGAACTGGAGGGGGAAGGGGTCTTCCGTGCCGCTCCGAATGATTCGATATTGCATCTCATGCAAAAAAAGTAAATACAGGTAATTATTCAGTGAGCCGGAATGACGACCGGATCGGGATACGGGAGCGGGCGGTGATGGCGGATCAGGCGGCGGCAAGCGGGGGCGAAGGCCCTTACGTCACGCCCTATTGGTGGCAGGCGGCGCCTCGGCGGCGCTTCGATGAAACGCCCCTGCCGACGACGGCGGATGTCGTCGTCATCGGCGCGGGTTTCACCGGGACGTCAGCCGCGCTGACCCTGGCGCGGGCAGGGCGCAGCGTGGTGCTGCTCGACGCCGGGGCGCCGGGCCAGGGGGCGAGCAGCCGGAACGGCGGCCAGGTCGGCAGCGGCAATCAGAAATTCAAGGTCGCTGCCCTGGTGGACTGGCAGGGACCGGCGCGGGCGGCCGCCCTGCTGCGCGAGGGCACGGCCATGCTGGCCCATATCGGCGCGCTGATCGAGCGCGAGGGGATCGACTGCGATTACACGGTCTGCGGCCGTTTCCGTGGTTGCGTCCGGCCGGAGCATTACGACGCCATGGCCCGCGACATGGCGGACCTGCACCGGGTGGCCGGGGTCGAGTCCTTCATGGTGCCGAAGGCGGAACAGAGCCGGGAAATCGGCAGCGACTATTATCACGGTGGCTCGGTGCTGCCGAACGACGCCAGCCTGCACCCCGGCAAGTTTCATCAGGGGCTTCTGGAGCGCGCCGTGACGGCCGGCGTCTCCGTCCATGGCTTTTCCGCCGCGACGGCGATCACGCGAGAGGGGGCGGGCTTTGCCGTCTCGACGGCACGCGGGCCGATTCACTGCGGCCGGGTGGTGGTCGCCACCAACGGCTATACCGGCGGCCTTGTGCCTTTCCTCCGCCGGCGCATGGTCACGGTCCGTTCAGCCATCATCGCGACAGCACCTCTGGCGCCGGGGCTGGTCGATCGCCTGATGCCGAAGCGGCGGGTCTATGGCTGCACCGCGCGCGTCTTCCACTATTTCCGGCCCTCGCCGGACGGCATGCGGATGCTGTGGGGTGGGCGCGTGGGCGGCGCCCTGCGTGGTGATCCAGAAGGTTACCGCCATCTCGTCTCGGACATGGTCCGGGTCTTCCCCGATCTGGCCGGGGTGGCGGTGACCGGTGGCTGGTCCGGTCAGATCGGCTATACGTTCGACGACATGCCCCACCTCGGCGCGGTCGACGGCATTCACTATGCCCTCGGCTATTGCGGCACCGGGGTCTCCCGCGCCACCTGGTTCGGCGACAAGATCGCGAAAAAGGTGCTGGGCGAGCCTGACGGCGCCAGCGCCTTCGACGATCTGGTCTTCCCCAGTCATCCCTTCTGGTTCGCGGCGGAACGCGCCGCCCCCTGGGTCGAAGCCTGGTACCGCCTGCGCGATCTCATGTGAGGTCCCGGGTCAGCCTGTCGATGATCATGTCGCGATAGGGCGCGAGGGCCTTGTAACGGAGAAGATCCGGATGGAGGTCGCGAAGCACCGCAGCGAAACGTGCCGCCCAGGCCGGATTGGTACGGAGTTCGTCGAGACTGATCAAGTAACAGCGGATCGAGAAGGCGACCGCGTTCGAGCGGGGCAGGCGGTAGAGGCTCTGCAATTCGACGCGGAGCTGCAGCATGTGGCCGACCGTCTCCGGTGTCACCGCGAAATGCTCCGGTCCCCATTCGGGATAGCTCTCCAGGCTGGTGTCGAGCCGGGGATTGACGCAGATCGACCAGTTGAGCCGGCGCACCGGCCCGTCCAGACGAAGTGCCAGGAGGAATTTTAACGCCCGCTCGAAGACGCCGAGGCCATGGGCGAGCGGCACCGGGGCGTGCCATTCGATGAAATTCATGCCGAGGTCGAAATCGAGCGACCATTTGCCCTGGCTGGTCAGGATACCGGCGTCGAGCCACAGGTTGTCTTCCCGCTGGTCGAGCAGGGTGAAATCGCCCTGGACCTGACGGCCGATATATTCGAGCGGAGGGCAGGGCAGGCTGGCGGCGTCGCCGAAGGTGAAGCGCTGGTCGATCGCCATCGGCCGGTTGGTCCAGTGCCAGTCGTCGCCCCGGCGTGCGAGGTGGAACCATTGGGGATAGTCGCGGGCGAGCGCGGTCATCACCAATTCGACCAGGTCCCATTCGGCCTGGATCATGTGGGGCATCGACTGGCAGCGTAATGGATCGCGGCGCAACACGAGATCGCGCTCCGCCATCTCGGCCAGATAATGCTCGTCGATGTCGAAGGGATGTTCGAAGGCGGAACCCTTCGGTCCCGGCACATGGGGCTCGACATTCACCGAATACATGTAGCGCTCTTCGGTGAAGGGAAAGGGGAAGCGAGCGATGCCTTCCGCGCTGTTGCGGAAGCCGTAATCGTCGCGGAATGTACCGGTCGAGAAGGCGAAGCTCACGATATCCTCACAGGTCGAGCACCAGGCCGTCGCCCCGCACGCGGGAGACGCAGGGCAGGATCAGGCGGCCCGATGCCTTGTCCGCCGCACTCAGGTAATGATCGGCGTGCTCGATCGTGCCGTCGCAGGCGGCGACACTGGTGACGCAACGTCCGCAGGCGCCGCCGCGGCACAGGCTGTCGATCGCCACGCCCTCGCGCTCGAGCGCTTCGAGCAGGCTCTCGTCCGTCTCGATCGCGATCCGGCGGCCGCTGCGGGCCAGGCGGGCGGTAAAGGGCGCGCCCGGTCTCGCGCTGTCGAAGCGTTCGGCATGGACATGGGCGTCGGGCCAGCCGGCGGCATGTGCCGTGGCGCGGACCTCGTCGATCAACCGGGCCGGGCCGCAGACATAGAGATGGGTGCCGAGGAGCTGGTCGGCGATCAGGCGGGCGATGGGCAGGCGCTCGCCGTGGCTGCCGGCATAGAGATGCACGGCATCACCATGGAGCTGCTGCAGCCGGTCGGCGAAGGCGCCGGCGAGCGGGCTGCGCATGGCGTAATGCAGCTCGAAGGCGGCGCCAAGGGCGGCGAGCTGCGCCGTCATCGCGACGAAGGGCGTGATTCCGATGCCGCCGGCGATCAGGAGATGGCGCCGTGCCCGCCAATCGAGCGGGAAGAGATTGGCCGGCGGCGTAACCGTGAGAATGTCGCCCACCCGAACCCTGTCGTGCAGGAAGATCGAGCCGCCCCGACCATCGGCGACCCGGCGCACCGCGATCTCGTAGCGATCCGGGTCGCCCGGTGGATTGACCAGGGAATAGGCGTTTCGCCGGCCTCGGGCCCCGTCGAGCATGGTGACCACGACATGGGCGCCGCCGGAGAAATCGGGCAGTCGGCCGTCGAGCGGCTCGAGACGGAAGCGCTTGACCAGCGGCGCTTCCTGGACGATCGACCCGATCCGGACCGGGATCGCACCGGTCATGACGCGACCGCCGGCCGGTCGAGGATGCAGACGCCGAGATGGGCCTGGAGCCGCCGGGAATAGAGATCGCGCACGCCGAGCCGCAGGCCGCAGTGGTCGCAGGTCACGACCGTCCCCGTCACGTCCTCGATCACATGCTTGCAATGGACGCATTGGACGCGCCGGGTGCCGTGGGACCTGACGTCGGTTTCGATCATGCCGTGATCGAAGCCGTGGTCGAGGGCGAGGGCCGTCAACCGTGCGACGAAGCCGGCGCCGCCGGCGAGATAGAGCCGCGTGCCCATGCGCGCGCGCGCCAGGGCGGGGGTCAGGCTGCGCACCAGTGCCGCCTCGTCCGGCATCGAGACCGTCACGGCCGGCCCGGCGGGCGCCTCGCCCGTGTGCAGCAGGCGGGCGGCCGCTCGGAAGCCGTCGCCCGCCGTATCGAGGAGCGCCAGGGCCGAGGCCAGGCCGTCGCCGGCCTCGGCGACGATCAGATGCAGCGTGCCGGGACGGGGCGTCAGGCTCATTTCGGATCGATCTTGAAGACGAAATGCTTGGTCATGGTTTCCTGCACCTCCCAGGTGCCGGTGAAGCCGGCCTCCAGGACGAAGCCGTCGCCGGGGCGAAGCTCGATCGGGGCGCCGCCGTCCGGCGTGACCGTGCAGCGGCCCGAGATCATGTGGCAGAACTCCCACTTGTCGTAGGTGACGTGGAAGGTCCCGGGCGTGCATTCCCAGAAGCCGGACAATAGGCTGCCGTCATCGGCCGTGTAGTGACGGACGCCGCGGGCGACCGGGTTGCCCGCGGTCACGCGCCAGCCGGCGGGAGCGCCGGTCGCGCCCTTGCCCTCGTCGGCGGGAAAACGCAGGAAATGATGCTCGATCATGATGCTGTCCGGGTCCCTTCAGCGGATGAATTGATTGACGAAATCGGCGCCGAGGCCGACCGCCTCGTAATGTTTGCGGCAGGCTTCGATGAGCTGGAAATTGTCCTCGACCAGGGTCACCCGGTCGGTCTCGTCGATGTAGAGCGTGGGGCCCTGGATGAAGAACAGGGTCTGCATCTCGTCGTCGCTGTCGCAGGTCAGCGTATGGACCTCGCCCGGCGGCTCCAGAACATAGGAGCCTTCGGTGGCGCGCCAGGAATGTTCCAGGTAACGCCAGCTGCCCTTGATGACGAAGCCGTGGACCGGCGTCGGGTGGCGGTGGCGCGAGAGGACGCCGCCCTTGCGCACGCGCAGCACCTCGCCGTGGGAGCCGGCGTTCATGTCGAAGAAGAGCGGCCGGAACCAGACGTTGGGTTCGAGCAGGACCCAGATGCGCTCGTCGGCGACGGGCTTCACCACCAGTTCGGGAATCATGCCGAGATGGGCGAATTCGGGCGGATCGAAGGTCACATGCTCGGATTTGACCGGGGGGATCAGGGTCATGATTTCGGCCTTTCAGGAGGCTTGGACGGCGGGAGCGATCGGGCGGAATTCGCCCCTGAAGAAGATGAGGGGATCGCCATCGGGCGCGCGCCGCATGGCCTGGACCTCGCCGACCACGATCTCGTGATCGCCGCCGTCATAGGTCGCCCAGAGGGTGCATTCGAAGGCCGCGATCGCCTGCGGCAGGGCGGGGCAGCCGAGGTGGCCTTCCTGCCAGTCGAGGCCTGCGAAGCGATCGGCCACCGGGGCGGCGAAACGCCTGGCGATCTCGGCATGGTCGCTGCGCAGGACATTGACGCAGAAGCGTCCCGCGGCCTTGACCAGATCGACGCTGGCGGCCCCCTTGCGGATCGAATAGAGCACCAGCGGCGGCGCCAGGCTGACGGACTGGAAGGACGACGCGGTCAGTCCGAAGCGCCGTCCGTCGGCCGCCGTGCCGGTGACGACGGTGATGCCGGTGGCGAAACAGCCGAGGGCCTGGCGGTAACCGGCCGGATCGTCGGGCGCATGCCAGTCCCCGCTCATTCCGCGGCGGCCTTCTTGGCGGCGAGTTCGGCCGTGAGCCGGTCGACGATGCGCTGCTTGCCCGCCTCGTCGAGCTTGCCGAGTTCGTTCATCAACACGGGTTCATCCACCCGCTGGTTCCACCAGTCGATGGCGGCCCCGCCGAACAGCGCCCATTTGCCGACGAGCTGGGCCGTGATCTCGTTCGAGGGGCCCATGATCCAGCCCGCCTTGCTGTCGCGCACCAGGCGCTCCAGCTCGAGATCGCGCATGTAACCCCGGCCGCCGCAGGCCTGCAGCATCTTGTCCGAAACCTCGAAGCTGAAGCGGGTGGCGAGGAACTTGGCCTTGAAGCACCAGACGGCGAATTTCGCCCGCGGCATCGCCTTCTGGTCTTCGTCATAGAGGTCCCAGCGCCCGCCGCCGGTCGCATCGTCGAGCGCCTTGGCCAGGCTGAAGGCATAGAGGCGGGAGGCCTGGCCGTCCATCACGGCACGGCCGAAGGTGTCCTGGATGGTCGGATAATCGGCGACGCGGCGGCCGTATTGGACATGGGCCTTGCGCGTCACATGGCGCTTGGCGACATCGATGCAGGCGAGCCCGACGCCATTGTAGGAGCCGGCGTAGAGCAGCATGGCGAGCGGGTCGATCGCCTCGTCGTTCGACATGGCGCCGTCCCCCGGCCAGCCGACGATGCGGTCGAGCGGCACCACCGTGTCGATCTCCACCGGGCCGGACTGGTTGCCGTGCATCCCCATGGCGTCCCAATTGCCGGCAGCGCCCCTGACTTCGTCCTTCATGAACAGGAAGACCGAAAGATTGGCGTAATTGCCGTCGAAATCGGGGCTCGTGGTCTGCGAGATGTACCAGTCGGCATAGCCCGAGGAGGTGGTCCAGGCCGACTTCTTCTGGACGTGCCAGCCGTCCTCCACCCGCCGCGCGCCCGACATCTTGGGATACCAGAAATGGCCGCCGGTCTCGGGATCGGTATAGGAGGCGGTGCCGACCAGGCATTCGTCGTCGATCCGGCGCAACAGGCCCTCGATCGCGGCATTGCCCTTGGCCCGGAAAACGAGGCCGGCGACCGCGACCGTGTGCATCATGTAGATCAGGGCGGTCGACGGGCAGCCGTAACGGGCGATGGTCTCGGCGATCATGGTGATGCCGACGTTGTTCTCGCCCCGTCCGCCATAGGTCTTCGGGATGATCGCGCCCAGCACCCGCACCTTGGCCAGCGCCTCCATATTGGCGCGGGGATAGGTGTTGTTGCGGTCGCAGTCGATGGCATTGGGGCGCAGCGTGGTGCGGCACAGTTCGATCAACTCGTCGCGGAGCGCCTTCTGTTCGGCGCTCAGGAACCAGTCCGGATCGAATTCGTCGTCGAGGCCGTAATACGGTTCGTCGCCCCAGCGTTTCGTCATGTGCAGAACTCCCGATCGTCTGGCCCGATCATCCCCAGGCAGGAGGGCGACCGTCTCTCGGGATATTGCGGAAAAGCCGCCGGCCTCAGCCCTGGTGGCGGCGCCGCCAGTCGCGGGGCGTCAGGCCGGTGCGGGCCCGGAAGACCTGGCCGAAATGGCTCTGGCTCTCGAAGCCGACGCTGATCGCCACCTCGATCAGGGAGAGCCGGGTCTGCGCCAGCACGGCCTTGGCCTTCTCGACCCGGAGCCCGGTCAGCCAGCGGTAGGGCGACTCCCCCACCGCCGCCTTGAAGGCGCGGGCGAAATGGAAACGGCTGACCCCGGCCGCCGCCGCCAGGTCGTCGAGGCCGATCGCCTCGTCCAGCCGGCCTTCCACCAGGGTGAGCACGCGGCGCAACTGGCGCGCGGTCAGGATGCCGTCGGTCGCCGGCAATGACAGGCCGCGCCCGTCGCAGTGCCGGGCCAGCAGATGGCGGGCGAGCGCCGCCGCCGCCATGTCGAGAAACAGGGGCGCCGGGCCGCCCGCCGTGCGCAATTCGTCGGCCACGGCGAGCACGGTCTGGCGCAGGGGCAGGTCGTCGAAGCCCGCCCGGTCGATCACTTCGGCCCGGCCATCGCCGATCTCGGCCGCCGCTTCCTCGAGGAAGCCGGGGCGCAGGAAGACATGGGCCTCCTCGGTGGCGCGGTCCCAGTGCCAGCGGTTGCTGCGGCCGGCTGCCATCAGCACCGATTGTCCCGGCCGCACCCGCGCCTCGACCCGGGCGCCGCCCAGACGGGCTTCCATGCGGTAGGGACCGGACAAGGTGACCGAGGCATAGACGAGGGGCAGGGACGGCGCCTCCACCTCGTCGGCCAGGCTGTCGAAGCGGAACTGGCCGACCGCCATCGCCCCCGTGGCGGCGAAGTCGCGTCCGGCGACGGCACGGCCACCCAGCCGCTGGACCCAAGCCCTCGCGATGTCGAGGGGCGCAGCTTCACCCATGCGGAACCTCGAAAGGCAAAAATCACATTAGTGAAATTATGACTTGCAAATTTCGGTTTCCAAGAACAATTTTTTCCACACCGGAACCCGGCAGCGCCTCGGAAGGGACGATTCGGATTACATCCGGTGCCGGTCTCGGTCTGGAAACCATCTGGGAAGCATTGCTGCATGGTCGTCTCGGACAATATATTTCCCGTCACGGATGCCCTGCCCGACGATGCCGCACCGGCCCGCATCGGCCGCGAGATCCGCGACCTGCGCAAGGCGCGGCGGCTGACCATCAAGGAATTGTCCCTGGCGACCTCGCTCTCGATCGGCCATTTGAGCGAGATCGAGCGTGGCCTGTCGTCGCCCAGCATCAAGGCGCTGCATGACATTGCGAAGGCGCTGGGCGTCACCATCGGCTGGTTCCTGCACAATGCCGAAGCGACGGAACAGGGCGAGCGGGATTACATCGTGCGGGCCGGCAACCGGCGCACGCTGAAATTTTCCTCTGGCATCACGGACGAATTGCTGTCGCCCAACCTGCGCGGCCAGATCGAGCTTTTGATGTCGCGCTTTCCGCCCGGCGCCGTCGGCGCCGAGGCGCCCTACAGCCACCAGGGCGAGGAGGCGGGTCTGCTGCTCGCCGGCACGCTGGAACTCTGGATCGGCGAGCAATGCTTCACCCTCAATCAGGGCGACAGTTTCTCCTTCCCGTCGACCACGCCGCATCGCTATCGCAACCCGGGCGATGCCGAGACGGTGGTGATCTGGGCCATTACACCGCCCTCCTACTGAGGGCCGCCGCGCCGGGCTTCCGGCATCTTCGTTGAGTGGGAGTGGTTTTATGTCCGACTGTAGCGACGATCTCCGGAAGAAGCACTCGCGGCGCGCCGTCCTCGCCGGCGCCGGCAAGGGAGCGCTGGCCGTGGGTGCCCTGCTCGGCGCCCCCGCCATCATCGGCCGGGCCAATCCGGCCAGTGCCAAGACGGCCTTCGCGGGCGAGGAACTTTCGGTCGTCGCCTGGTCCGGCGCCTATGAGGAAGCCTACCGCAAGGCGATCGTCGAGCCCTTCAACGAGAAATACGGCACCAAGGCGGTCACCCTCGGCGGCTGGGACCAGATGATCGCCCAGATCAAGGCGGCCCCGGCCGACAAGCCGCCCTTCGACATCACCATCGCCGACGAATATACGACCGTGGCAGGCCTCGCGGAGAACCTCTTCGCCAAGACCGACCGGGCGAAGCTGAGCAATCTCGCCGCCGTCCAGCCCTGGTATCTGGAGACCCGGCCGCAGCACGCGCAGGATTACGGTGCCCCCTTCGGCCTCGGCTTCCTGCTGCCCCTCGTCAACACCAGTCTCGTCGGCGACAAGCCGATTTCGTGGAAGACGCTGTGGGACAAGGACCTCGAAGGCAAGCTGGCGCTCGACGGCGCTTCCTTCATCTGGCTGCTCGCCGTTTCCGCCCTGGTGCGCGGCGCCAAGCCCGGGATCGAGGAACTCTATGCCTGGCAGCCGGGCATGGCGTCGGACCCGATCTTCGAGAAGATCGAGGAATTGCGCCCCGCCAAATGGTATCGCGACGGTGCCGAGCTCTCCTTCGTGATGATGCAGGAACAGGCGGCGGTGGCCGAGATCTATTCGACCGACGCCTTCGGCATGGTTCGCGACGGCGGCCCGAGCTTCAAGACCGGCATCCCGCAGGACGGCACCATCGCCTATACCGAATGGTATGTGAAGGTGCGCGGCACCCAGCACGACGCCCTTTCCGACGTCTTCCTGAACTATCTGCTCGAGAAGGAGACGCAGGACCGTTTCCTGGCCATCACCATGTCGGTCGTCTCGCGCAAGGACGTCACCATCCCGCCGCACTGGAACCTCTATCCCGCCACCAACGACGACCTGCACAAGCGCGTGAACCTGATCTCGATGGAAGGCTGGGACAAGCTGCTGCCCAATTTCGATGCCCTCGATGCCCGCTTCAAGCAGGCGATCCTGAAGACTTCGAACGGCTGAGCACGATCTTGTCCGCATCCGCCACCGCGCTCTCGCTCAAGCATATCGTCAAGCGTTACGGCTCTTACGTCGCGGTCGACGGCATCGACCTCGACGTGGGGCAGGGCGAATTCCTCACCCTGCTCGGGCCGAGCGGCTGCGGCAAGACCACGACCCTGCGCATGATCGGCGGCATGGAACGGCCGGACGCGGGCACCATCGAGATCAAGGGGCGGCGGGTGGATCGCCTGCCGTCCCACAAGCGCGACACGGCGACCGTGTTCCAGTCGGGCGCCCTGTTTCCCCACATGACCGTGGCCGAGAATGTCGCCTACGGCCTGAAGATGCGGGGGGTTCCGAATGGCGAGATCGGGCCGCGCGTCACCCGCATGCTGGACGTCGTGCGCATGGGCGATTTCGCCGGGCGCTACCCGGCCGACATGTCGGGTGGCCAGCGCCAGCGCGTCGCCCTGGCCCGGGCCATGGTGGTGGAGCCGGGCATCCTGCTGTTCGACGAACCGATGAGCGCTCTCGACCTCAAGCTCAAGCTGGAACTCAGGGCCGAAATCCGCCGCCTGCACGAAGAGATGGGCTTCACCGCGGTCTTCGTCACCCACGACCAGGGCGAGGCCATGACCCTGTCCGATCGGGTGGCCGTGCTGAACAAGGGGCGGATCGAACAGATCGCCCCGCCGGTCGAGGTGTTCGAGCGTCCGGCCAGCGAATTCGTCTATACCTTCGTCGGCGAATCCTGCGTGCTCGAACTGGGTGGCCGGCCACTTGGCGAGGGTGCCCGCCTCGGCCCCGTGCCGGCCGGGCGCCAGCGGCTCTATCTCCGTCCGCACCATCTGCATGTCGTCGAGGCGGAAGGGCAGGACAACAGCATCCGCGCGACCGTGACGGCGGTCGAATACATGGGTGGCGGCTACCGCATCCATGCCGAAACACCGGCCGGCAACCTGTTCTTCGACACCAGCCGGGCGCCGGTGATCGGGCCCGACCATATCCTCGCCATCGGCTGGTCGAGCGCCGATGCGACCTATTTTCCGGCATCATGAGCGCGCGTCGTTCCCTTTCGGCCGAGTGGCTGCTGCTGCCCGCGATCGCCTTCACCACCGTGGTGTTCGGCTGGCCGCTGCTGATCCTGCTGCGCATGAGCTTCAACCAGCATCCGCCCGACGGCATCTATGTCGAAGCCTGGAGCCTGGAGAATTATGTCGCGGTACTGACCGAGCCGGCCAATCTTTCGGCCGTCTTCGATACGCTCTATATCGCGCTGGTAACGGCCGTGGTCACTGTCGCCGCGGCCTTCCTGTTCGCCCAGTTCGTCTGGCTGCGCCAGGGCAAGCGGCGGGCGATGCTGCTCGCGCTCGCGCTCGGGCCCATGCTGGTCTCGGAAATCTCCGTCATCATCGGCTGGCGCATGGTGCTGCCCTCGAACGGGCTCCTGTCGTGGAGCCTGTTTGCGAGCGGCCTGATCGACCGCAAGTTCAACCTGCTCGGTACCGAATTCGCCGCCGTGCTGGGCCTTGCCTATATCTCGATGCCCTATTGCTTCTTCACCATCCTCGGCGTGCTGAACGGCATCGACCGCACCCTGTTGACCGCCAGCGGCGACCTCGGCGCCTCGCCGTGGCGGACTTTCTTCAAGGTGCTGCTGCCGCTCGCCAAGGGCGGCATCGCCTCGGCCTTCACCCAGGCCTTCGTCTTCACCATGGGCATCTATGCGACCACCAATGCGCTCGGCCCTGACGGGCTCTGGACCGTCGGCTACGAGATCCAGCGCCAGATGCTGTCGCGCCGGGATTGGCCGCTGGCTTCGGCCCTCGCCGTCGTTCTCGTGTTGCTGATCGCCCTGGTGGCGCTCGGCGTTCAGGCCCTGCGCCACCGGAAGGCACCGCGCCATGGTTGACCAGGGCCGCGTCTTCGCCTGGGCGCACCGGGGCTTCGCCGTCCTCTTCGCGCTCTATGTCCTGCTGCCACTCGGCATCACGGCGGTGATGGCCTTCAGCGACGACAATATCGTGCGCTTTCCGATCCGTGGCTTTTCGCTGCGCTGGTTCGGCGAGTTCTTCGCCAATCCGCAGTGGCTGGGGGCAGCCTGGAATTCCCTGCAGGTCGCCCTGCTGACGGCGGTGATGTCGATGGCGCTGGCCGTGCCGGCCGCCTATGCCTTGGCCCTCCGCCGGGGCGGCCGCCCCCTGCTGCAGACCGTCCTGCTGATCCCGCTGTTCGTGCCGGGTGTCGTGCTCGGCATCGCCGTCGCGATCGGCCTCGGCGACATCGGGATGTTCGGCGGCCCGTTGTTCGGCAGCAAGTTCCTGGTCGCCTGCGCCCATACGCTCTGGGCCATGCCCTTGGCGATCACGGTTCTGGAGCCGGCGTTTCAGACCCTCGACCGCAGCCTGGTCGAGGCGGCGGGCGATCTCGGTGCCTCGCCTTTGCGCGTCTTCTTCGGCGTGACCGTGCCGCTGCTCCTCACCGCCGTGGTGTCGGCCGGGCTCTTTGCCTTCATCACCTCGATGAATGAATTCATCATGGCGCTGTTCCTGACCACGCGCGACAGCCAGACGTTGCCGGTGCTGCTCTGGCTCTCGCTCCGTTCCAGCGCCTCGCCCCAGCTCGCCGTCGCCTCGCTGGTTCTCGCGCTCTCCGCCTTTTCGGCGGTCGGTCTCGGTTACGTCTGGTACATGATGGCCCGCCGGCGTTGAGGGCCTGCGGGGAAGCGGTAGGACGATCTGCACCCCGGGGGGGCATTCACCCCTGGCGCCGTCCAGCCTTTTCGGGCTCACATCGCGGCCGTAACCTCGGTTGTCGCCGAGATCGACCACGATGACTGTAAATCGGCGCCGTGACGGGACCCCTGGGGCAATATCGGTATAAGTGACTGATACCTATGGGAAAACTGTTGCGGA
>NZ_JBAZKR010000077.1:0-18214 GCF_041650655.1 Zavarzinia sp.
TCGATTTCCAGATCGCGTGAATGCGTGACTGGCGTCACAGCCCCACAGAGCGGTCAGCACTAAATATCAGAGGCGACAAGGGGGGCGGTCCCAGACTGAGGAAAGACGGACCACCTCGTAGTTCGCGGCGGGGCCGGGAGGCTCCACCGGGTTTCTCAAGAGGCGACCAGCCTGTCATCATCAGGGACAACGGAGGATATTATGGCTCTCTACATGAAGTTCGGCGACATCAAGGGTGACGTCAGCGAGGCTGGCCACAAGGAATGGCTGCTCCTCGAATCGATCTCGCTCGGCTTCAGCCGCTACCTCACCTCGGCGGTCGGCGCCGGTCAGAACCGCGAAGGTTCGACCCCCGACTTCCAGGATGTGCACATCACCCGCACAACCGACAAGGCCACCCCGGAGCTGATGCGCCATGCGCTGGCCGGCGGCAAGGGCGGCCAGGGCGCCGAAGTGACGATCGACTTCACGACGTCCGACAAGGACCCGTTCGTCTACTACCAGCTGAAGCTGACCGACGTGCTGATCGGTTCCTATCAGCAGTCCGGTTCGGGTGGTGGCGCCGGCAACCGTCCGTCCGACTCGATCTCGCTGAACTTCCGCAAGTTCGAAGCGAAGTTCTTCCCGCGGGATCAGGCCAACAAGCAGGGCACCCCGGTCATGGCTGGTTACAACCTGTCGACCGCGCAGCCCATCTGATCGGCCGGGCCCGCGCCCGCCACGAAGACCGACCGGGGGCGGCTCGTCCGCCCCCGTTCCTTCCCGGACAGCCGATCTGCGGCGCCGGGTATCCTGCGGAGGTCAACATGTTGCACGTCCTGCGTCGTCTTTCGGCGGGCCTCGTCCTGCTGCCGCTGTGCCTGTCGGTTCCGGGCGAAGTCGCCGCGCAGTCCCGCGTCGACATGCGGGGCGTCGATCCTTCGCAGTGCGACGTCTATCTGGCGATCGGCCGGGCGCTGCCCCCCGAATGCCAGGATGCCGGACCTTCGGCCGGGGTGACCACCCGCGGCCTCGACCTCGAATTCGATCCCGGCCCCTCTGGCGGCGGTGCGGCGCCGGGTGGCGCGCCCGCGGCCGGCGGCAAGCCAGCCACCGGCGGCAAGGGTGTCGCGGTCGGCGAGCCGCCGCCGGCACCCCACGTGCCGCAGACCAAGGAGGGCGTCTTCACCCTCCAGTTCGCACTGAATTCCGCCGTGCTCACGCCCCAGGCCAGGGCCGTGCTGGACAAGGTCGCGGTGGTCATGAACGACCCCGCCAATGCCGGTGCCCGTTATGTCGTGAAGGGGTTCACGGACGCCAGCGGCTCGGACGCCGCCAACATGGCGCTGTCCCAGGCCCGCGCCGACTCGGCCCGCGCCTATCTGGTCAACGTGCGCGGTGTCACTGCCGCTTCGATCACCGCCGAAGGCCGCGGCGAAGCCGGGTTGCTGCCCGGCCTGCCGGCCAATTCGCCCTGGCATCGCCGGGTCGAGATCCTGGCGGACTTCCGGGGCTGACGGCGGCGCCGAGGGGGACGAGCCATGTCGACCGCGCGTGACGCAGCCAAGGAGTCGGAACGGCCGTTCCGCCTGACCTCGCCCCTCGGCAAGGATGCGATGATCGCCGTCGGCGTCTCGGGCACCGAGGCGGTTTCGGCCCCCTATCACATCCGGATCGAGGTCGTCTCCAAGAACCTCGACGTGAAGCCGAGCGAGCTGCTCGGCAAGGCGGTCGGCCTGTCGGTCACCTGGAGCGGCAAGCGCGACTTCCATGGTCTCGTCAAGAGCGTCGCTCCCGGCATGATGGCGGACCGCCAGTTCCGCTTCTACACGATCGAGATCGTGCCCTGGTTCTGGTTCCTGAAGCTGACCACCGACTGCCGCATCTTCCAGAAGAAGAGCGTGAAGCAGATCGTCGAGGCGGTGTTCCAGGACTCGGGCTTTTCCGACTTCGACCTCTCGGGCCTCTCCGGCGCCGAGGCGACCTCGCCGCGCGACTATTGCGTGCAGTACCGCGAGAGCGATTTCGATTTCGTCGCCCGTCTCCTCGAAGAGGTCGGCGCGCATTACCATTTCGAACAGAAGGCGGGCAGCCACAAGATGGTGGTGGCCGACAAGAACGATGCCTTCGCCGATGTTGCCGATCCCGAGAAGCACCTGACCGGCTCGGCCCATGGCCTGCTCAGCCTCGAGACCTTCAAGGGCATCGGTTCCTATACGACGACCCGTTGGGTCCAGACCGACTACAATTACGAGACCCCGAGCCAGTCGCTGCAGACCAATGCGGCGACCGTCGCCGATCTGCCGGGCAGCCCGGTCTATGAAGTCTTCGACTATCCCGGCCTCTATCCGCAGAAATCCGGGGGCGAAGCCTTGACCAAGCTCCGCATGGAGGCGGACGAGGCGGCGCAGAGCGGGGCGGTCGGCTCGGGCTCGGCCCCCGACCTCTACGCCGGCGGCGCCTTCACCGTCGACGGCGACATGGCGGGTGTCAAGGGGCGCAAATGGGTGGTCGGCGAGATCGAGCATCTGGGCTCGGACCGCAGCCTGTTCGGCAATTTCGGCGCCCAGGCGACGAGCTACAGCAATTCCTTCGCCGCCTTCAGCAAGGCGGTGCCCTTCCGCCCGAGGCGTTCGACGCCGAGGCCCGCGATCGCCGGCATCCAAACTGCGATCGTCGTCGGCCCCTCGGGCGAGGAGATCCACACCGACGAAATGGGCCGCGTGCTCGTGCAGTTCCATTGGGACCGTTACGGCGACCGCAAGGGTTCCACCTCGTGCTGGGTGCGCGTCGCCCAGCCCTGGGCCGGCAAGCAATGGGGCGCCGTGTTCACGCCGCGCATCGGCGACGAAGTGGTGGTCAGCTTCCTCGAAGGCAATCCGGACCGGCCGCTGGTCACCGGCAGCGTCTACAACGCGGAACGTATGCCGCCCTACAGCCTGCCGGGCGAAAAGACCAAGAGCGGCATCCGCACCCGCTCCAGCCTGGGCGGCGGGATGGCCGACTTCAACGAGCTGACCTTCGACGACAAGAAGGGTTCGGAGCAGGTCTATTTCCATGCCCAGAAGGACATGACGCGCAAGGTCGAGAACGACGAGTCGATCGACGTCGACCACGACCAGACCGTGAAGATCCAGAACAATCAGTCGATCGAGGTCGAGCAGGGCAACCGCACGGTCAAGGTCACACAGGGCAACCAGTCTCACGAAGTCTCGATGGGCAACGACGACACCGAGATCAAGATGGGCAACATGTCGATCAAGCTCGGCATGGGCAACATGTCGACCAAGCTCGACCTCGGCAAACAGGAGACCGAGGCGATGCAGTCGATCGAGATGAAGGTGATGGGGTCGAGCATCAAGATCGATCCCACGGGCGTCACCATCAAGGCGCCGATGATCAAGATCGAGGGCGACGCCATGGTGCAGACCAAGGCGCCGATGGTGCAGTCGCAGGCCGACGGCATCAGCATCCTGAAGGGCGGCATCGTCCTCATCAATTGACGCCGTGAAGGGTATCGAAGGGACAGGGGCATGACGGCGGCGACACTGGCCAAGATCGCGACGGTGCGGAGCGGCGACCTGGCGCGCCGCTACCAGCCGACTGCGGCCGTGATCGAGGCCTTGCGCGCCCATCCGACCGCGGATGGTGCCGCACGCAAGCTGATCAACGAGAAGGCGGTCGATGCCGCGATCGAGCTGCTGGCCCATGCCCTGCCGCGCCGCGAGGCGGTCTGGTGGGCGGCGACATGCGTGCGCGAGCGGCTGCCCGAGCCGGCGCCGGCGGTCGAGCTCCGCCTGCTCGCCGGAGCGGAGGATTGGGTGCGCAAGCCGAGCGACGAGCAGCGTCGCGCCGTCTTCGAACTGGCGCGGACAGAAGGCATGGGAACCCCGGCCGGCCTGGTCGCCTCCGCCGTCTTTTTCTCGGGCGATACCTTGGGTCCGGCCGACCGCCCGCCGGTGCCGCCGGCCAGCAACCTGGTCGGTACCATGGTGGTCAATGCGGTCCGTATCGCCGCGACCCGCCTGGCCGCTCAGGAAGGGCCGCAGTGGCTCGCCGAATTTCTTACCGTCGGCATCGACATCGCCTCCGGCGGCTCCGGCCGCAAGCGCGACGCCAAGGCAGAGGAGACCGCCTGATGGGCCAGCCCGCCGCCCGCGTGACCGATATGCACGTCTGCCCCATGGTGACGCCCGGCGTGCCGCCGATCCCCCATGTCGGCGGCCCGATCCTGCCGCCCTGTTCGGTCAACACGTTGACCGTGATGCTGCCCCAGGCGCGTGTCACCGACATGTGCCTGTGCGTCGGCCCGCCGGACGTCATCGTGCTCGGCAGTTTCACGGTCCTGGTCAACAACCTGCCGGCCGCCCGCATGGGCGACATGACGGCTCATGGCGGCTCGATCGTCATGGGTGCGCCGACCGTGCTGATCGGGTGAGGCGGCCATGGATACCATCATTCGACATCGCTGGTTCGGCCGCATGGGGCGGGCCGCTGCGCTCGTCCTCGGCCTCGTCGCGGCCGCCGGCGCCGCCCGGGCGGAGGGTACGGCGGTCGCCCCCGATGCCTCGGCCTGCGAGATCCACCGGGCGCTCGGCCGCGAACTGCCGCCGGAATGCAAGACCCGCGGCCTCGACATGCCGTTCGACGCCGCGGATGCACCGGCGACGCGCGAAGCCGTCTTCACGATCGAATTCGCCCTGAATTCGGCGCGCCTGACCGCGCAGGGCAGGGCGGTGCTGGACAAGGTGGCCGAGGTGATGAAATACCCGGGCAACGCCGGGGCCAAATTCGTGCTGAAGGGCTTCACCGATGCCAGCGGCTCCGCCCGCGGCAACCTCGCCCTGTCGAAGGCGCGGGCCGAGGCGGCGCGGCTCTATCTGGTCGAGACGGGGGGCGTTCCCGCTGCCATGATCATGGCCGAGGGGCTCGGCGAGACCGGGTTGCTGCCCGGCCTGCCACCCAATTCGCCGCGTCACCGCCGGGTCGAGATCCTGGCGGACTACCGGGGGTGAGCCCGGGATGGAGGAAGTGGTCGCGATGTCGTCTGTTTGCGTGGGCCGTCGTCGGGCGGGAGCCGTGACATGGCGCTGATGCTCGCCTTCGTCGGCGAGGCGCCGGACGGGCTGCCGGCGCGCTATGTCGTGCCGCCGGGCGGGGCCTCGATCGGCCGCGGTCAGGCGAACGACCTCGTATTGCCAGATCCCGAGCAGAAACTGTCGCGCCGCCATTGCGAGATCCGGCCGGACCGCGGCGGCTGGCTGCTGTTCGACAGTTCGACCAACGGCACCTTCCTGAACGACCAGCCGGAACGGCTCGACCCACGGGTTCCCGTGCTGCTGCAGAACGGCGATTCGATCATCCTCGGCACCTATACGATGGTGGTGCAGATCGAGGCGGATGCGCCGGCCTACGAGCCGGACTACGGTCTCGCCCCGGCTCCGCCGGTGGCCGACGTGGGGGCCGGCCGCTTCGACGATTTCGACCGCCTGCGCCACGATCCCGGCGCCGGGGCGGCCGGCGTGCCGGCCGACGATCCCTTCGCCGCCTTCGACCTCGAACCGTCGCCCAGCTATGGCACCGGCGCCGGGGCACCGCCGCCCGCTTCGGATTTCCGCCTGGACGAGCCGGGCGAGGCTCAGGGCCGGCGCGATCTCTATCAGGTCGGGCGGGTCGAGCCGGCAGCCGATTTCGCGGCCCGCACCGTCAGCGACACCGATGATCCCTTCGCCGCCTTCGATCTCGAAGGCCCGATCGGCATGGGGGCCCAGGCCGATCATGCCGATCACGGCAATATCCAGTTCACCCCGCCCCAGTCGCGGCGCGACGTGCTGCCCGAAAACTGGATGGACGAGGAGCCCCTCGCGCCGCCGGTGACGCCGCCCGTGGCCCCGCCGCCGGTGCCCGAATCCGTCTCGGTCCCGGGATCGGGTGGGGGCTTCGATGACGAGGGCTTCGGCCCCGGGGCGGAGCCGACGGCACCGCCGCCCCGCCCGGTCGTGCCGGAGACGCCGGCCTATCCGCCCCCTCCCGCTTATCAGACCCCCGCTTATCAGGCGCCGGCCTATCCGCCGCCGCCGGCCGCCGACGCGGGCGACGCGCTTTCGGCCTTCCTGTCCGGGGCGGGCATTGCGACGCCGCCGCCGGGCGACGCCACCGCGGCGATCCACTTGGCCGGGCAGATCTTCCGCGTGCTGGTCGAAGGTGCGCGCGACCTGATCCAGACCCGGGCCAAGCTCAAGAACGAATTCCGCATCGAGCAGACCATGATCGGCTCGGCCAACAACAACCCGCTGAAATTCGCCATGACGGCGGAGGATGCGCTGACCGCCATGCTGCAGCCGGCCCGGCAGGGCTATCTCGGCCCGGTCGATTCCGCCCGCGAAGTCTTCGCCGACCTGCAATCACACGAGATCGCGGTCATGGTGGCGATTCAGGCGGCCATGAAGACGGTCCTGAAGCGGCTCGATCCCACGATGATCAAGGCGAAGATCGACGCCGATTCCGGCGGCTTCACCATCGGCGGCGGCAAGAAGAACCGCTATTGGGATCTCTACGAAATCCTCTTCGCGGAGGTCGTCGGCGGCCTCGACGAGGATTTCGACAAGCTATTCGGGCGTGCCTTCGCGGCCGCCTACGAGGAACAGGTGCGGCGCCTCTGATCCGTCGGCGGTGCCATTGCTGGAGTTGAGGGCATGGGGTGGAACGACAAGGTCGTATGGTCGGAGGGCATGTTCCTTCGGACCCAGCATTTCCAGCAGTTCGACCGCTATGTCGAACGACTGGTGCGGGGCCGGGTCGACGGCCTGCGCCCCCATGCCTGGGGCCTGACCGAATTCTCGCTCAATCGCGATATGCTGAAGACCGGGCGCTTCGCCCTGGTCGACGCGGCCGGCGTGTTTTCCGACGGCACGCCCTTCGCCATCCCCGATTCCGCCGACCATCCGCCGCCTCTCGAAGTGGGCGAGAACGTGCGCAACCAGGTGGTCTATCTGGCCGTGCCCCTGGTACAGCCCGGCGCGCCCGAATTCGTCATCGATCCCAAGGCCGAGGCGCCGGCACGCTTCGCCGCCCAGGAATTCGAGGCGACCGACGCGATTCACGGTGCCCCTGGCATCGCCCGGCTCACGGTCGGGCGGTTGCGGCTGCGCTATCTCCTCGAACAGGACGACCGCGCGGGTTACGCCTGCATCGGGCTCGCCCGCATCGTCGAGGTCCAGGCCGACAAGCGGATCGTGCTGGACGAGCGCTTCATCCCGCCGGTGCTGGCCTGTTCCGCCTCGAGCCAATTGGTCGGCTTCGTGACCGAGATCCTGGGCCTGCTGCACACGCGGGGCGAGGCATTGGCGGCACGCGCCTCGGCGTCGGGCACGCGGGCCGGCGTCGGCCAGCTCTCCGACTTCCTGCTGCTGCAACTGGTCAACCGCTTCGAGCCGCTGTTCGCCCATTTCAGCGCCGGTAACCTGATGCATCCCGAGAGCTTCTATATGGACGGGCTGCAATTGGCCGGCGAGCTGGCGACCTTCACCGCCGCTGGCAAACGGCCGCCCAATTTCCCGGCCTACCGCCACGACGACCTGCAGCGGACCTTCGCCGCCCTGATGGCGGAACTGCGCCAGTCCCTCTCGGCCGTGCTGGAACAGACGGCGATCAACATCCCCTTGCAGGAACGCAAGTTCGGCATGCGGGTCGGCGTCATCGCGGACAAGAGCCTGCTCAAGACCGCGACCTTCGTCCTTTCCGTCAAGGCCGACATGCCGCCCGAGGCGCTGCGCCGCAATTTCCCGGCCCAGGTGAAGATCGGCCCGGTCGAGCAGATCCGCGACCTGGTCAATGTCCAGCTCGGCGGCATCGCCACCAGGCCGCTACCGGTCGCCCCGCGCGAAGTGCCCTATCACGCGGGCTCCAGCTATTTCGAACTCGACCGATCGAGCCCCTATTTCGCGCAGCTCGCGACATCGGGCGGCATCGCGATCCACCTGGCGGGCGATTTTCCCCAGGTGACGATGGAACTCTGGGCGATCAAGGCCTGAGGCGGCCGGGAAGGGGAGGCAGACCATGGCCGACAAGGACAATCCCTTCGCCGAGGAAGGCGACGACGAACGCACGATGATCCAGCCCATGCCGGGTGGCCGCCGGCCGGAGCCGCAGCGCCCGGCCGGGCCGCCCGCGGGCTATCCGCAACCCGGGCAGCCGGCGCCGCCGGCCTATCCACCCCAGGCCGGCTATCCGCAGCCGGGCCAGCCGCCGCAGCCGGGCTACCCGCCCCAGGCGCCGGGCCAGCGTCCCCTGCCGGGCGGTGGCGCGCCGCTCGCCGGGCGCATGGCCGGGGCGCCGCCGCCGGCCGATCCCGATGCCCCGCGCGAAGTGGTGGCGACCGGCATCAATCCGCTGATCGCCGCGGCGGCGCCGGTGCTGGCGCTGGCGACCCGCGTCCGGGGCACGCCGCGCCAGACCGACGTCGACGGGCTGCACGCCCGCACGATCGACGCGATCCGCCGCTTCGAGGCCGGCGCCCGCCAGACCGGCCTGCCGCCGGATGCCCTCTCGGCCGCGCATTATGCCCTTTGCGCCTCGATCGACGACGTCGTGCTCTCGACCCCCTGGGGCGGGCACGGCGCCTGGGCGCGGCGCTCGATGATCTCGATCTTCCACAACGAGGTGACGGGCGGCGAGCGCTTCTACGGCATCCTGCGCCGCTGCGAAGGTGATCCGGGGCGTTTCATCGACGTGCTGGAACTCATGTATGTCTGCCTCTCCCTCGGTTTCGAGGGCGAGATGCGGGTGCTGCCGCGCGGCGCCTCCGAACATGCCAAGATCCGCGAGAGCCTCTATGCCCTGATCCGCCGTCACCGCGGCGAGCTGGAACCCGAGATTTCGCCCCATTGGAAGGGGCAGAACGCGGCCGACGCCCATATCCGCGGCGCCATTCCGCCCTGGGTGGTGGCCGCCGCCGCGCTCACCCTGCTCGGCCTCGGCTATTTCGGCCTCAATTTCATGCTCTCGGGCCAGACCAGCCAGGCACTCGCCGCGATGGGCGAGATGCAGCCGGTCACGCCGGCGCGCATCGTGCGGCCTGAGCCGGTGCGCCCGCCGCCCCCGCCGCCCCCGCCACCGCCCGCCGCGGTCGAGAGCCGGGCCCAGGTGATCGCCCGCTTCCTCGACGCCGAGATCAAGGAAGGCATCGTCGAAGTGGCGGAATCGGCCCAGGCCATCCGCATCACGCTGCGCTCCGCCAGGGCGCGAGGCATGTTCGCCTCCGGCAAGGCCGACCTGCTCGATGTCTATCTGCCGACGGTCGAACGCGTCGCCAAGGCGCTGGCCGGCGAGGCCGGCGACATCATCATCGAAGGCCATACGGATTCGGTGCCGGTCACGCGGCCGCCCTTCAACAACAACTATAATCTCTCGCGGGCCCGGGCGGACGGCGTGCGCGACCTCCTGGTCGCCAATGGCGTCGATGCCGCCCGCATCACCACGATCGGCAAGGGACCGGACAAGCCGGTCGCCCCGAACGACACGCCGGAGAACAAGGAACGCAACCGGCGTATCGAGATCATCCTGAAGAAGGTCGGGCAGGAGTAAGTCCCCATGCTGAAGCGGATCCTCCTCTCGTCCTGGCTCTGGACCCTGATCGGTATCATCCTGCTCTCGGTCTTCGCCTTTTTCCTGGGGCCCTATATCGAGATCGGCGGCGTCTATCCGCTGGGCGACTCGATCAGCTGGCTCGCCTCGACCTTCGTCATGTTCATGATCTGGAGCGCCTATTACGGCATCCAGTATGGCGTCTACCGGGCCGCCTCGAAGCGGCTCGAGGGCGGCATCACCGCGGAAGAGGGCGGCGACGCCAAGGCCAAGGCGAAGGACAAGGAAAAGGCGGGCGACAAGGTCGCCCAGGCCGAAGTCCAGATGCTCAAGGGCCGCTTCGAAGAGGCGATCGGCCTCCTGAAGAAATCCGCCGCGGCCGAGGGGCGGGGGCGGCACTATCTCTACGACCTGCCCTGGTATGTCATCATCGGGCCGCCCGGCTCGGGCAAGACCACGGCCCTGGTCAATTCGGGCCTGCGCTTCCCGCTCGCCGAGAAGCTGACCGACGGCAAGCCGGGCGCCATCGCCGGCATCGGCGGCACCCGGGCCTGCGACTGGTGGTTCACCGACGACGCCGTGCTGATCGACACCGCCGGGCGTTACACGACGCAGGACAGCGATGCCGCGGCCGACGCCAAGGCCTGGTCCGGCTTCCTCGACCTTTTGAAGAAGAACCGGCCGCGCCAGCCGCTGAACGGCGTCGTGGTCGCGATCGGCATTCTCGATCTCCTGTCCGGCACCAAGGAGGAACGGGTTGCCCATGCGACGGCGATCCGCGCCCGCCTGGCCGAACTCTACGACCGCCTGCGGGTCAAGATCCCGGTCTATGTCCTGTTCACCAAGGCGGACCTGCTGGCCGGTTTCGTCGAATATTTCGACGACCTCGGCAAGACCGAGCGCGAACAGGTCCTGGGCTTCACTTTCCCGCTCGACAGCGGCAAGGGCGAGGCGGCGGTGACCCATTTCGACGCCGAGCTGGATGTCCTGGTCTCGCGCCTGAACGAGCGCCTGGTCGACCGCCTGCAGGCCGAACGGGACATCGAGCGGCGCACGCTCGCCTATGGCTTCCCGAGCCAGCTCGCCTCGCTCAAAGAGACCTGCCGGGAATTCCTCGACGGCATCTTCCTGCCCACGCGCTTCGAGGAACGGCCGGTGTTGCGCGGGGTCTATTTCACCTCGGGCACCCAGACCGGCACGCCCTTCGACCGCCTGGCGGCCGCCATGGCGGCGCAATTCGGCGTCGACCGCCAGCGCCTGCCGGCCTTCGCCGGCCCGGGGCGGAGCTACTTCCTGACCCGGCTGCTGCGCGCCGTGATGTTCAACGAGGCGGGCCTGGTCGGCCGCGACGCCAAGGCGGAAAAGCGCCGCCGGTGGATCGCGCGCATCACCTATGGCCTGACCGGCCTCATTACGGTCGGCGCGGTCGGCGTCTGGGCGCTGTCCTACCTGAACAACAAGCGTCTCATCGACGAATATGACGCCGCCATCGCGGCCTATAACGAAGCCTCGAAATCGCTCGACCTCACCATGGTGGACGAGGCGACGGCGGAACAGAACATGTCCCGCCTGCTCGACCTCCTGAACCGCTTGCGCTCGCTCGCCGGGGTCGACCGGGCGGACGAGGCGGTGCCCTTCACCTATCGCTTCGGCCTCTATCAGGGCGACGATCTCCGCGAACAGGCGAACGAAGCCTATCACCGCGCCCTCGAAGGCGCCTTCCGGCCCCGCCTGCTGCTGATCCTGGAACGCAAGATCAAGCAGTCGATGAACGATCCCGAAGCGCTCTACGGCAATTTGAAGGCTTACCGCATCCTGGCCGGCGCCGGCCCGCTCGACGCCAAGCTGCTGCACGACAGTTTCCAGGCCTATTGGTCGAAACTCTACGACAAGCCGGAATATCAGGACGCGGTGACGCGCCTGGTCGCCCATGTCGATACCCTGGTGCAGCGCCCGCTGGACGAAGTGGCGCAGAATACCGACGTGACCCAGGCGGCGGCCGACGTGCTGACCCGCGAACCATTGGCGAAGCGCGTCTATTTCCGCATCAAGCAGGCACAGAGCGTGACCCAGTTGCCGTTCTGGCGCCTGGGCGACAAGGGCGGCCGCCTGCTCGACGACGTCTATGACACGTTCGCCGGCAATCCGCCCTCCAAGGTGACCTTGCCCGGGCTCTTCACCTACGACGGCTTCTACAAGACCTTCCTGCCCATGGTGCCCAAGGTGGTGCGCGAGGCGACGGCGGATTCCTGGGTCGTCGGTGTGCCGGTCGACACGGCGCAGTCGCCCGCTGCCCTGGCCAAGCTGGAAGGCGAAGTCGTCGCCCAATATGAGGACGACTATATCCAGCGCTGGGACGAGGTCCTGCGCAGCCTTCGCCTGAAGCCGCTCGACGGCGGCAGCGAGGCGGTGCTGCCCATCCTGGCCAAGCTCTCGGCTCCCGACAGCCCGATGAAACTGGTCACGGCGGCGATCGCCAAGGAGACCGACCTCGGCACGCCGCCGCCGGCCCCGGCCGCGACGCCTGCCGGGGCCGCCGGTGCGGTTGCGGGTGGCGCCCTGCCGGATCCCAGCGCCGCCCTGCCCACCGGCGGGGCGGCGGGGGCGGCGGCTTCGGCCCTCGGCTTCGGCCAGGTCGGGCCGGCCGACGGGCCGAAACCCGGTCAGCGCACCAGCGAGCATTTCGCCTTCCTGCGCAAACAGGTGGTGGCGGGCGAGGGCGGCCAGGCCCCGATCGACGAGGCGGTGGCCGGGCTCAAGGGCTTGTTCGACCAGTTGAACCAGCTTCGCGCCGGCGGCGGCAGCGCGTCCGGCGGGGCGGCGGCGGCCCAGCAGGTGCAGATCCTGGCCGACCGCCTGGGTCCGCCCCTGTCCAATTGGCTGGCGGCAGCGGCGGCCGGCGGCCAGGCGGCCCAGGTCTCGACCACGCGGGCGCAGATCAACGAAGCCTGGACCGGGACGGTGGCCCAGCGCTGCCAGACCGCGCTCAAGAACCGCTATCCCTTCAGTGCGGGGGCCAACGATGACGTGCCGGTGTCCGACTTCCAGGCCCTGTTCGCACCGAACGGCCTGATCGACGGCTTCTTCAGGCAGAACCTGGATTCCTTCGTCGACACTTCGGGCAATTCCTGGTCGCTGAAGGCGGGGGCGGCGCAGAACCTGGGGATCCCGGCGGCGACGCTGGCCCAGCTCCGCTCCGCCTCGGTGATCCGCGATGCCTTCGTGCCCTCGGGCCAGGGCTTCGGCTTCCAATATACGATCGAGCCGGTGGCGCTCGACCCCGGCATCGCCGAGGCGAAGCTGGAGATCGACGGCGTCACCATGAGTTTCAACGGCGCCAACGGCCGGCCCACCATCATGTCCTGGCCGGCGGCCATGGGCGGCGGCTTCGCCCAGATCACCCTGACGCCGTCCGATCCGGCGCAACAACCGGTGACGACCCAGGGCCAGGGCGCCTGGGCCGCCTTCCGCCTGTTCGACCAGGCGAGCCTGGCGAATGGTGCCAGCCCGGCCGAGAAGGTCCTTCGCTTCACCGTGGGCGGGCGCTTCGTCACCTACCGCGTGAAGGCCAGCGGCAGCCTCTATCCCTTCAAGCTTCCCGAAATCAGGAGCTTCAAGTGCCCGGCGAGCATGTGATCAACCGATCACCGGAAGCGGTGCCGGTGCCGGGTGGGGAGGCCACCCCGCCGGTTACCGGCCAGCCTGCGGGCGGTCCGGCGCCGCCGGTGGCGGGTCTCTACGGCAAGCTGCCGTCGCGCGGCGATTTCGTCGAACGGCGTCTGTCGGACGCCTTCGTCGACCGCTGGGACGTCTTCCTGGACGAGGGGCTGCGCGCCGCGGCCGGCGTCTTGGGTGAGCGTTTCGCCGAACGTTACCTGGTCGCCCCCTTCTGGCGCTTCGCTCTCGGTGCCGGCGTCGCCGGCGATTTCACCGTGGTCGGCGTCTTCGCCCCCAGTGTCGACAAAGTGGGGCGCTATTTCCCGCTCACCGTGGCGGCCGAACTGGCGCCGGGCGTCGGCGCCGCCGCCGGCATCGCCGCAGCCGAAGCCTGGCTCGCCCAGGCCGAAGCGCTGATCTACGACGCCCTCGGCCCCGAGGCGGGCTTCGAGGCGCTGGACGAGGGCGTCGCCGCCCTTCCGGTGGCCGAACCGCCCGCCGCCGCCGAAGCCCCGGACGGCGGCCGCATGATCTCATCCCCCCTGCTGGCACAGGGGCTGGTCGGCGTTCTGCCGCCTGCCGCCGTGCCGGTCATCTTCTGGACCCTCGGATCCGTCGACCTCCCCCCGCGACTGATCACATTCGGCGGCCTGCCGCCGGCGGCGCGTTTCGCCGCCCTACTCGACGGCGCCTGGGAGGGCGTGGGGACATGACCAGGTTGGCGACCATCTCGGCGGGGATTTCCCACGTCGGCTGCAAGCGCAAACTGAACGAAGATTCCTACCTGGTGCGGCCCGAGGCCGGCATGTGGGCGGTCTGCGACGGCGTCGGCGGCCATGACGCCGGCGAGGTGGCGAGCCAGGCGATCGTCGACGCGCTGGCTGCGATCGACCCGCCGCCCAGCGCCAGCGCCCTGCTGGCCGAGGTGCGGGGGGCGATCACGCGGGTCAACGGCGAGCTTCGCCAGCAGGCGGGCACGCATCGAACCATCGCCTCGACGGCGGTCGTCCTGCTCGCCTTCGGGGAACATTTCGCCTGCCTCTGGGCCGGCGATTCCCGCTGCTACCGCAAGCGCGGCGGCCAGCTCCAGCAGATCTCGCGCGATCACAGCCTGGTCCAGGACATGGTCGAAAAGGGCCTGATCAGCGCGGCCGAGGCGGAGAATCATCCACGCGGCAATGTCGTGACAAGGGCGGTCGGCGCCGACGACATGCTGATGCTCGACAAGGTGAACGACCGCATCCAGGCGGACGATGTCTTCCTCCTCTGTTCCGACGGGTTGAGCAAGGTGGTGCCGGAACAGGAGATGACCTTCATCCTGAATTCCTATGCCATCGACTTCGCGGTCGAGAAATTGGTCGCCGCTGCCCTCGAAGGCGGCGGGCCGGACAATGTGACCGTGGTCGCCGTCGCCTTCCGGGACGCCGACGCGGTCTGATCCGCCTCTTGTGCCGCGCGGGCCAGACGCTATGGTCTCCGGCTCATGGACGCCTTACCAATCGACGATGTCCTGCCGGACCTCCGCGCCGCCCTCCGCGCCGCGTCTTCCGCCGTGCTGGAAGCGCCGACCGGCGCCGGCAAGACCACGCGCGTGCCGCTCGCCCTGCTGGACGAGCCCTGGACCGCAGGCGGCCGCATCCTGATGCTCGAGCCGCGCCGGCTGGCGGCCCGTGCCGCCGCGCGGCGCATGGCGGCGGAACGGGGCGAGGCGGTGGGCGAGACGATCGGCTACCGCGTCCGCTTCGACAGCAAGGTGGGGCCGAAGACGCGGATCGAAGTGGTCACCGACGGGCTGTTCACCCGCATGATCACCGACGATCCCTCGCTCGACGGCGTTGCTGCCGTGCTGTTCGACGAATTCCACGAGCGGAGCCTGGACGGCGACCTCGGCTTGGCATTGTCACTCGAAACGCAGGAGGCGCTGCGGCCCGAGCTGCGCCTCCTGGTCATGTCGGCGACGCTGGACGGCGCCCGGGTTTCCGCCCTGCTGGGCGGGGCGCCGGTGATCCGCTCCGAGGGCCGGCTGTTCCCGGTCACCGTTCGTTACGCCGAACGGCGGGAGGAGGGGCCGATCGAGCCGCAGGCGGCGCGCGCGGTGACGCGGGCGCTGGCCGAGCTTGCCGGCGATATCCTGGTGTTCCTGCCCGGCAAGGCGGAGATCGAGCGCACGGCGGCCCTGCTGGAGGGCAGCTTGGTCTCGTCCGTCGTCCTCCACCGGCTGCACGGCGACCTCGAACTGGCCGCCCAGGACCGGGCGTTGACGCCGGGTGCCCCGGGCACCCGCAAGGTCGTGCTCTCGACCAATATCGCCGAGACCAGCCTGACCATCGAAGGGGTCGCGGTGGTGATCGATTCAGGCCTCGCCCGCGTCGCCGCTTTCGATCCCGGCACCGGCATGAGCCGGCTGGAGACCCAGCGGATTTCCGCCGCCTCGGCCGAGCAGCGGCGGGGCCGTGCCGGCCGCCTCGGCCCCGGCACCTGCATCCGCCTCTGGACCGAGGCGGAGCAGCGCGGCCTGGTGCCCCATGCCGCGGCGGAGATCGAGCGGGCGGACATGGCGCCGGTCGCCCTCGCCCTCGCCCTCTGGGGCGTCGCCGATCCCTCCACGCTGCGCCTGCTCGATCAACCCAATGCCGGGGCCTTCGCCGCCGGGCGAGCGTTGCTGACCCGGCTCGGGGCGCTGGACGAGGGTGGTTTCGCCAGCGAGCACGGCAAGGCGCTGTCGCGCCTCGGCGCCCATCCGCGCCTGGGACATCTGATGCTCGAAGGCCAGCGGCGCGGCCTCGGCGCCATGGCGGTGCGCCTCGCCGCGCTGATCGAGGGGCGCGATCCGGTGAAGCGCAGCCCCCAGGCGCGCGACGCCGACCTGACGCTGCGCCTCGACGCGCTGGCCGGGGCGGGGGGCGGCGATGTCGATCGCGGCCTCGTCCGCCAACTCTCCCAGGCGGCGGGGCAATGGTGCCGGCGCCTGCGGATCGACCCGCGCGAGGGCGATGCGCGTTCGCAACTCGGCCTCCTGGTGGCACTCGCCTATCCCGAACGGGTGGCGCGGCGCCGGCCCGGCGGGGGCGGGCACTACCTCATGGTCTCGGGCCAGGCGGCCCGGCTCGATCCGGCGGAACCCCTGGCGGCTCAGGATTTCCTGGCGATCGCGGCGCTCGACGGCAAGAAGCGCGACGGCCGCGTCTTCCTCGCCGCCGCGATCGACGCCGCCGAGGTCGAAGCGCTGTTCGCCGACCAGATCGAGGCCGCCGAATTCGTCGCCTTCGACGAGGAGACGGGGCAGGTCCGCGCCCGCCGCCGTCGCCTGTTGGGCGCCCTGGTGCTGGACGATGCGATCTGGCCCGACCCGCCGCGGGCCGCGGTGGCCGAAGCCCTGGCCGCGGCGATAAGGGTCAAGGGCCTTTCCTGCCTGCCCTGGACCCCGGCGGCCGAGAGCCTGCGCGCCCGGGTGCGCTTCCTCCATGGCCTCGATGCCGAGCGCTGGCCCGACTGGTCGGACCAGGCCCTGCTCGACGGGCTGCAGGACTGGCTCGGCCCCTATCTCGACGGGATATCCCGGCTCGAAGCCTTGCGCCGCCTCGACCTCGCGGAAATCCTCTCGGCCCGGCTCGACTGGCCGCAGCGCCAAGCCCTGGAGGCCGAAGCGCCGAGCCATCTGACGGTGCCGTCCGGCAATCGCCACGCCCTCGATTACGGGGTGGGGACGGCGCCGGTGCTGGCGGTCAAATTGCAGGAGATGTTCGGCGCGCGCGAGACGCCGACGGTGGCACGGGGCCGGGTGGCGGTTGTGATCCACCTGCTCTCGCCGGCCGGGCGGCCGGTCCAGGTGACCCAAGACTTGGTCAGCTTCTGGGCCCGCGGCTATGCCCTGGTGCGGGCCGACCTCAGGGGCCGCTACCCCAAGCACCCCTGGCCGGAAGACCCGCTGACGGCGCCGGCGACGGCCAAGACCAAGCGGCACCTGCCGCCGACTTGACGTCGCCGCCGGCAGCCGGTCAGTCGGTCAGGTTGGTGGTGTAGGACTTGGATTCGGGGCCGGTGTCGACTTCGGAGAAGCCCTTGGTCTGGAAGCCGCGGCGTTCGCAGTTCTCGTTGCCGCGAATGGTGAATTCGTTGTCTTTGACGCAGAAGTTGTTTTCGCCAGCCCAGCCGCTGCCGTCCGGATGTTCGGCATAGACATAGACATAGCGGACCTTGAGCGGACCCGGGATCGGCGTCGCGCACTGGCCGGTCTTCACGTTCCACCAGCCTTCGGAGACCCAGACGCCGTTGTCCACGCCGTCGTTGGTCTTGTCGTCGTAATAGCCGACAGCGACCGAGGTGGTCTTGTCCGTCTTGTTGCACACTTTGTATTCGGCGAAGGCCGGCGAGGCCGCGAAGGCCATGCCTGCGACCAGCACCGATGCGGCCGTGACGGCAGAACGGAGATTCATCCCCTCAACTCCCCCTAGATGGCAGGTCCGATTCGTGGCTCGATTCCAACACCTTTCGACGTCCCGGACAGTGACCCCGGCCACAGGCGACGATCGGACCCCCTAAGAAATCGCGATGAGAAGGGTACGGAGGCACGGCGCTTTTCGTCAAGGCGGTGGCTGTGCGCGACGCGACATTCCGGCCGCACCGTGACATGATGGCCCGGCATTGCTGCGTTTTCTGTTGCACCAGGGGGGAACGGTGTCGTCACGCAACATTTTCACGCGAAGTCTCTCGGGCCTGGCACTGTGCCTCGCGGTGGCGAGCCCGCCGGCTCTGGCGCAGAGCAGCTTCCTCGGCGGCATGAGCGGCAAGCCGGCGCAGAACCCGCCACCCGCCGCGGAGCCCGAACCGGCACCCGCCCCGGCCCCGGCGCCAGCGCCCACGCCGGCGGCGCCTGCGCCAGCGCCCTTCAAGCCCAGCCCGCCCGCGGCGGCGACCGGCTTTTCCGGCAGTTGGACCGGCACCTATACCTGCGCCCAGGGCCTGACCGGCATCGCCATCCTGTTCGAGCCCC
>NZ_JBAZKR010000078.1:0-17942 GCF_041650655.1 Zavarzinia sp.
TATCGCCGGTGCGGCCAAGCAGGCCGAAGGCACCATGGCGACCATCACCGGCAAGATCGCCGGCAGCACCAGGCTGGCCAACGAGGGCCAGGCCGAAAAGGCCGAAGGCGCCGCGCAGAGTGCCGCCGCCACCGCTCAGAACAGCCCGAAGAAGTAACCCCGAGGAAACATCATGACACGCTTCACCTATACCCTGACCGGCGCCGCCCTGATCGCCGCCGCCCTGACCGTCCCCGCCTTCGCGCAGGGCACGCCGCAGACCATGGCGCTGACCCGCGTCGACCCGCAGTCGCTGGCCACCGGCTACCGTACCTCCAAGGTCGTGGGCAGCAGCGTCATCAACGAAGCCAAGGAGACCATCGGCACGATCGACGACCTGATCGTCACCGACAGCGAGAGGGTTCCCTTCGCCGTGCTGTCGGTCGGCGGCTTCCTGGGCATGGGCACGAAATATGTCGTGGTGCCCTACAGTTCCTTCCAGGTCCAGGACAAGCAGATGATGCTGCGCGGCGCAACCAAGGAATCGCTGAAGGCGCTGCCCGAATTCAAATACGCCAATTAATCAGCCTGGTCTGATCAGCTGTACCGGGGGCGCGGTATTTCGCCCCCGGTACGGCCGCCGAGAAGAAGACGGCCAGAAAGTCGGCGCATGAGTATTTTCCGATTCTATGGCCAAGGCGCGATCGTCACTACACTACGATACATAGACCGGCATTGGCCGCAAAGCGGCAGCGACAGGCTCATGAAGGCGGGAACAGCGACGGGGCCGGCCATCGAAGCAGCGGCGAGCTCGGCCGCGACACCCCGCAGATCACGCGCCCGCGCCATTCTTCCTAAGGAGTTCAGACCATGAGCCTAGGCACCATTCTACTGATCATCCTCGTGCTGTTCCTCGTCGGCGCCCTGCCGCGCTGGCCGCACAGTGCCGACTGGGGTTACTTCCCGAGCAGCGGCCTGGGCATCGCCGTCGTCGTCGTCGTCGCCCTGATGTTGCTGGGACGCATCTAGACACACCGGCATCCGACCGGCCTTCCCACCCCACCGTTCCCGAAAGGTGACCACCATGTTCAAGAAGACAATGCCCTTGGCCCTCACTCTGCTCGCCCTGCTGGGGGCTGCGCCGCTGATCGCGGCCTGCCACACCGTGGCGGGGGCCGGCGAAGATATTTCCAGGACCGGCGATGCCATCGGCACCAGCGCCAAGAAGAACACCCCCTGATCCCTCAACACGAAGGAGAATGCCCATGAACAAGGATCGTATCGTCGGATCGGCCAAGCAGGTCGAAGGCTCGATCAAGGAAGCCGTCGGCAAGGCCGTCGGCGACGCCAAGCTGCAGATCGACGGCAAGGCCGAGAAGGTCGCGGGCAAGGCCCAGAACCTTGTCGGTGCCCTCAAGGATGCCGCGAAGCCCTGACCGAAACCTAAAGCAAGGGGCGCTCCAGCGATGGAGCGCCCCTTGCCTTGTCGGCTGCGCGCCGAGGGACGGGTCAGCGATCCAGGCGGTGCACGTTCGCCGTGGCCGTCCGCAGCACCGGCGCCAGGGCGGCCCCCTGCGAGCGCATCACCAGCGCACCGAGCGACAGCGACTGCGACCATACCCGTTCCAGCCAGTCCGTCGCCGCCTGCTGCTGCAGGGCGACCAGGCCGGCCGGCGAGCGGCAGCCGGCGACGGCCGCGACCGCGTTGTCGGCCAAGGCCATTTCCCGCCGGACATAGCGGGCGACCTGATCGGCGATCCGGCCGGACCAGCGCAGCCAGATCGAACCCGCTTCCGAAAAGGCCCCGATCTTCTCCGGGATCATGCGCGAGAATTCGGCGTGATCGGCGGCGGCCGGGTTCATCAGCGCCTTGGTGCCCAGGGTCATGCGATGGCTGATGACACGGCCGGCGGCGACCGCCAGTTCGCCCGTCTTGCCGGCATTGTCGCTGGCGAGGTGCAGGGTACGGTTGAGCTTCCGTGCGTTGCGATGAACCTGGGTGGGGGATTTCATGACACTGCTCCCGGCGGGTCGCCCGACAACCGTCGGCGCCGCCCAATGAAGAGGATACGAAATGATCGGAAACGGAAATCGAATTTCGATCATCAAAACGCCTGACCTTAGAGCCCGCGAGACGATTCCGTAAGTATCGGACAATACCTATGGGGTTCGATTGCAATTCTCGCGGGCGCGTGTTCGAGGGTTGTCTTGAATCCACCCCGGATCGACCCGGGGGCGATCCGGGGTGATGACAGGACCAGGAGGGCCTGCACCTCGACGGGTCGACACCCGTTCAGCTCGGCCGAGGATCGGCCTTGACGGCGATGAACTGTGCCTTGGCGAGGTCGGCAAAGCGGCCGCCGGCCGCCACGAGCTCGTCGAATGTGCCGGCCTCGACGATCCGCCCGGCGTCGAAGACCAGGATGCGGGAGGCGTCGCGGACCGTGGACAGGCGGTGGGCGATGACGAAGGTGGTGCGGTTGCGCATCACTTCGTCGAGCGCCTTCATCACCTTGGTCTCCGTATCGGCGTCGAGGGCACTGGTCGCCTCGTCCAGGATCAGGATCGGCGGATCCTTCAGCAGCGCCCGGGCGATCGAAAGACGCTGGCGTTCCCCGCCCGAGAGCGAGCGCCCGCGCTCGCCGACCAGGCCGTCGAAGCCTTTGAACTTGTGCTCGATGAAGGCCAGGGCCTGGGCCCCGCGGGCGGCCGCGCATAATTCGGCCTCGGTCGCATCCGGCTTGCCCACGCGCAGGTTCTCGGCGATCGAGCGGTTGAACAGCAGCGCTTCCTGGAAGACCACGCCGATATTCTGATGCAGGGACTGGAGCGTGAGGTGGCGGATGTCGATGCCGTCGATCTCGATCACCCCGGACTGGGGATCGAAGGCCCGGTCGAGGAGGGCGATGGCGGTCGACTTGCCGGCCCCGGTGGCGCCGACCAGGGCGATGGTCTCCCCCGGCAGGGCCTTGAACGACAGGCCCTCGACCGCCGGCTGCTGGCCGTCATAGGAAAAGGTCACGTCCTTGAATTCGACCAGGCCGACCAACCGCCCGGCGTCGACCGCATCGGGCATGTCGCGGATCGCCGGCACCGTGTCGCAGACCTGGAAGAACTCGGCGAGCCGGGGCGCCTCGAGCACGACCCGGCTGACGAAGCTGACGGTCTGCTCCAGCCGGGCGATGATCAGGCTGGCGAAGGTCATGAAGGCGACCATCTCGCCGACCGTCGCCCGCCCGTCGAGATGCAGCAAGGTGCCGACGACGATGATGGCGAGAACCGTCAGGGTGGTCGAGGTGCGGGTCAGCACCACCGCCAGCGCCCACCACGACAGCACCGGCATCTGGGCCGCCAGCAGACGGCCGACGATCCGGCGGAGGTCGGTGACCTCCGCCTCCAGCCGGGCAAAGCTCTGGACCAGCGCGATATTGCCGAGCGTATCGGCCGCGCGCTCCGCCAGATCGGCGTAGTGGCGCTCGACCGAGCCCTGCAGGGTCCCGGTCTTGCGCACGATCAGGGCGGTGAGCAGGCCGAAGAACACGGTGAGCAGGATCAGCAGCAGCGCCAGCCGCCAGTTGATGACCAGCGAGACGGGCAGCAGGACGAGAAGCGAGACGAAGGACGACAGATTATCGCGGAACAGGCCGACCCAGAGACCCCAGAGCGAATCCGTGCCCTGCAGCATGACCTTCAGCAGCCGGCCCGAATGGGTATTGCCGTGATAGGACAGGGGCAGTTGCAGGACATGGGCGAAATAATCGGTCAGCACCGCCTGGCGCCGGCGATGGGCCAGGCGATCGGCGTGAAGCGCCACCAGCGTGCCACAGACGATGGTGAACAGGCCGAAACCCGCCCAGGCCGCGAGCAGCGGCACCATCTGCGGCCACAGGGGCGCCGCATGGGAGCCTTCCGTTCCGGTCAGCCGGTCGATGATGCGGCCGAGCAGGACCGGCTCGGCGAACTGGGCCGAGGCCAGCGCCACATTCGCCAGGGCCAGGGCCCAGGCCAGGCGCCGCTCCCCGCCGAGCAGGGCGAGAACACGGCCATAGAGACGGATAATGTTCATGCCGACTCCGAGCGGGTGCGAAACGGTAGGAGAGATCGCGGCAGGCACAGCTTACTCCGGCGCAACCTGCCGCAGCTCGGCGGCGGACGGCTTGCGGCCGGCGCCAGCGATCAGATGGATGCCCGGCGCCTGGCCCGGCCGATCGACCTCGTCGAGCGCCAGCAGCAGGGATGCCACCCGGTTGGCGGAGGCGGTCCATTCCGCCAGATGGCCGTAACTGTCGGTGATCCAGTTGAAGGCGCCCTGCACCATGACGAAGGCGGCGGCGGCCTGGACTGCCTGGCCCAGGGTCATCGCGCCCGTCAGATATTTGGGCATGCAGAGGAGAAGGCCGACGATGGGCGTAAGCAGTCCATTCGTGTGGGTGACCAGGGTCATCCGCATCAACTGCCAGCAATAGGCCCGCCAGCGCCGGATGACGTCGTCCAGCGCGGCGCCGATCGCCCGGCGGCCGCCGCCCGCGGCGTCGGGCTGGGCCGGTGCCTCGCCGGTCTGGCGGAGATGAGCGCCGACCGAGCGCAGGTGAGCCTCGGCCCGCTTGTTCTCGGTGATCACCTTGGTCAGGTGCCGGCCGATGATCATCATCGTCACGGTCAGGGCAAACGAATAGAGAACGACCGCCATCACCAGATAGCCCGGCAGCGTCAGGCCGCTCGCCCCGAGCGGCAGGGCCCCGCCGACCCCCCAAAGGACGCCGATGAAGGTGATCGCGGTCAGGCAGGAGGAAAACAGCCCGAGCACGAGGTCGATCGGCAGGTCCGTCGCCACCCTGGCATCTTCCGCGATCCGGTATTCCGGCCCCTGATGGTCGCCGCGCATGAAGCGCAATTGCCGATGGCGGTCGCGGTCCAGCCAATAGTCATAGAGATGGGCGCTGAGCCAGGCCCGCCAGCGGCGCTGGGTCGTCATGCGGGCCCAGACGGAGATGACGGCCAGCGCCAGACTGCCGGCGCCCAGCGGCACGAAGAGCACCGCCTGGCGCCACAATTGCTCGCCGTCCTTGCGCTCGATCGCGTCGAAGAAATAGCGGTTCCAGTAGTTCAGGCCATAGAGCGTGAACAGCTGGAGCAGCATGACGGCGATCATCAGCACGACCAGCAGCCACACACGCCAGGACGACCGCCCCCGCCAGAAGCCGGACGCGCTACGCCAGAATCGCTCGAGCAGCCGCTTCTGGCCCGGTGCCGACGCCTCCGACCCGGGGGCCTCCGGGGACAAATCCCGCACCTAGACGAAAACGTCGGAAGGGCCGCTGCGGCATCGTGCCCGCCAGCCCGCCGGGGAGCCGCCACCAAGGGCGCTCCGCCATTGTATCATCTCATCCATTCCTTCCGACCCGGCGCGAGAAAGGCTCGGCACCGCCCGCGTCGCACGATTCGCCACGGTACCGCACCCTGCCCCTTTCCTCCCCCGTGGGGCAGCCCCGGAAACTACTCAGCCGGTGACCTGCCCCCCTTGCTTCATCCAGCTGGAAGCAGAAATCCGTGGTTAGTTGATCTGGGCCCCAATTTTGGACGGCCCAAAAAGCGAACACCCCCGCGGCGGGGCCTGCGGGGGTGTCGTTATCAGTGGTTGCGGGGGCCTGGTGTCATTTCAAATTGCTGTTTCAGGTGGCCGCTTGACCGCCCGTTCGAAAGCCCGGCCTGGCCAGTAACCCCGGGCCAATTGCTCTCAGGGCATGGTCCGACCGCGGCGGTCAGATCGGCCAGACGGCTTGGCCGACCTCGATCCGGTGGGGGATCAGGGCGCGGGCGCGGAGGCGGTCGGCGATTACCTGTTGCTGGCGGACCACGGTTTCGGTCAGGCGGCCGGCGTCGCAGGACTGGCGGGCCAGAAAAGGTGCCAGGTCGGCGGCGGAAAGGCCGGTCGGCCCAGCCAGACGCCGGGCCAGGGTCGGGGCGTTGGCGGCGGCGTGGTCGCCGGCGGCCCGGAGTTCGCCGAGCAGGGCCTCCAGGGCTGCCGGATGGCGCCGGCCGAAATCCGCCGCCGCCAGATGAAATTGGCGGTTGGGCACTAGGTCGCGGCCGTCGAGCAGCAGGCGGAAGCCGCCCCGGTGCAGCAGGGCGCCGAGCAGCGGGTCCCAGATCGCCCAGGCATCCACCGCGCCAGATTCGAGCCGGTGCCGGGCCAGGTCGGGGGCCAGGAACTGGATCTCGACGTCGTCGAGGCCGAGGCCTCTGGCCGCCAGCGCCTCGATCAGCAGGTAATGCACGTTGGAGCCGCGGTTCACGGCGATGCGCCGGCCCGCCAGGTCGGCAACATCGACGATGCCGCTGCCGTCGCGGACGACCAGGCCTTCCGCCGCCGGTGCCGGCGCCTCCCAGCCGACGTAGACAAAGGGCACGCCCGCCGCCTGCGCCAGGATCGGCGGCACCTCGCCGGTCGAGCAGAAATCGATCTCGCCCCGCTCCAGGGCGTCGAGCAATTGCGGCCCGGCGGCATGGTCGACCCAGCGCAGACGAAATCCCTGGCGGGCCAGCCGTGCCGCGACGCCGGGCCTGGCCCGGAGCAGGCCGGCGGCACCATAGGGCTGGCAACCGATGCGCAACTCGACCGGTGCCACGGTGCCGGCGCCACGGCTGCGGCGCGGCGCGATGACGCCGAGTTCGGCGAGACGGGTCCGGAAGGCGTTGCGCGACAGGCCGAGCGAGTCCGCTGCGCGTAGCTGGTTTCCGCCGGCGAGGTCGAAGGCACTACGCACGACCTGGCCGATTACCCGCTCGAACAGCTCGGCCTCGCCCTCGAGGATCGCTCCTTCGATCAGGCCGGCCAGGCGGGATTCGAGATTGGCCGCGTCCGCCGCCGGCATCCCGGCGCCAAGACGAAGCGCCGCCGCCTCGATCAGCGGCCCGGGACTGGCCAGCAGGGCACGGTGGACGGTGTTCTCGAGTTCGCGGATATTGCCGGGCCAAGGATGGCGGACGAGGCGGTGCAACGCCTCCGTCGTGAAACCTGTTACATTCCGCCCCTTGGCGGCGGCATGGGTGGCGAGGAAGTGACGCGCGAGCGGCCCGATGTCGCCCGGACGCTGGCGCAGCGGCGGCAAAGCCACCGTGGCGATGCCGAGGCGGTAATAGAGGTCCTGGCGGAAGCGGCGCACTGCCACTTCGGCGCAGAGGTCGCGGTTGGTCGCGGCGATCACGCGGATGTTCAGGGGCAAGGCGCGCCGCCCACCGACCCGCACCACCTCGCGCTCCTGAAGGACGCGAAGCAGCCGGCCCTGAAGGGCGAGCGGCAGGTCGCCGATCTCGTCGAGCAACAGGGTGCCGCCCTCGGCCGCCTCGAACCAGCCGGACTGGCCCTGCTGAGCGCCGGTATAGGCGCCCTTCTCGTAACCGAAGAGTTCCGCCTCGATCAGATTTTCCGGCAGGGCGCCGCAATTGACGGCGACGAAGGGGCCGCTCGCGCGCCGGCCCCTTTCGTGGAGATAGCGCGCCGCCAGTTCCTTGCCCGTGCCGGTCTCGCCCGTGACCAGAATGGTCACGTCGCTGCCGGCCAGGAGGTCCAACTCGGCCTTCAGGGCGCGGGAAGCCGGATCCTCGAACACCATGGCATTGGCCCGCGCGGCGATCCGGGCGTGGCCGGGCGCGGGCGGGCCGAGGCGCAAGACGCCGTCATCGGGCCGGGTCGGCTGCGCCATCGCCCCCCCTTCAGGAATAGAGGCCGGGGGTGGGCACCGCCCCGGTCAAGACGAAGCTGCCGATCTCCTTCAGCTTGTAATCCAGGGGATCATGCAGGGTGTGGGTCCGCAGGTTGCGCCAGAAACGGTCGAGCCCATATCGCGCGGCGGTCGCCCGCGCCCCGGTCTGCTCGAACAGGCGGCTGGTGATGTCGAGCCCGGCGCGCGCCGCCGCCACCTTGAAGGTGGCGATGGCCAGCGCCGCCTCGCCCCGTTCGGTCGGCGTCACGGCTTCGCCCCGGTCCCAGGCCTTCTGCAGGGCCGCGATCGCCAGGGTGGAGAGCGCCTGGGCGCCGGCCAGGTCGACCTGCAACTCGCCATAACGCAGCTGCAGGTAGGAATCCTCGACCGTGGTGGCGGCGCCGGAAGCCGGCCAGGGCTGGGATTTCTCGCGCGTGAAATCGACCGCGGCGGCGAGCGCGCCTTCCGCGATGCCGAGATAGAGCGTGCCCAGGATCGCCTGGGCGAGGCAGGCGCGCAGGGTGGCCCGCGGGCTGCCACCGGGGCCGGGCGGGCCCAGGACCTCGGCGCCGTCGACCGCCACCGCCTCGAAGCTCACGGTGCCGCTGTCGGTCTGGCGCTGGCCCATGTTGTCCCAATCGTCCAGCACCGTGATGCCGGATCGGTCGGTCGGCAGCGCCACGATCCGCAGCGTGTCGGTGGGATCGAGCGCCGAGACCAGCAGATGGTCCGAATCCGTGGCGCCGGAGCAGAAGCTCTTGGTTCCGTCCAGGCGATAGCCGCTGCCGTTTGGCACCAGGCGGGTGCGCGGGTCACGCGGATTGAGCGCATTGCCCCAGAACCAGCCCTGCTCGACCGTGGCGCGCGACAGGCTCTCCTGCTGTTCGGCCGAGCCATAGAGCAGCACCGAGGCGACCTGGAGATGCTGGAAGGCGAAGAGATGGCCGAGGGAAGAATCGACCTGGGCGATCAGGCGCACCGCCTCGAAGACGGTGGCCCAATCGGCGCCGATGCCGCCGAAGGCCGCCGGCACCGCCAGGGTGAGCAGGCCGGAGCGGCGGAAAAGGTCGCGTTCCACCTTGGCCGTGCCGCCCGCGCGGTCGCGCTTGATCGCGGTTTCGGCCAGGGCGGCACGGACTTCGGCCAGGACAGGCCGCCAGCCAGCGCCATTATTTACATCAATATTTTGCATAACACTCGCTTTGTCAACTTATGCAGGTTGTTTGTGAGCATGTGCTGACATTCGGATCTATATCCAGCTCAATCCGTTCACATAGACTTGCGGAATTATGAATTGACGCCGGTCAGCCGCCGCGCAGCCGTTCGAGATATTTCAGGCGTTGCGTTTCTGTCGCCCTTCATGCGCCGGCCGCCCGCGGATCGCCATGAGGCCTAGCACGGTCAGGGCGGCGAAGCCGGCGCCGGCGAGGAAGGTGCCCCGCGGCCCGGCCAGGTCCCAGAGCGCGCCGGCCAGGAGACTGGCGAACAGCAGGGCGAGGCCGGTGACCAGATTGAACAGGCCGAAGGCGGTACCCCGCAGCTCGGCCGGTGCCGTATCGGCGACCAGGGTCGCGAGCAGGCCCTGGGTGAAGCCCATATGCAGGCCCCAGAGCGCGACGCCGACGCCGAGCGCCACGACGCCCCCCGCGAAGGCGAGGACGAGATCGGCCGCGACCAGCAGGAGAAGCCCGGTCAGCAGGATCACCGTCCGGTCCATGCGGTCGGAGACGATGCCGACCGGATAGGCCGAGAGCGCATAGGCGAGGCTCATGACCACCATGACGGCGGGCACAAGGGCCGGCGGCAGGCCGACCGACTGTGCCCGCAGCACCAGGAAGGCTTCGCTGAAACGGGCCAGGGTGAAGACCGTGGCGACCGCGACCACGCGCCAGTAGGCCGGCCCGAGCCTGGCCAGTTCGGCGCGGCGAAGCGGCATGCGGACGCGGCCCGCACCTGCCGGCCGGGCGGGTTCCCGGACCGCGACCACCAGCACCGCGACCGAGAGCACGGCGGGAACGACGGCGACCCAGAACACCGCCTTGAACTGGTCCCCCGTCAGTGCCATCAGGCCGATCGCCAGCAGCGGACCGGCGAAGGCGCCGACGGTATCGAGCGACTGGCGCAGCCCGAAGCTGGCGCCCCGGAGTTCCGGCGGTGCCAGGTCGGCGACCAGGGCGTCACGGGGCGCGCCCCGGATGCCCTTGCCGACCCGATCGACGAAACGGGCGGCGACCAGCCAGCCGAGCGAGCCCGCCAGTGGAAAGACCGGCTTGGTGACAGCCGCCAGGCCATAGCCGAGGGCTGCGAGCAGCTTGCGCCGGCCGAGCCAGTCACTGAGCGCGCCGGAGAAAACTTTGGTGATCGAGGCCGTCGCCTCGGCGATGCCCTCGATCACGCCGACCGCGAAGGTGGAGGTCCCGAGCACCGTGACCATATAGACCGGCAACAGGGCGTGGATCATCTCCGAAGAAATGTCCATCAGCATCGAAACGAAGCCCAACGCCCAGACGCCGGCCGGAATACCCTGCCGCATCGCCACTATTCTCCCGTCCCGCACCTCGCGGCGCCTCATTGGATCAGGTTTTCCGATCTTCTCAAGTCGGCATCCCGGAGGCTTCCATCGGGGCCTCGACCCGCCGCACGTGCCGCGGCGCGTTCCTCGCCGCCGCGGCGGAAGCGCATTACCAGAAATCGTGCAGCATTTCGCCTTCTTCGGGATTGAGCACGGTCGCCCTCCCCTTCACAAAGGAAAGCTCCAGCCGGCCCTTGTCGGGTGTGTCTTCGATCGCCACAACACCATCGAGCACGCAGAGAAATCTAAATACAGCAAGATCGGCAGTGTCGGCGATGATGGAAGAGAGCATCCTTCGATCATCGTCACTCAACGAATTGAACCAAACGGATTGGGCCACCAATTCGTCTCGAGGTCGCCTGCCGGGAGGCTTTCCCAATGCCTCGATCTCGCCCCTGGCCGTGCCGTCGCGGACGACGATTTTGAGAAGATCGACAAATTCCTGACCGTCCATCATAGCCCTCTCCGCGACGGCCACAGGATAGGCCCGTTCATCCGAGCCGACGAGAGGGCGAACGCAATCCGGCAGTCCCGCGCCCGGCCACGACGCGGCCCTCCGGCCTGTCCCGATTTCGACTGTTCTGCACCGTGGCTGCCTGGATCTGTACAGTTACACAGGTAGCGGATGTTCTTATCGCCTGACCATGCCCCGGGCGACACCGCGACGCGCGCCAGTTTCGGCCCGAGACACCCCCCGCCGCCTCAATTGGCACACACATTGCTGTAGTCAGATCTGAAATCCAGACAAGAAGTGGATTTCCAGAGATTACACGTGTTTAAGAGGTCGCCTTCATGCCGATGCCCAGAGACCAGCTTCGCCGCTCCGCCTGCACCGCATGCCGTTGTTGTCGTGCCACCGCCCTTGCCACCGGGCGCTGAAGCCCCCGATCTCTTTTCGCAAAGGCCAAGACAATGACCGTGATCCCCAGGATCGACCCCGCCACCGCGCCCCGGGTCAATTCCCCCGAACCCTTCCAGGCCCGGCCCAAGCCGATCGTCCCCGCCCATGTCGTCCGCTCGGACGCCGAAGCCATCGCCATCGCCCGCGAGCTGGCGCCGCAATTCGCCGCCGAAGCCGCGCTCCGTGACCGCGAAGGTCTCCTGCCGCTGGCCGAGCTCGACGCCTATTCGCAGTCTGGCCTCTGGGGCATCAACATCCCCAAGGAATACGGCGGTGCCGGCGTCTCTTATGCGACGCTCGGCAAGGTGATCGAGACCATCTCGGCCGCCGATCCCGCGATCGGCCAGATCACCCAGAACCACCTGGTGCTCAGCGTCCACCTCGCCCTCGACGGCACCGAGGACCAGAAGCGCGACCTCTTCGGCCTGGTCTTGAAGGGTTACCGCTTCGGCAACGCCTTCTCCGAGCTGCACAGCAAGAATGTCGCCGCCTTCGAGACGATCATCCGCTTCGAGGGCGACGACGCCGTGGTCAACGGCAAGAAGTTCTATACGACCGGCGCCCTCTTCGCGCATATCGTGCCGATCATCTCGGTCACCACGGACGGGCAAGGTTACATCGCCTTCGCCGACCGCGAGGCACCGGGCCTGACCGTGACCAACGACTGGTCGAGCTTCGGCCAGCGCACCACGGCGTCCGGCAGTGTCGCGATCGACAATGTCCGCGTGCCCAGGAGCCGAATCATCCCGATCAAGGTGTTCGAGCGGCCGACCGCGGCCGGGGCCATCTCGCAATTCATCCAGGCGGCGATCGACACCGGCATCGGCGCCGGCGCGCTCCAGGATGCCATCGCCTTCGTCAAGACGAAGTCGCGCGCCTGGATCGACAGCGGCAAGGACAAGGCGAGCGAGGACCCCTTCGCGATCCAGGCGATCGGCGAACTCGAAATCGGCCTTCATGCCGCCGAAGCCCTGCTCGACCGGGCCGGCCGCCTGATCGACGAGGCCCTGGCCGAGCCGAGCGAGGAGAAGGTGAACGCCGCGACCGTCGCTACCGCGGAAGCCAAGGTGCTCTCGACCCGGATCGCCCTCGACGCCGCCAACCGCCTGTTCGAACTGGCGGGCACCCGCTCGACCCTGGCCGAGCACAACCTGGATCGCCACTGGCGGAACGGCAGGGTTCACACGCTGCACGATCCGGCACGCTGGAAGCCCTATCACATCGGCAATTTCTATCTGAACGGCGTGTCCGCCCCGCGCCATCCCTGGAGCTGACCGCGCCATCACCGGTGCCCGCCCGGGCACCGGTCACCTTTGCTGGAGTTTTCTCATGTCTGATTTCGTAACGCGCCTCGCCGGCGCGGCCGCCCTCGCTCTGCCCCTGCTCGCCGCCGCCCTGCCCGCCCATGCCGGCGACCTCTTCGATTCCGCCCGGCCGACCGCGACCGGCGGCGTCAATACGATCGAAGGGGCCGGCGGCGGCGGCCTCGCCGCCTGGGCGCTGATCACCGGCTATGGCTCGGGTGATGCCATCGGCGGCAGCGCCTATACGACCTATGCCAAGACCAACGACTATGCCCTGACCTCGACCGGCGTCGCCCTCGGCCTGTTCAACCGGGTCGAAGTCTCCTTCGCCCAGCTCGGCTTCGATACCCAGTCGATCGGCACCAAACTCGGCATCGGCAAGGACCGCACCTTCTTCACCAATATCGCCGGGCTCAAGGTCCGCGCTTTCGGCGACGCCCTGGACCAGGAGAAATGGTGGCTGCCCCAGGTTTCCGCCGGCCTGCAGTACAAGGATTCGGGCCAGGAAGGCATCCTGCGCGCGATCGGCGCCCGGGACAGCAGCGGCATCGACTATTACGTCGCCGCCAGCAAGGCGATCCTCGATTGGAAGCTGCTCGCCAATGCGACGCTTCGCTTCACCAAGGCCAATCAGTTCGGCCTGCTCGGCTTCGGCGGCCCGGGGCATGACGATTATCAAATCCAGCCGGAACTCTCGCTCGAATATCTGCTGACTTCGAATTTCGTCATCGGCGGTGAATATCGCTTCAAGCCGGACAACCTCGGCTTCGCCAAGGAAAACGACTGGAAGGACATCCACGTCGCCTATTTCCCGGTGAAGAACGTTTCGGTCACCGTCGCCTATGTCGACGCCGGATCGATCGCCAACGAAGCCGACCAGCAGGGCCTCTACGCCTCCCTGCAACTCTCCTTCTGAGACGGAGTACGACCATGTGCGACAGCAAGATTCTGCATGAAGTGAAGACGGCCAACGAGGCCTATGCCGCCGACTTCGGCGACAAGGGCAGCCTCGCCCTGCCACCGGCCCGCGGCTTCGCCATCCTGACCTGCATGGACGCCCGCCTCGATCCGGCCAAATACGCCGGCCTCGCGGAAGGCGACGCCCATGTGATCCGGAACGCCGGCGGCCGCGCATCGGACGACGCCATCCGTTCCCTGGTGATCTCGCACAAGCTGTTGGGCACTCGGGAATGGTTCGTCATCCATCACACCGACTGCGGCATGGAACTCTTCACCACCGAAGTGATCGGCGACCTCCTGGCCGACGACCTCTCGACCGCGCATTTCGACGGCAAGAAATGGAGCAACCCGCAGCACAAGGGCGGTTCTGTCGCCGGACGTTACATCAACTGGCTGACCATCGGCGACCTCGCCGGCAGCGTGGTCGAGGACGTGAAGCGGATCCGCAGCCACCCGCTGGTGCCGGGCGACATCCCGGTCTACGGCTTCATCTACGATGTCCGCAGCGGCAAGCTGATCGAAGTGCCCGACGCCACCGCCGCCGGCAAGATCGCGGCCTGAACGAGAACACAAGAGAAAACCCCCGGCATCTTGCGATGCCGGGGGTTCTTCTTGGGGACCGCTCAGCTCCAAGCGTGGAAGGGCGGGTTCACGCCGTTCAGGAAATAGTTGCCGAGGATGGCGTATTTCCAGCGCACGGGGTCGTGCAGCGTATGCGTGCGGGCGTTCCGCCAGTGGCGGTCGAGGTTATGCTCGGCCAGCGTGGCGCGGGTGCCGGCCAGTTCGAACAGCTTGTTGGTCGCCTCGATCGCGATCTCGGTCGAGAGCACCTTGGCTTCGGCGGTGACGATCTGCGCCCAGGCGACCTTTTCCGCCGTCGGCTCGACGAGCGCGTCGTCGATCGCCTCGGCCGCCTTGTCGAGCAGGGCCTGGGCGGCGTGGAGGCGCAGCGTCAGGCTGCCGATCGCCTGGATCGTGTAGGGATCGGCGGCAGCCTTGTCGAGACCGCTGTCGATCCAGGGCCGGCTCTTGGTCTTGACGAAGTCGATCGTATCGTCGATCGCCGCCTTGGCGATGCCGGTATCGACCGCGACCTGGATGATCTGGAAGATGGCGCCATCGGCCGAAGGCTTCTCGTAGCCCTTGTAACCGGGCACGACGTGATCCTTCGGCACCTTGACGTGGTCGATGATCACCGTCCCCGAGAAGGTGGTGCGCTGGCCGAAGCTCGACCAATCGTTGATCACGGTAAGACCTTCGGCATTGCGGTCGGCGATCACGTACCAGGCGCGGCCCTGGTCGTCGGTGGCGACGATCGGCACCAGATGGGCCAGGATGGCGCCCGAGGAATAGAATTTCTTGCCGGTCACGACGACGTGATCGCCGTGATCGGTGAAGCTGGTCTCGAAATCGGCGGCGCGCTTCGAACCGAATTCAGAGAACGCGTTGCCGAGCCGCACACCCTTCAGCACTTCGCCGAACAGCAGCGCCTGTTGCGCCTCGTCCGACACGGTGCGGATGGCGGCGACGATGCCGAGGTGGTTCTGGGTGATCTGACCGATCGAGGGATCGGCGGCCGAGATGATCTCGATCACCTTGACCAGGGTCCTGTAGGAGACTTCCGGCCCGCCGAATTTCTTCGGCACGTTGATCGACCACAGCCCGCTCTGCGAATAAAGATCGACTTCGGCGACCGGCAGGCTGCGGTGCTGATCGCGCTCGGAAGCGCCCTTCAGCAGTTCGGCGGCGACGCGGTGGGCGACTTCGATCGCTTCTGCGTCGGACTTGACGACATGGGCGGGCGTCGCCGGACGCGGCAGGCCGGGCACGCCTTCGGGCGCCTTGATCGATTCATGGACAGTCATGACGGAACTCCGGTGCTGGAATTGAGGCCGAAATAGAGGTCGCGCACGTCGGATCTCGCGGCGATTGCAGCGGCCGGCCCGTCGATCACGGCGCGGCCGTTCTCGATGATGGTGGCGTGGTCGGCATGTTTCAGGGCGACCGCCGCATTCTGTTCGGCGATCAGCAGGCTGATCCCCTCCTCGTCACGCAGGCGATGGAGGATTTCGAAGATCTCCTCGACCACCAGGGGAGCGAGGCCCATGGAAGGCTCGTCGAGGGCGATCAGGCGCGGCCTCGCCATCAGGGCGCGGCCGATCGCCACCATCTGCTGTTCGCCGCCCGACGTGTAGCCGGCATTCAAGTGACGCTTGGCGACCAGGCGCGGGAACAGGTCGTAGACCCGTTCCAGCGCCACCCGCAGCGCCTTGCCGCGCAGCCGGCGCGAGACGGCGCCGCTGACCAGGTTTTCCTCGACCGTGAGCTGCGGGAAGCAGTGGCGGCCTTCGAGGACCTGGATCACGCCGGCCTCGACCAGGTCCGCGCTGTCGAGACGGCCGATGTCGCGCCCCTCGAACAGGATGCGACCGCGGGTGACGCGGCCGCGCTCGGCGCGCAGCAGGTTGGAGACGGCCTTCAAGGCCGTGCTCTTGCCCGCCCCGTTGGCGCCGAGCAGGGCCACCGCCTGCCCGGCTTCGACGGTCAGCGACAGTCCCCGCAGGGCGAGGATCGCCTGTTGGTAGACGACCTCGATGTCCTCGACGACGAGCAGCGGTGTCCCGGTCATGGGCTGCTGCCTTACGACGGCTTGTCGACCGAGCAGTCGCGAAGCTGGATGCCCTTTTCCTTGGCATAGGCTTCGGACGACTGTTCGATCAGTGGGCGCAGCAGGGCGCGGTCGGAGGCGACCCAGTCACTCACCACGTTCCACTTCTTGCCGTCCCATTGCTGGAACTTCACGGCACCGCCACCTTCGTGATCGGCGCAGGTCACATGCAGCGGCTGGACGAGACCGGTGGCGCCCAGCTCGGCGATCCGCTTGTCGTCCAGCACCAGGTGGTCGAAGCCCCATTGCATTTCTTCGCCGGTCAGCGTCCGGTTGCCGAAATGGGCCTGGGCGATCCTGACCGCCTCGACGTTGAGGATGCCGTTGACGATGCCGAGGTTGTGGTAGACCGAACCGATCCGGCTCTTGTCCTCGAGATTGCCGAGACCCTTGGCGTAGATCTTGTCCTCGATCTCCTTCACGACCGGGAATTCGGTGCCCGAGGGATGGGTGGTGACCGAGACGTAACCTTTGGCGGCCTCGCCGGCCGGGATCACGTCCTCTTCCGAATTGGACCACACGTTGCCGATGATGTGATCGACCGGGAAGCCGGTCTTCACCGCGGTCTTCAGCGCCACCGGATTCATCACGCCCCAGCCGCGCAGCACGACATATTCGGGCTTCAGGCGGCGGATGGCGAGCCACTGCGCCTGCTGCTCGTTACCGGGATGCGGCACCTCGATCTGGGTCACCTCGAAGCCGTATTTCTTGGCCAGGAGATCGAAGATCGGAATGGTCTCCTTGCCGTAGGGCGAGCCGTGATAGAGCACGGCGATCTTCTTGCCCTGGAGCTTGTCGAGCCCGCCGAGCTGCTGTCCGATATAATTGACGGTCGCCGAAGCCTCGCTCCACGGGTTGAGCTGGAGCGGGAAGACATAGGGGAAGACGCGGCCGTCGGTCGAATCCGTGCGGCCGTGGTTGATCGTGATCAGCGGGATCTTGTCCGCGGTGGCGCGGTCGATCAGGGCATAGGCGATGCCGACGCTGAGGGGATTATAGGCCGCCGGGCCGTTCGGGCCGTGGGTCGAGCGGGTGCGCTCGTAGCATTCCACACCGCGCTCGACCTTGTATTCGGTCTCGCATTCGTCCCAGACCAGCTTGACGCCGTTCACGCCGCCATCGCGCTGGTTGATCAGGTTGAGATAGTCGATGAAGCCGCCGAAGAAGCCGGTGCCGCCCGCCGCATAGGGGCCGACGCGATAGGATTGCAGCGGGAAATAGATCCCGCCGCCGCCCTCGGCCTTGGCGGCGATACTGCCGAGGCTGCCGGCGAGGGCCGCCGCCAGGGCGAGCCGGCTGATGGTTTTCTTGAAGGACATGAAAGGCTCCTGGTTGGTCCGGATTCAGGTGGGGCGGCGCCGGGTCAGCCGCGCGATGAGGGCGGAGAGACCGGCGGGTTCGGCGATGAGGAAGGCGATGATCAGGCCGCCGACGACGATCTTCTGGGCGTTCTCGAGCACGCCCGAATCGAAGAGATCGCCGAACAGGGCCTGGCCGAGTCGCGAGAGGATCAGCGGGAAGACCACGATGAAGCCGGCGCCCAGGAAGGCGCCGCGGATCGAGGCGAGACCGCCGATGATGACGATGAAGAGGATCTGAAACGAGCGGTCGAGGTCGAAGCCGGCCGGCTCCACCGTGCGCAGATAGGCGAAGGCCCAGAGCGCCCCGGCGACCCCGACCACGAAGGAGGAGACGGCGAAGGCGACCAGCTTCACGCGCAGTATCGAAATCCCCAGGCTGGCCGCCGCCACGTCGCGGTCGCGCACGGCGACGAAGCTCCGCCCGATCTCTGACCGGGTGAGACGCCAGGCGGCCAATGTGAGCACGGCGACCACGCCGAGCGAGAACAGGT
>NZ_JBAZKR010000079.1:0-17841 GCF_041650655.1 Zavarzinia sp.
CCTGACCCCGCCATGGCTGTCTATACCGACGTCGACGACACCGCCCTCGCCGCTTTCCTGGGCGATTACGCCCTGGGTGACCTGCTCTCCTTCAAGGGCATCGCCGAAGGGGTGGAGAATTCCAACTTCCTGCTGGAGACGACGCGCGGGCGCTTCATCCTGACCCTGTTCGAGAAGCGCGTGGCGTCGGCCGACCTGCCCTTCTTCATCGGCCTCATGGACCATCTGGCCGCCGCCGGCCTGTCCTGCCCGACGCCGATCCATGGGCGCGACGGCAAGGCGCTGCGCCGCCTGGCCGACCGGCCGGCGGTGATCGTCTCCTTCCTGACCGGGATTTCGCCGCGCCGCCCCAATGTCGCGCAATGCGCCAGCGTGGGCACCGCCCTCGCCCGCCTGCACCGGGCCGGAGAGGGCTTTTCGATCCGCCGGGCGAATGCCCTTTCGGTTGCCGGCTGGCACCGCCTGGTCGACGACTGCAAGGCGATGGCGGACACGGTGAAACCCGGCCTGGCCGAGACGATCACCGGCGAATTCGCCCATCTCGAACGCCATTGGCCGAAGCACCTGCCGTCGGGCGTGATCCATGCCGATCTCTTCCCCGACAATGTCTTCTTCATGGGCGACGACGTTTCGGGCTTGATCGACTTCTATTTCGCCTGCGACGACTTCTATGCCTACGACCTGGCGATCTGCCTGAACGCTTGGTGTTTCGAGCCGGACGGCGCCTTCAACGCGACCAAGGCGATGGCGCTCTCGCGCGCCTATGTCGCGGAACGCCCCCTGTCGCGCGACGAAGTCGCGGCGCTGCCCCTGCTCTGCCGTGGGGCGGCTTTGCGCTTCCTGCTGACCCGGCTCTACGACTGGCTGAACCAGGTGCCGGGCGCCCTGGTCCGGCCCAAGGACCCGCTCGAATATTTCACCAAGCTGCGCTTCCACGCCGCGGCACCGGGGCCCGAGACCTATGGCCTCGCCCTTGACTGAGGACGACATGGTCGAAATTCACACCGACGGCGCCTGTTCCGGCAATCCCGGCCCGGGCGGCTGGGGTGCCGTGCTGCGTTTCCGCGGCGTCGAGAAGGAACTCTCCGGCGGCGAGGCGGCGACCACCAACAACCGCATGGAACTGATGGCGGCGATCGTCGCCCTCGAAGCCCTGACGCGCGCCTCCGAGGTCCGCCTCTTCACCGACAGCCGCTATGTGATGGACGGCATCACCAAGTGGATCATCGGCTGGAAGCGGAACGGCTGGAAGACAGCCGACAAGAAGCCGGTGAAGAACGAGGATCTGTGGCGTCGCCTGGACGCCATCGCCAGCACCCACCGGATCGAGTGGCGCTGGGTCAAGGGCCATGCCGGCGATCCCCTGAACGAACGGGTCGACGCCCTGGCCCGGGCGGCGACCCCGCGCTGACCGCTCAGCGGTGGTCGCCAGAGCCCGCGATCTTGCCGCGGGCCTGGCGGTCCTTAAGCTTGGCCATGTTGGCGGCGAAGACCTCGCCCAGGTCGAGACCCACCTCATTGCAGAGCTGGGCCAGGTACCAGCAGACGTCGCCCAGCTCCGCCGCCAGTTTCTCGCGCAGGACCTCGGGTGCGGCGCCGTCGCGGATCCATTTTTTCACCACGCCCGCGACCTCGCCTGCTTCCGAGGCGAGGCCGAGGCCGAGATATTCGAGCGCCCGGTCGGCCGGATAGACCGCCGTCGTCGGGGTGAACGCCTGATACTCTTCGAGATCCATCGACGGCGACCTTCGGCGTTACGGCGTCAGAGCGAGGCCAGCACGGCCTGGGCCGAGGAGACATCCATGGCCGAAGGATTGGGCTCGACCGAGAGCGAGACCACCTTGCCGTCCTTGGCGACCAGGGCATAACGCTTGGAGCGGAGCCCCATGCCGAAACCGGCCAGGTCCAGTTCGAGGCCGAGCTTCTTGGTGAAATCGCCGTTGCCGTCGGCCAGCATCAGGATCTTGTCGCCGACCTTCTGGTCCTTGCCCCAGGCGCCCATCACGAAGGCGTCGTTGACCGAGAGGCAGGCGATGGTATCGACGCCCTTGGACTTCAGTTCGTCGGCATGGGCGACATAGCTCGGCACATGCTTGGCCGAACAGGTCGGCGTGAAGGCGCCCGGCAGGGCGAAGAGCACCACCGTCTTGCCGCCGAACAGTTCAGCGGAGGGAATCGGCGCCGGACCCTTTTCGGTCAGGGTCATGAAAGTCGCGTCGGGAAGCTGGTCGCCAACCTGGATGGTCATGGTCGTCTCCGTCGTTCTGGGCCGGTCGTCGACGCGGCCCGCGCATTAAGCCTCAAGCCCCGGCGGTCGCCAAGGCCGCCTCGATCGCGGCGACGATCTCCGGCGCCTCGGGCGCCGTGCGGGAGCCGAAATTGCCCGCGATCGAGCCGTCGGGTGCGATCAGATATTTGTGGAAGTTCCACTTGGGCGTGCCCGCCTCGCCCAGCTCGACCGCGGCCCAGCGGTAGAAGGGGTGGGCGCCGTGGCCGCTCACCACCTGTTTCGCCGTCATCGGGAAATCGACCGCGAAACGGCTCTCGCAGAAAGTCTTGATCTCGGCCTCCGTGCCCGGCTCCTGGGCGCCGAAATCGTTGGACGGCACGCCGAGCACGACGAGACCCTTGCCACCATACTTCCGATAGAGCGCTTCGAGTCCCTCGTATTGCGGCGTCAGCCCGCAGGCCGAGGCGGTATTGACCACCAGAACCGGCTTGCCGGCGAAATCGCTCAGGCGGATTTCGCCGCCCGTCAGTCCGGAAAAGGTGAAATCATGCGCGTTGGCCATCTGGTCCTCCCGCTTCTGTCCAAGGCCCCATAGAAAGAAGCCGGCCGGCCTGTTATTTCAAGGGCAGAGGAGAAGCGTGATGTGCGACACCATGGTGGTGCCGCCGGCCGTGTCGGGCGGGTCGATGCTGTTCGCCAAGAACAGCGACCGCGAAGGCAGCGAGGCGCAGGCGATCGAGATCAGGCCCCGCCGCATGGCGGCGCCGGGGTCGCTCCTTCACGCCACCTATCTGTCCCTGCCCGAAGTCTATGAGACCGCGGCCACCCTGCTCTGCCGCCCCTATTGGATGTGGGGGGCGGAGATGGGGGTGAACGAACATGGCATGGCCATCGGCAACGAAGCCGTATTCTCCCGCCTGCCGCCCGATCCCTGTCCCGGCCTGACCGGCATGGACCTGGTGCGCCTCGGCCTCGAACGGGCGCGCAGCGCCGACGAAGCGGTCAATGTCCTGATCGCCCTGGTCGAACGCCACGGCCAGGGCGGCGACGGCGGCCACAGCAAGCGCTTTCATTACGACAGCGCCTTCCTGATCGCCGATCCTCGCGAAGCCTTCGTCCTCGAATGCGCCGGCCGCCATTGGGCGCTGCAGCGGGTGACAGAGACGCGGGCCATTTCCAACGCCTATTCGATCGGCAGCCGCTTCGACCGCCTGTCCCGCGACGCCAAGGATTTCGCCCGCGATCGCGGCTGGTGGAAGGGTCAGGAGCCCTTCGATTTCGCCGCCGCCTTCGGCGAGCCGGTGAAGCGCTGGGCAGCGCGCGGGCGCCAGCGGGCGGCCCGGGCCTGCGCCCTGATCGGGCGAAAGCCGGGGGACATCGTGCCGGCCGACCTGATGGCGGTGCTGCGCGACCATGGCGACGGCCGGCCGCGCACCGGCGCCCTGTTCCCGGACGCGATCTGCGCCCATGCCAGCGCCGGCCCGATCCGCCGCGCCGCCCAGACGACGATGAGCCTGGTCGCGGCGCTGGACCGCCACCTGCCGCTGATCTGGGCGACCGGCGGCTCGGCCCCCTGCACCGCGCTGTTCCGCCCCTTCTTCATCGAGGCCGGGATGCCGGCCGAGGAACCGGCGCCGACGGCGAAGGCGGATCCCGCCTGCCTGTGGTGGCGGCAGGAGCGGCTGCACCGCGCCGTCATGCGCGACCATGCCAACCGCCTCGCCGTCTACGGCCCGGCGCGCGACGCCCTCGAATCGGCGCTGTGTGCCGAGATCGAGAAATTGCGCGACCTCGTGGCCGACCGCTCCGCGGCAGAACGCCGCCGCCTGCTCGCCGATGTTTCGCGCGCGGCCTGGGATGTCGCCGAGGATGCCCTGGCGCGCTGGACCCGTCTCGCCGAAGCGGCGCCGATCCTGCGGCCGCCTGGGCTGATTTTCCGCTATCATTGGCACCGTCTGGAGCGGCGCGCGGCCGCCCGGCCTGGATGACGTGAACCGACATGCCTCTGCCCATTCAAGCCTTACTGGTAGTTTCCTACGCCCTCGTCGCCAGTGCCGCGGGTTTCGCGGTGCACGACTTCTTCCCCGCGGTCGATGCCACGCTGGTCGGCGTCGGCATCTTCTTCGCCGCCCTCCAGGCCCATGTGCTGGTGCTGCGGGCGGGCGACCGCAACGACCTTCTCGGCGAGATCGAGCTTCTGCGCCGCAGCCACGCCGAGACCCTGAAGGAACTGGCCGAGCTGAAGTTGAGCTTGGCCCGCCGCGTCGCACGTGACAATTGATCGAGAGTTTCCATGCTTCCTGATGTCAATCTGGTGGGCCATGCCGGTCCGCTGCTCGCTGCCGCCCGCGGTGCCGTCGTCGATCTCTGGGGGGTGATGCACAACGGCATCGCCGCCTTCCCCGACGCGGTCGACGCGCTGGCCCGCTTCCGGGACGGCCGCCGGGCCGGAGTCGTCATGCTCTCCAACGCGCCGCGGCCGTCGGCGGTGGTGCGCCTGCAGCTCGATCGCCTGGGCGTGCCGCGCGAACTCTATGACTTCATCGTGACCTCGGGCGATGTCACCCGCGACGCCCTGGCGGCCGCGGGATACCGCCACCTCTGGCATGTCGGGCCGGAACGCGACCTGCCGATCTACGAGGGCCTGAACGTCACCCTGACCGACGATCTCGATGCCGCCGAGGCCCTGGTCTGCACCGGCCTCGTCGACGACGAACGAGAGACAGCCGAAGATTATCGCCCGCTCCTCGAGGCCGCCCTGTCCCGCGGGCTGGCGCTCGTCTGCGCCAATCCGGACCGGATCGTGAAGCGTGGCGCCGACGTGATCCCCTGCGCCGGCGCCGTCGCCGCCCTCTACGAAGAAATGGGCGGTACGGTCGAGTGGCACGGCAAGCCCTACCCTTCGGTCTACAGCCGCAGCCTGGGCCTGCTGGGGACGGCACCGGGCGAGACCCTGGCGGTCGGCGACGGCATCGAGACCGACATCCCGGGCGCCAATGCCCAGAACATTCCGGCATTGCTGGTGACCGGCGGCGTCCACGCCTCGATCTGGGGCGACCCGCCCGACCCCGCCCGCCTGACCGCGGCCCTGGCCGAGCGCCAGCTAAGCGTGGCCGCCGCGATCGACCGGCTTCGCTGGTGAGGGCGGCCGGCCGGTCCTGAGCACGACGACCCGATAGGCGCTGCGCGCCATCGGGTTGAGCCGGCCGAACCAGCCGAACAGGCCGTAGACGGCGGCGAGATGGCGGGCCAGGGGCTCGTCCTGCTGGAGGCGGAAGTCCCTGCCCCAGGATTCGCAAGATTTCGGCCGATCCAGGCCCCAGCTGAAGCGCGAGCCCGTGACCGCGATGCTGGGATAGAAGGCCGAACCCAGCGCGACCCAGGAGGCCATGGCGTCGAACACGAAGGTGGCCCCCGGAAAGCGATGGGCGATCCGGCGCGCCAGGGCCTTCATCTTGTCCTCAGAGAGATACATCGAGACGCCCTCGAGCACGACGATGGGCACCGTTTCCGGCGCCAGTTCGATGCCGTCCAGGCAATGCGGCTTGTCGATCGAGGCCTCGACGAAGTGGCGCCGGGGCGAATGGCCGGTGAAGGCGGCCTGCCAGACCGGGGCGACCGCGCCCAAGTCGACGTCGTACCAGTCGACCTGGCCGTCGTCGATCCGGTCGAAGCGGGTGCACAGGCCGCAGCCGAGGTTGATCACCGCCGCATGGCCACGGTTGTGGCGCATGTGGCCCGCCACGATCCGGTCGATCACCCGCTTGCGCAGGATGATGATCACCCGGTCGAACTGACTCGGCATGAATTTGTCGAAACTGGGACTCAGACGCCCGACGATGTCGTCCACCTTGCGGTCGCGCAGCAGGGGATGGTCGCGGCGGTTTTCGCGCCACTGGGCATAGAGGGGTATGAGCAGGGTTTCAGAGACCCCGTGCAGCTCCACCGACACTGTTTCCTCCCGCGCACGCGGAGGAGCATAGGCTCAGTCGAACAGGGCGTCGATGTCCGCCTGACTCGCCTTGGTTCCTGCCGGTAGCGCGGGTGCCGCGGCCGGTGCCGGCGCAGCTTCGGGGGGCGATTCGGCAGCCGCCTCGGACGCGAACAGTTTGTCGACGTCGTGCTGACCGATTCCCTCGCCCTCCAGGGACGGGCCGTTCAGCAGAGCGGCATCGCCTGCGCGTGTCTCGTCCGCCGGCCTCGGCGCATCAGCCAGTTCGGCGCCCAGGGCGTCCTTCAGCCGGCTCACCCGGTCTTCGATATAGGTCAGGGTCTCGACCACCTTCGAGATGCGCTGGCCGGTGATGTCCTGGAAGGAACAGGCTTCGAAGATCTCCATGCAACGGGTCGAAACCAGGTCGGCATAGGCCTTCTGGTCGGCCGTGTCCCCCGCCATGATCGCCTCGGCGGCGGCCATGATGCGGTTGGTGGCGTCCTCGGTCGAGCGGACGATGGCTTCGAGCTCACGCCCCGCGCGCGGCAGACGCTCGTTCTTGAGATCGCCCGGGCGGAGTGAGGCGATCTCCCCCCTGGCCCTGGCGATATAATCCGACAGGGCCCGAAATTCGCGGTAGATCGAAGTATCGATCGAGCGGAAATAGGCCTGCATGGTTGCGATCAGCACTTCTGTGACCGAGGCGACCTCGACCAGGCTGGGGCTTTCCGTGCGCCGGCGCAGGTGGTCGACCAGGGCACCGACTTGCGTACTGAGGGCTTCGGGCACCATGGCGCCGCCCTCAGAATTCGCCGAGGACGGCGCGCATCTTCGCCTTCAGCGTCTCGGCGTTGAACGGCTTCACGATATAGTTGTTCACGCCCGCCTGCTTCGCCGCGATCACGTTCTCGGTCTTCGATTCAGCCGTGATCATGATGAAGGGTGTCTTCTTCAGGCTATCGTCGCCACGCACCTGTTTCAGAAGCTCGTAGCCGGTCATCGGCTCCATGTTCCAATCCGAGATGATCAGGCCGTAGGGTTTGGCCTTCAGGCGGACCAACGCCTGTTGGCCGTCGGTCGCTTCGTCCACGTTGTCGAAGCCGAGCTGCTTCAGAAGGTTACGGATGATGCGCAACATCGTCTTGTAATCGTCGACGATCAGGATGGGCATTTGCAGGTCGACTGCCATGACGGTGACGCCTCTCGAATTCTTCTCTCGCCGGGCCCGAAGGCGCCGCTCGGCCCGATCGTGTGGCATTTCGGCTAAGAAACGGTAAACCGCCGGGAGGCCGTCTCTTCGCTCGCTTGCGCCGGCTTCGGCGCCCCATTAAGGTCCCGGGCTCGACGCCGGCCAAGGAAAGGGCTGATGATGACTGCGTATCACGGCTACTACTTCGAAGATCTCTCGCTCGGCCAGAGTGCGGCCTTCTCGAAGACGATCTCGGAAGCGGACATCCTGATGTTCTCCGGCGTGTCGGGCGACACCAACCCGGTCCACCTCGACGCCGAATATGCCGCGACCACGCCCTTCAAGGAGCGAATCGCCCATGGCATGTTGTCGGCCGGCCTGATCTCGGCCGTGCTGGGCACCAAGCTGCCCGGCCCTGGCGCCATCTATGTCGGCCAGACCCTGCGCTTCAAGGCGCCGGTGAAGATCGGCGATACCGTGGTGGCCGAAGCCAAAGTGATCGAACTGGTGCCCGAAAAGAAGCGGGCCGTCTTCTCGACCACCTGCACCGTGCGCGGCAAGGTCGTGGTCGAAGGCGAAGCCACCATCATGGTCCCCGGCCGCCCGGTCGCAGTCTGAGCCGCAAGCCACCCATGCTGATCGTCGACCGCCTGGACAAGGTTCCGCCGCGCGCCAAGGGCGCCGTCCTGGCGGTCGGCAATTTCGACGGGGTCCACCTGGGGCATAAGAGCCTGATCGCCAAGGCGGAGGCGATCGCCGCGACCATGGGCGTGCCCTCCGGCGTGCTCACCTTCGAGCCGCACCCGCGCCAACTCTTCCGACCCGACGGCCCGCCCTTCCGCCTGACCCCTGCGGCCGACAAGCTCCGCCTGCTCGACGCCCTCGGGGTCGAGATCACCGCGGTGCTACCCTTTACGAATGATCTCGCCATCATGCCGGCGGAGGATTTCGTCATCCGCTACCTAGTCGAGGCGCTGCAGATCGTCCACCTCGTGGTCGGCTTCGACTTCTGCTTCGGCAACGGGCGGAGCGGCGACATCGCGCTCCTCAACTACATGGGCGAGATGGAAGGCTTCGGCGTCACCGTGATCGACCCGGTGGGCGACAACGACTGCAAACCGGGCGAGAGCTATTCCTCGAGCGCCATCCGCAAGGCCTTGGAAACGGGCGACCTCGCCACCGCGACCGCCCAGCTCGGCCGGCCTTGGTCGGTCCGCTCGGCGGTGCTGCGCGGCGACCAGCGCGGTCGCATCATCGGCTTCCCGACCGCCAACCTCGGCCTCGGCGACTATCTCCGCCCCGCCCTCGGCGTCTATGCCGTGACCGTGACGCTGGACGACGGACGGCGGTTCGCCGGCGTCGCCAACATCGGCCGGCGCCCGACCTTCGGCAAGACCGACACCAACCTGGAAGTCCATCTCTTCGATTTCGCCGAAGACCTCTACGGCAGCGAGATCGAGGTCGGCCTGCTCGCCTTCATCCGGCCCGAGCGGAAATTCGACGGGCTCGACGCCCTGAAGGCCCAGATCGCGGCGGACAGCGCCGAAGCGCGGCGCATCACCGGTACTCGAATTACCGGCACTTCGGCCTGACCGCGGGGCGCCGCGGCTGGACGGGTCGGAGCGCGACTGATAAAACCACAGCCCTTCGGGGGTCCGCCAGAACGCCCCCTCCACGCCCGCATATTGGCTTATTCCATGACCACCGATTACAAGGCGACCGTCTTCCTGCCCGACACCCCCTTCGAGATGAAGGCGGGTCTGGTGAAGAAGGAGCCGGCCCTGATCGACCGCTGGGACCGTCTCGGCATCTACGCCCGCCTGCGCGAACAGCGCGCGGGCCGCGAGAAATTCGTCCTGCACGACGGCCCGCCCTATGCCAACGGCAACATCCACATCGGCACCGCGCTGAACAAGATCCTGAAGGACGTGATCAACCGCAGCCAGTCGATGATGGGCAAGGATGCGCCCTATGTCCCCGGCTGGGACTGCCACGGCCTGCCGATCGAATGGAAGATCGAGGAAAAGTACCGTGCCGCCGGCAAGTCCAAGGACGCCGTGCCCGTGGCCGAATTCCGCAAGGAATGCCGGGACTTCGCCGAGCATTGGATCGGCGTGCAGAAGGCCGAATTCCGACGCCTCGGCGTCGAAGGCGACTGGGCCAATCCCTATACCACCATGGCCTTCCCGGCCGAGGCCAAGATCGTCGAGGAATGCCTGAAGTTCCTGATGAACGGTGGCCTCTACCGCGGCGCCAAGCCGGTCATGTGGTCGGTGGTCGAAGAGACCGCCCTGGCCGAGGCGGAGGTCGAATATCACGACCACACCTCGACCACGATCCACGTCCGCTTCCCCGTCGTCTCGGGCCCCGAAGCGATCCGCGGCGCCTCGGTGGTGATCTGGACCACGACGCCCTGGACCATGCCGGCCAACCGCGGCATCGCCTGCGCCGCCGATGCGGATTATGTCCGCGTCGAAGTGACCGAAGTGGCCGAGGGCAGCCGCGCCCAGGTCGGCGAGAGCATCGTGGTGGCCGAGCCCCTGCTGCACGAAGTGGCCAAAGCCGCCGGCATCACCGCCTATGACGTCGGCCACCGGATGCTCGGCTCCGAGATCGCCTTCAAGACGATCTGCGCCCACCCGCTGCGCGGCCAGGGCTATGATTTCGACGTCCCGGTGCTGGCCGGTGACTTCGTCACCATGGATACCGGTACGGGCTTCGTCCATATAGCACCCAGCCACGGCGCGGACGACTTCGAGCTGGGCCGCAAGCACGGTCTGCCGGTGCCCGAACTGGTCGGCCCGGACGGTACCTATGTCGAGGGCGTGCCCCTTTTCGCCGGCAAGAAGGTGCTGTGGCCGAACGGCAAGGAAGGCAATGCCAACGCGGCCGTGCTGACCGCGATCGGTGAGGCCGGCGGCCTGCTGGCCCAGGGCAAGCTGGTCCATTCCTATCCCCACTCCTGGCGTTCCAAGGCCCCGCTGATCTTCCGCGCGACGCCGCAGTGGTTCATCTCGATGGAGACGAACGGTCTCCGCGACAAGGCGCTGACGGCGATCGACCAGGTGCGCTGGGTGCCTTCCGTGGGCCGGAACCGCATCCATTCGATGATCGCCAACCGGCCGGACTGGGTCATCTCGCGCCAGCGTGCCTGGGGCGTGCCGATCACCCTCTTCGTCGACAAGAAGACTAACGAGCCGCTGCGCGATCCCGCGGTGAACGCGCGGATCGTCGAGGCCGTGGCGGCCGAAGGCGCCGATGCCTGGTTCACCTCGAAGCCCGAACGTTTCCTGGGGCCGGATCGCGATCCGGACGATTTCGAGCAGGTGATGGACATCCTCGACGTCTGGTTCGACTCGGGCTCGACCCACGCCTTCGTGCTCGAGCAGCGGCCGGAGCTGCAATGGCCCGCCTCGCTTTATCTCGAAGGCTCGGACCAGCATCGCGGCTGGTTCCATTCCTCGCTGCTGGAAGCCTGCGGCACGCGCGGACGCGCACCCTATGAAGGTGTGGTCACCCACGGCTTCGTGGTCGACGGCCAGGGCCGCAAGATGTCGAAGTCGCTGGGCAATACGATCGCGCCGCAGAATGTGATCGACCAATATGGCGCCGACATCCTGCGCCTCTGGGTCGCCACTTCGGACTTCTCCGAAGACCTGAAGATCGACAACGACATCCTGAAGGCAAAGGCGGAGGTCTATCGCAAGCTCCGCAACACGATCCGTTACATCCTGGGCAACCTGGCGGGCTTCACGGCCGAGGAACGCCTGCCGGTCGCCGAGATGCCGGAGCTTGAGCGTTTCGTCCTGCACCGGGTGGCGGAACTCGACCAGGCGGTGCGCGCCGGTTATAGCGACTATGAATTCCACCGGGCCTTCATGGCGCTGACGGATTTCTGCATCGGCGACCTTTCGGCGTTCTATTTCGACGTCCGCAAGGATGCGATCTACTGCGATGCGCCCGGATCGTTACGCCGCCGGGCCGCCCGCACCGTGCTCGAAATTCTGTTCGACTGCCTGACCGCCTGGGCCGCCCCCGTGCTCTGCTTCACCATGGAAGAGGCGTGGCTGACGCTCCATCCGGACGCGGAGGAGAGCGTGCATTTCCGCGAGTTCCCCGCGATCGGCGAAGACTGGCTGAACCCCGGGCTGGCAGCGAAATGGGAGCGGCTGCGCGACCTTCGCCGCGTCGTCACCGGCGCCCTCGAGATCGAGCGGCGCGAAAAGCGGATCGGCGCCAGCCTGCAGGCGAAGCCGACCGTCCATGTCGCCGATGCCGGCCTGCTGGCGCTGGCCGAAAGTGTCGACATGGCCGAACTCTCGATCACCTCGGGGCTGACGCTAGTCGGCGGACCGGCACCGGAAGGTGCCTTCACGCTGGAGGACGTGGCCGGCGTCGCGGTCGTGCCGGCCCCGGCGGAGGGTGAGAAATGCGCCCGCTGCTGGATGGTCTTGCCTGAAGTCGGTTCTCATGCCGATCATCCGGGTCTGTGCCATCGCTGCTACGAGGTCGTCGCCCATGGCTAAGGGGATCGACAGGCGCCGTCGCGTACTGGGCCTCGGGCTGCTCGCCCTGACCCTACTGCTCGACCGCCTGTCGAAGGAAGCGGCGATCGGCCGGCTGGACGGCCAGGACCCGGTCGCCGTGACCGATTTCTTTAACCTGGTCATGGTATGGAATCGGGGCGTCAGCTTCGGCCTGTTCCAACAGGGTGACGACGGCGGGCGCTATTTGTTGACCGGATTTTCGGTGCTGGTCGCCCTCTTCCTGATCGGCTGGATGTGGCGTTCGGCGTCGGCGGTGGCGGTGGCCGGTCTCGCCTTCGTGGCGGGCGGTGCACTCGGCAACGCCTTCGATCGTGTCGCCTATGGCGCGGTTGCCGACTTTCTCGATTTCCATTTGTCAGGCTATCATTTCTGGGCCTTCAATGTCGCGGATTCGGGCATCACGGTCGGTGTCTGTCTCCTGCTGTTGGATGCCTTCCGTGCCCAGCCGACATCCGTGCGGGCGCAAGAGGAGCGGTGAAGATGAGTTCCTTCCTTCGATCGACCCGCGGGAGGCTGGTGCTGGCCGGTGCCATCGCCGCCACGGTCGGACTCGCCGGTTGCGACGGTTCCGGCGACATGCGGTCGAAGCTCGGCTTGGCAACCCAGGCGCCGGATGAATTCTCCGTCGTCACGGCGGCTCCCCTGGTCGTGCCGCCTGACTATTCACTGCGTCCGCCCGAACCCGGCGCCGCCCCGACCCAGCAAGGCAACACCGAGCACCGTGCCTCGGAAGCCGTGTTCGGCGCCACCCTGCCGGGCGGCCCCGCCGCCGGCGCCCCGGTCGGTACCGGCGTCGCTGCGGCGCCAGGCCCGCTCGAACAGCAGTTCCTGACGCAGGCCGGGGCCGGCAACGCCGATCCCCAGATCCGCGCGACGTTGAACCGCGAGAGCGGTGCTCTCGTCGACAAGAGCCAGTCCTTCGCGCGCGAGCTCCTGGGCCTGCCGGCGACCGACCCGACCGACATCGTGGTCAACGCCTCGCAGGAGGCCCAGCGCCTGCGCCAGAACGCCGCCGGCGGCCTGCCGGCGACGACAGGCGACACGCCGCTGATAAAACGAGGGAACCCGGGACTACTCGAAGGTGTTTTCTGACCGTGTGCAACAAGCACATGGCTGAATTCCTTCGAGGGTCCAAATGGCCTTCTTCAATGTCCAGATCGCCCACAAGCATTCTGGTGCCCATGTCGGTGGAGCCGCGAGCCGGTCGCGCACTCCTTTGACGAGTTCGAGTGACATGCAGAAGTCCTTGATCCCGCTGCACAGCGTCGACGAACCGGCCCAGCCGGCCTTCGTGCAGTCCGTCGACGACTGCGGACGGGGGCGCGTGTCGTCGGCGTCGATCGACGCCAAGCTGGAAGCGACCCGTGCGGCCCTGGACGTGATCCGCGAACAGGTGCGCAGCCGCGCCCTGCCCCATTTCACCATCCCCTACCGGACCGACGATCTCGATGAACAGGCCGCCGTCGCGGCGCGCATCGCGGCCGAGGCGGAGCAGGTCGTGCTGCTCGGCACCGGCGGTTCCTCGCTCGGTCCCCAGGCGATCGCCCAGCTCGTGCAGACGCCCTTCAGCACGCCTGCCGGCCGGCCGCGCCTGGGCTTCCTCGACAATCTCGACCCGCTCGGCCTCTCGGCCATGCTGGCCTCGGGCGATCCGCTGAACACCCATTTCCTGGTCGCTTCCAAGTCGGGCAGCACGTCCGAGACGATCGCCCAGCTCCTGGTCGTGATCGACGCGCTGGAAAACGCCGGCTTCCGCCAGGACGCCATCGGCCGCCGCATCACCATCGTGACCGAGCCGAAGAACAACCTGCTGCGCCAGATCGGCGAGCGCTTCGGCTGCACCATCCTGGACCATGACCCGAACCTGGGCGGGCGCTATGCCGTGCTCTCGGTGATCGGCAGCCTGCCGGCGCAGATCCTGGGCCTCGACGCCCGCGCTTTCCGCCGCGGTGCCGCCCGCGTGCTCGAGCAGAACATCAACGCCCTGAACCCGGCCGACGCGCCCGCCGCGATCGGCGCCGCGGTCTCGATCGCCGCTTCCGACGCCGGCCTCGAGCAGACCGTGATGATCGGCTACGGCGACCGGCTGGAGCGCTTGGCCGCCTGGTGGCGCCAGCTCTGGGCCGAATCCCTCGGCAAGGCCGGCAAGGGCACCACGCCGATGACCGCGATCGGCCCCGTCGACCAACACAGCCAGCTCCAGCTCTATCTCGACGGACCGGACGACAAGCTCTTCACGGTGATCGACCTCGCGACCAAGGGGCGTGGCGCGTTGATCCGCCCCGACCTCGCCGCCGACCCGGCGCTGGAATTCCTGGCCGGCCGCCGCATCGGCGACGTCGTGGCAGCCCAGGCCCGCGCCACGGCCGACACGCTGGTCAAGTTCAAGCGCCCGGTGCGCCGACTGACCATCCCCAACTTCGACATCGAAGCCCTGGGCGGGTTGTTCATGCATTTCACCCTGGAAACGCTGATCGCGGCCCATCTCCTGGGCGTCGATCCCTTCGACCAGCCCGCGGTCGAAGAGGGCAAGATGCTGACCCGCCAGTATCTCCAGGCCGGCACCTACTGACTGCATTGGTTCCGCGCATGGGGCATGATGGCCCCATGCGCATCCGTCTCCTGCCCGAGTCGACCGCCAACCGCATCGCCGCGGGCGAGGTGGTCGAACGCCCCGCCTCCGCCGTCAAGGAACTGGTCGAAAACGCCCTCGACGCCGGGGCGAGCCGGATCGACGTCGTCATCGAGGGCGGCGGCCGCTCGCTGATCCGCGTCGCCGACGACGGTTTCGGCATGGATGCCGACGAGCTCGCCCTCGCGGTCGAACGCCACGCCACTTCGAAACTGCCGGACGACGATCTCGACGCCATTCGCTGGTTCGGCTTTCGCGGCGAGGCCCTGCCCTCGATCGGCGCCGTCGCCCGCCTCGATATTTCGAGCCGCGCCCGGGGCGCCTCGGAAGCCTGGTCGATCCGGGTCGATGCCGGGGCGAAATTCCCGCTCGAGCCCGCGGCGCTGGCCGCCGGCACCAGGGTCGAGGTGCATGATCTCTTCTATGCGACCCCGGCCCGCCTCAAGTTCCTGAAGACAGAACAGGCCGAATTCCAGGCCGTGGCCGACGTCATGCGCCGCCTGGCGCTGGCCCATCCGGATGTCGGCTTCACCCTCGCGGACGGGGCGCGGGTGGCGCTTCGCTACGCGCCGGAAGCGACGCTCGACCCCGAGGATGCGAGGCGCAGCCGGATCGCCGCCGTGATCGGGCGCGATTTCGCCGACAATGCCCTGACCATCGCCGCGACCCGCGAGGGTCTGGAACTGGCCGGATTCGCCAGCCTGCCGACCTATGCGCGGGCGACGGCGGCGCATCAATATCTCTTCGTCAACGGCCGGCCGGTGAAGGACAAGCTGCTGACCGGCGCGGTGCGCGGCGCCTATGCCGATTTCCTGGCCCGCGACCGCCATCCGGCGGTGGCGCTCTACCTGACGCTCGACAACCGCTTCGTCGACGTCAACGTGCATCCGGCCAAGGCGGAGGTGCGCTTCCGCGACCCCGGCCTGGTGCGCGGCCTCATTGTCGGCGCGCTCCGCCACGCCCTGTCGGAGGCCGGACACAGGGCCTCCACCACGGTCGCCGGGGCGGCGCTGGGCGCCTTCCGGGCCGAGCCGGCGCCGGCCCTGCCCTTCGCCCGCACCAGCAGCGGCTTCACGATGCCTTCCCGGCCGAGCCTGGCCGAGCGGACCGCCGCCTATGCCTTCCAGGCCCCGCCGGATGCGCGCCCTGGGGTCGCCGCGCCGGCCGAGACCCGGCCGGAGGAAGAAACCCTCGACCGCCCGCTCGGCGTCGCCCGGGGCCAGTTGCACCTGACCTATATCGTCGCCGAGACGCGGAACGGCCTCGTGTTGGTCGACCAGCATGCCGCCCACGAGCGCCTGGTCTATGAACGGATGAAGAAGGCGCTCGCCGCCGAGGACGGGGTCAAGCGCCAGATCCTGCTGATCCCCGAAGTGGTCGAGCTGGACGGCGACGGTGCCGCCCGCATCGCCGCCAAGGCCGAGGACCTCGCCCGCCTCGGCCTGGTGGTGGAGCCTTTCGGCGCGGGCGCCGTGGTGGTGCGGGAAACGCCCGCGCTGCTCGGCAAGGCCGACGTCCCCGGCCTGATCCGCGACCTCGCGGACGAGATCGCCGAAATGGGCGACGGCTTCGCCCTGGACGAGAAACTGGCCGACGTTTGCGGTACCCTGGCCTGCCATTCGTCGGTGCGCGCCGGCCGCCGCCTGACCTATCCCGAGATGGACGCCCTTCTTCGCGAGATGGAGGCGACGCCCCATTCCGGCCAGTGCAACCACGGCCGTCCGACCTATGTCGAACTGAAACTGCCCGACATCGAACGCCTGTTCGGGCGGCGCTGAGCCTCAGTCCCCGAACCTCAGTCCCTGACCAGGAAGGTCACCGCGCCCTTGCCGTAGCGCCGCCGGTCTTCGACCGTGAAGCCCGCCGGCCAGACCGGATCTTCCCGCCCGTCGTGCTCGGCGACCACCAGGGCGCCCGGGGCGAGCCAGCCCTCGCGCAGCAAAGCCGCCAGGGCCGCCTCGTTCAGGCCCTTCGCATAGGGCGGATCGAGGAAGGCGAGATCGGCGGTAAAGCCCGGCGGCGGCTTGCCCGGTGCCGTGGCATCGCGGCCCAGCACGCTGCAGGTGCCCTCGCCCCGCAGCCGCTTCACGTTTTCGGCGATCAGGCGGAGCGCGGCGCCATCCTTCTCGATCAGCACCACGCGGGCGGCTCCGCGCGACAGGGCTTCGAGCCCCATCGCCCCGGTACCGGCGAAGACGTCGAGCACGCGGGCGTCCTGCGGCAGCGGCGGCACCCGGGCGCCCAGCATGGAGAACACGGCCTCGCGCAGCCGGTCGGCCGAGGGCCGCACCGAACGGTCCTCCGGCGTGGCCAGCACGCGGCCCTTGTTACGGCCGGCGACGATGCGCATTGCCGCCCCTCCCGCCGCCCGGTGCCCTGCCGCCCGGTGCCTTGCCACCCGGGGTCTTTCCGCCCGGCTTGGCGCCGCGTGGCCCGTCGCCCGGCTTGCCACGGGGCGCGTGAGCCCCTTCTTCGGACCTGGCCGAAGACTGCCTTGCGCCTGCCGGCTTGCGTGGCGGTTTGCCCTCGGCGGCCTTGGCGCGGAACGGCCGATCTTCCGGCGCCGGCCGGCGGGCGGCTTTGCCCGCCCAGGGTTTGCCGTCCGTGCCGTCGGCATCGGGGGCGACCACCAGCGGCGCCTTGCCCCGGGCGGGACGGGCATCGCCCGATTTCGGCCCGCGGAGACCGCTGTCCGGCCCCTGCCGGTCACGGCCGCCGGCCGGTGCCCTGCCCCGCAACGGCTTGGCGTCACCGTCCCCTGACGGACGCTTGCCTGCCGCAGGCGCGCGGCCGCGCGGTGGCTTGGTCTCGTCCAGCTTGCGGCCGCTCCGGCCGTCGGCCGCATCGGCACTGCGCGCCGGGCCCCGGCCGCGCGGCGGTCTGGCCTCGTCCGGCCCCTCGCTACGGCGTAGCGGCGGTTTGCCACCCGGCTTCCGGGCGCCGCCCCGGCCTTCCGGCATCTCGGCGTCACGGCTGCCGGAGGCGGCCCGGCCGCGCATCGGCTTGGCGTCGCCATCCCTTGCCGGACGCTTGCCGTCCGCCGGTGCACGGCCGCGCTTCGGCGCCGGCTTGTCCTCGCCCGCCTCGTCCCGCGCGGGGGCCTGACGCGCCAGGCGGGCCGGGGTCTCGAAGGTCACTTCCTCGCCGCGCAGGATCTTGTCGACCATGACGCCGGCCACTGGTGCCACGTCGCCGAGTTCCAGCTTGCCGAGGTCGAAGGGGCCGTAGGACACCCGCTGCAGCCGGTTGACCGACAGCCCCAGGTGTTCCAGCACCTTGCGGATCTCGCGGTTCTTGCCCTCGGTCAGG
>NZ_JBAZKR010000080.1:0-17704 GCF_041650655.1 Zavarzinia sp.
CGATGCCGTCATAGAAGCCCTGGCGCACCAGTTCCTTGATCCGGGCGACATGCTTCGGCGCAAGGTCCGGACGCAGCTCGATGACGACGGTGCCGTCCTTGAGCTGCAGGAGCAGGGTGTTTTCGGGATCGGCGGCAACCGCGGCAGTGGTCATGGCAAACATCGCAAGTAGAATGGCAAACAGGCGCTTCATACCCTAACTCCTCCCAAAGGTCTCGGGTAAAGGGTCCGCCCGAGGCGGATTTCACTCGGGCGGATTTCGATCAGGCGGATTTCACTTGTGCCAGTTTGGCGCGCAGCCGGGCGGCCACGGTCGGCGGCACGAAGGCCGAATAGTCGCCGCCCAGGCGGGCGACATCCTTGACCAGGCTGGACGCTATCGCCTGGTGCACGAGGTCGGCCATCAGGAAGACGGTCTCGACCTCGGGCGCCATGGTGGCGTTCATGCCGGTCATCTGGAACTCGTAGTCGAAGTCGGTACCGGAGCGAAGCCCGCGCAGCAGCACGGTCGCCCTGTTGGCACGGGCGAAATCGACCACCAAGCCCTTGAAGGGCACCACCTCGATCACCCCGATACCGGGCTCGTCACGGAGCCCGGCGATCAGTTCGTTCATCATGTCGAGCCGCTCGTCGAACTCGAACATCGGCGACTTGCCCGAGTTGATGCCGATGCCGAGCACCAGCTTGTCGACGAGCTTGGCGCCGCGCCGGATGATGTCGAAATGGCCGAGGGTGGGCGGGTCGAAAGTGCCGGGATAGACGCCGATGCGCATCACGCCTCGCCCCCCTCGCCGTTCGCCTCCCCGCCGTTCGCCTCCCCGCCGTTCGCCTCCCCGCCGTTCGCCTCGTCGACCGCTTCGGCTTCGGTCTCCTCGCCCTCTTCCTCCATGGCATCCTCGAGGCGGGTGATGGAGACCACGCGCTCGTCTTCCGCCGTGCGGAACAGGGTGACGCCTTGAGTATTGCGGCCGGCGATGCGGATATCGTGCACCGGGCAGCGGATTACCTGGCCGCCGTCGGTCACCAGCATCACTTGGTCGCGGTCGGTCACCGGGAAGGCGGCCACCAGCCTGCCGTTCCGGGCACTGGTGGCGATCGCGATGATGCCCTTGCCGCCACGCCGGGTCAGCCGGTAGTCATAGGCCGAGGTGCGCTTGCCGTAGCCGTTCTCGGTCACGGTGAGCAGGAACTGCTCCTTGGCCTGAAGCTCGGCGAAGCGTTCGTCGCTCAGCGTCACTTCGGCGCCGTCCTCGCCCTCCTCCTCGTCCTCGACGACGTCGACGACATCCTCGTCACCCGCCTTGGCGGCCTTGAGATAGGCGCGGAGTTCGGCCGGTGTCGCCTCGACATGAGCGAGCAGCGACATGTCCACGACCCGCGCCCCCTCGTCCAGGCGGATGCCGCGCACACCAGTCGAATGCCGGCTGGCGAATTCGCGCACCTCGTCGACCGGGAAGCGGATCGCCCGCCCCGTGTCGACGGCGAGAACAATATCCTGGCTCTCGTCGCAGGGAGAAACCGCGATCAGCTCGTCGTCGGCATCTTCGCCCTCGAACTTCATGGCGATCTTGCCGTTGGCGCGCACGTCGACGAAGTCGGACAGCGCATTCCGCCGCACGTTGCCCTTCTTGGTGACGAAGACGACGTGGAGCTTGGCCCAGCTCTCCTCGTCCTCCGGCATGGGCATCACGGTGGCGATGCGCTCGCCCGTTTCGAGCGGCAGCATGTTGACCAGCGCCTTGCCGCGCGACTGCGGCAGGCCTTCCGGCAGGCGCCAGACCTTGAGCTGATAGGCGATGCCGCGGGACGAGAAGAACAGCACCGGCGTATGGGTATTGGCGACGAAGACGCGGGAGACGAAATCCTCCTCGCGCGTCGCCATGCCGGACTTGCCCTTGCCGCCGCGCCGCTGCGCCCGATAGGCGGTGAGTGGCACGCGCTTGATGTAGCCGCCGTGAGACACGGTCACCACCATGTCTTCGCGCTGGATCAGGTCCTCGTCCTCGAGGTCGCCGGTATAGGCCACCACCTCGGTCCGCCGCGGAGTGGCGAATTCCGCCTTCACGGCGTTGAGCTCGTCCCGCATCACGCCGAACAGCACGTCGCGTGAACGCAGCACCGAGAGGTAGTAGGTGATCCGCTCGCCGAGCTGCTTCAGCTCTTCCTCGACCTCGTCGCGGCCGAGGGCGGTCAGGCGCTGCAGGCGCAGGTCGAGGATGGCGCGGGCCTGCACCTCGTCCAGGCGATAGGTGCCCTCGGCGGCGCCGGCATGGCCCGCCTCTTCGACCAGGCGCAGCAAGGGGCCGACATCGCTGACCGGCCACTCCCGGCTCATCAGGGCTTCGCGCGCACTGGCCGGATCGGGCGAGGTGCGGATCACCTTGATGATCTCGTCGATATTGGCGACCGCGATGGCGAGGCCGGCCAGGACATGGGCGCGGTCGCGCGCCTTGTTCAGCTCAAAGCGGGTCCTTCGCGTGATCACTTCCTCGCGGAAGTCGATGAAGGCCTGAATCATCTGCTTCAGGGTCATCGTGATGGGCCGCCCGTGGTCGAGGGCCAGCATCTGGATGCCGAAGCTCTGCTGCAACGGCGTGTGCTTAAACAATTGATTCAACACGACATCGGCGATCGCGTCGCGCTTCAACTCGACGACGACGCGAACGCCGTCGCGGTCGGATTCGTCGCGCAGTTCGGCGATCCCCTCGATCCGCTTCGAGCGCATCTCGTCGCCGATCTTTTCGAGCAGCGTCGCCTTGTTGACCTGATAGGGAATCTCGGTCGCGATGATCGCCCAGCGATCCTTGCGGATCTCCTCGATATGGGTGCGCGCCCGCATCAGGACCGAGCCGCGCCCGGTCAGATAAGCCTGGCGGGCGCCACCGCCGCCGATGATCAAGCCGCCGGTCGGGAAGTCCGGCGCCTGCACGAACTCGATGAGTTGCTCGATCGGGACATGGGGATTGTCGATATAGGCGAGGCAGGCGTCGATCACGTCGCCCAGGTTATGGGGCGGGATATTGGTCGCCATGCCGACCGCGATGCCGCCCGCACCATTGACCAGGAGATTGGGAAAACGCGCCGGCAGCACCACCGGCTCGCGTTCCGAACCGTCATAGTTCGGCTGGAAGTCGACCGTCTCCTTCTCGATGTCTTCGAGAAGGGCGTGGGCCGGCTTGCCCATGCGGATTTCGGTGTAACGCATGGCGGCGGGCATGTCGCCGTCCATGGAGCCGAAATTGCCCTGGCCGTCGAGGAGCGGCAAGCGCATGGAAAACGTCTGGACCAGACGCACCATGGCCATATAGACCGCACTGTCGCCGTGTGGGTGATACTTACCGATCACTTCACCGACGATACGCGCCGACTTGCGGTAGGACTTGTTCCAGTCGTAGCCGCTCTCGTTCATGGCGTGGAGAATGCGGCGATGCACCGGCTTCAGGCCGTCGCGGGCATCGGGCAGCGCGCGCGAGACGATCACGCTCATGGCGTAATCGAGGTAGGAGCGGCGCATCTCCTCTTCGATCGAGACGGGGGCGATGTCGTGATGCGGCGGCACGGAACCGGGCGGCAGTGCGCCGCCAGTCGGCGGACCCGCGTCCTGCGGTTCCGGCTGCTCTTCGATAGTGGGATCGGTCAACTGGGATGCTTGCGGTGGGCGCCGGTTCTCGACGTCTGGGAGGGCCGGCCCGGGCCCGTCCGTAACCGGACTGTAGCAACGACGGCAGGGCCAATTCCAGAGCGAAAAAAATGCTCCCAAGCCGTTGATTCGACTGTAGAATTTTGCAGAACCCGACAGCCTGCCCCGATCCCCGGCGAAAGTGCTGCCAGAATCGCCCCCGCGCCCCCGCACCCGGCGCGACGAAAGGTGCTGCATGGCCCATTGGTGGCTCCCTTCCCTCGCCCTGGCGTTCGGCTGCCTGACGGTCGACGCGGCCCAGGCGGACACCCCCCTGCCGCCCACGGAAGGCCCCGGCAGCCCGGGCACGGCAGCCGCCGAGGTGCGCCAGGTCGATGGCCCCAAGGGCGGCGACGGCTATGTCCTCTTCCTGCCCGAGGCGCCACGGCCGGAGACGGCACCCGTGGTCGTCTTCCTGCACGGCTGGGGTGCCATCCGGCCGCGGGCCTACCTCGGCTGGATCGATCATCTGGTCCGCCGCGGCAATATCGTGATCTATCCCTATTACCAGGACGGGCTGGCGACACCCTCGGCCGATTTCCTGGGCCATGCGGCCAAGGGTATCGCCGCCGCGCTGGCGGCCTTGCCGGCAGCGGGCATCGCACCCGACCTCGACCGGGTCGCGGTGGTCGGCCATTCCGCGGGCGGCATGGTCGCGGCCGGTCTCGGGGCGCAAGCCGCGGCCTTCGGCCTGCCGCGCTTTTCCGCCGTGATGGCGGTGCAGCCGGGCAACAGTGCCAAGCGGGGCTCGGTCTCGATCCCGCTCGCGGACGTCTCGACCATGCCCGCGGAAACCCTGCTGCTCTCGGTCTTCGCGGCCGACGATGCCATGGTCGGCGATCATGATGCCCGCCGCATCTACGATGAGACGGTGCATGTGCCGGCGCAGAACAAGAACCTGCTGGCGCTCGTCTCGGACCACCATGGCAGGCCCGCCCTGGTGGCCAATCACTTCGCCGCCACGGCGGCGCGCGACCGCGGTTTTCTCGAGGCCGGGGAAATGGGCATCGGCCGGATCGACGCGCTCGACTGGTACGGCACCTGGAAACTCTTCGACGCCCTGACCGACACCGCCTTCCATGACGGTCTCAACCGCGATGTCGCCCTCGGCGGCGGCCCCAAGCAGACCTATATGGGCCGCTGGTCCGACGGCACGCCGGTGCAGCCGATCCGCGTCGTGAAATAGCTATTCCTGGTTCGAGCTCCAGTTGCTGGCATAGCGGTGCGACCAGGAGACCGAGCCGTCCGGGGCATAGGACAGCACCAGGCCCTCGAAGGTGTCGATCTGGCCGAAGGGATAGGTCCGGTTGCTCTGGAACCACTGGGTCTCGGTCGAGGCGACGACATAGCAATTGGCCGCCTTGGCCATCTCGCCGACGAAGAGGTTGCCGTCGCTCGGCTGGCCCGGGTCCTGGATGAAGCCGGGGCGGCAGGCGGTCAGCCAGATCTTGTCGACCTTGCCGCGCCACTGGCGGAACCAGCCGACATTGGAGCGCACCACGCCGCCGACGCCGAGCAACAGGCGCCCCGGCTGACCGTGGCAGTTGATGATGAGATTCTTCAGCTTGCCGCCGGCCGCCCCGGCCGCGACTTGGCCGACCCAGCCGAAGATATGCGGTACCCGCTCGTCCGACGCCAGGTCCCAACTGTTCCACATCTGGTACTTGCGGCTGATGTCATGGGCATTCAGCGCCATGGCCGGCTGCTCGATGGTGATCATGGTGTTCCCCCCCGTTTGTCTCGGTGCTCGATGCGTGGCGCCAGTTTCCCCCAAGCCCAGCATGCGGCAGTGACAGTGGTCACCGGGCCGCGCCATAATCGCCCGACGGCGGAGGTGCTATGATCGAGACCTTCCTGATTGCCTTCACCACGCTCTTCGCGACCGTCGGCCCGGCCGACGTGGCATTCCTCTTCGCGGCGCTGACCGGCAAAAACACGAGTTCCGAACGCCGCCGCATCGCCCTCAAGGGCACGCTCTTCGCCGGCGGCATCATGCTCGCCTTCGGCATCGTCGGCGATCCCCTGCTCCGCCTGTTCGGCATCTCGCTGCCGGCGCTCCGGGTCGCGGGCGGCATCCTGCTGCTGCTGATCTCCCTCGACATGGTCTTCGTCCGGGAATCCGGCGCCGTCACCACGACAGACGAGGAAGAGGAAGACGCCATGGGGCGGCCGGACATTTCCGTGGTGCCCCTGGCGACGCCCCTGCTGGCGGGGCCGGGCGCCATCGGCTCGATCATCCTGCTGACCTCGGCCAATGCCGGCGAGCCGCTCCGCCTCGCCATGGTCTTCCTGGCGATCCTGGCGGTCCTGGTGCTGTCCTATCTGATGATGCTGGCGGCGACCGGCATCCAGCGGGTGCTGGGCGTCACTGGCGTCCATGTCGTGAGCCGGATCTTCGGCGTGCTGCTGACCGCGCTTGCCGTGCAATTCGTCTTCGACGGGCTCAAAAGCAGCGGGCTGTTCGGATGAGGCTGGCCGGGACGGCGAGTCTCGCCTTCAGGCGTCGAGCAATTGGAGTTCGCGGGTGATGCGGTCGCCCCAGCGGGCGACGTCGAAGTCGCGGACCACGCGGTTCATCTTCTCCATGCGCCGGCGGGCTTCGTCGATCGGCATGTCGAGCGCGCGGTCGAGGGCGCGGTCCATCGAGCGATGGGAATTCGGATTGATCAGCAGGGCCTCGGGCAGTTCGACCGCGCAGCCGGCGAATTCGGACAGGACCAGCACTCCCGCCCGGCCGAAATTGGCCGCGACATATTCCTTGGCGACCAGGTTCAGGCCATCGCGTAGCGGCGTGGTCAGGCAGACATCGGCCACCCGGTAATGAGCCAGCAGACGCTCGAACGGGATCGCCTGCGAGAACAGCACCACGGGGGTCCATTCGAGCCTCGAGAAGCGGCCGTTGATGCGCCCGACCAGCCCTTCGATCTCCCGCTGGGTGCGTTCGTAGACCGTCATGGTCGAGGCTGCACGGACCGAGGTGACCAGCAGCTTGACCTCGCCGATCAGTTCCGGCCGGCGTTCGAGCAGGCGCTCGAAGGCGAGCAGGCCCTCGGCCATGCCCTTGGTATAGTCGGTACGGCCGACCGCGACGAGCAGGCGCCGACCTCCCATTTCCTCGACCAGGCGCCGCTGCAGGGCCTCGCTCTCCGGGCTCGCCAGCACACGCTCGATATTGAGCGGATCGGTGCCCACCGGCGTCGTACCCAGCCGGATCGTGCGCTCGCCATAACCGAGCGCCACCGGCACTTCGGGCTCGGACAGCGCCTTGCCGGTGGGCGACAGGGTGTCGTCGACCGTTTCCACAGCCTCGATCGTGGCGCCGCACAGGGCGCGTGCGGCATCGGCGAAATTCTTGGTGTAGCGCGGAATGTGGAAACCGACCTGATCACAGGCGAGCAGGCTTTCCATGATCTCCTCGCGCCAGGGCAGGATGTTGAAGATGTCGGCCGCCGGGAACGGTGTGTGGTGGAAGAAGGCGATGCGAGCCTTGGGCTTCAGTTCACGCAGGTAGGCCGGCACGAGCCACAGATTGTAGTCGTGGATCCAGGCGATGCCGTCATCCTCGATCTGGGCAGCCGTGGCCTCGGCGAACAACCGGTTCACCTCGCGGAAGGTCGCCCAGTCGACATTGTCGTACTGGAAGGCCTGGGGGAAGGAATGCAGGATCGGCCACAGCGCTTCCTTCGACGTCACGTGATAGAAGCTCTCGACCTGGTCGGCGGTGAGCGGCAGGCGGGACACCGTGTAACCGCCATGATCATCCTCGATATGGATCACGCGCTCGAAATCGACGCCGACTTCGGGATCATAGGCCTTCCAGGCCACCCAGGCGCCGCGCCCGGCCTCGATCCGGCCGAACAGGCTCTTCAGCGTCGGCACGATGCCGTTCGGGCTCTGGTTCGGACGGAGCTCGATCCTGCCATCCACTTCGACCTCCTCGAAGGGCTGGCGGTGGTAGACGATGGCCATGGCGGATTTTTTCATCGGTTGTCCCCTGCCCGGAACGCGAAATGCTCCAACGCTTCGGTAATGCCCTGCGCCCCCTCGCCGGCGGCGCGGTAGACTTGAGGCTTGTTTTCGATCGCGGCCATGAGGCCCGGTTCGGCATTGCCGACGGCGACACCCTTGAAGCCGGTCTCGAACAGCGACAGGTCGTTCAGGGTGTCGCCGGCGACCAGCACGCGATCGGGATCGACGCCCAGATGTGCCACCAGGCGGACCAGAGTCGGCCCCTTGGCGATCCCCCGCGGCAGCACGTCGAAGAAGCGATCGGCCGAGAGCAGGCCGTCGAAGCCCGCCGCCGCCACCCGTGCCAGCAGGTCGGGCGCCAGTTCGGCCGGCCGGCAGTCGTAACTCACCCGGTGGCGGAAGCCGGTCGGCTGCAGGCTGAGACCGGGCTCGTCCTTCAGCAGTTCGATCACGCGCGGCCCGGCATCGCCCCAGCGGGCCTCGATCTCGGCCTCCAGCGCGGCGATCGGCGCGAAGCTGTCGCCGTCATAGACCGAGGTGCCGACATCGCCGACGACGTAATGCGGTCGCGGCACCGAGCCCGGTTCGGCCACCAGCTCGGCGATGAAGCCGATGTCGCGCCCGGTGACGAACACCAGCAGGACATCGTCGCGCCCGGCGAGATCGCGGTAGAGCCGCTCGCGGGCTGCCGGGCTGCCGCCGAGGAAAGTACCGTCGAGATCAGTGGCGAGCACGAGGTCCACCGCCCTCATGCGGACAGCAGTCCTTCTTCCGGTGCCGCCGGGTGCGGTATACGCAGGCTGTTCTCGGCATCGAGGGACTCGGGGCGCAGCGCCGAAACCATCATCGCTGCCATCACCTCGTCGATGGCAGCCCCGGCCAGCACCGCTTCGACCCCGCTGCAGATCGGCATGGCGATGCCGTAGCGGCGCGCCAGGGCACCGACCGAGGCGGCGTTGGCCACGCCCTCGACCACCGGACCGCCCTCGGCCGGCTCCGGATGGCCACCCTCGCCCAGGGCCTTGCCGAAGGAGAAGTTGCGCGACTGATCGCTCGAACAGGTCAGCACCAGGTCACCGACCCCGGCGAGGCCGCGCAGGGTATCCGGCCTGGCCCCCAGGGCCACCGCCAACCGGGTGAGTTCCGCCAGGCCACGCGTGATCAGGGCCGCCCTGGCATTGCTGCCGAGGCCGCGGCCGGCGGCGATGCCGCAGGCGATGGCGATGACGTTCTTGACCGCGCCGCCGATCTCGACCCCCACCAGATCATCGGAGAGATAGGGCCGGAAACTCGCGGTGGCGAAGCTGACCGCAACCCGCGCCGCCAGGTGTCCCGGCCCGAAGCCGCCCGTTCCGCGCGCCGCGACGGTGACTGCGGTCGGCAGGTCCTGCGCCACTTCGGCAGCGAAGGTGGGGCCGGAGAGCACGGCCAACGGATGGCGGGGCAATTCTTCGGCGACGACGTCGCTCATCAGGGCGCAGGTCGCAGCCTCCACCCCCTTGGCGCAGACCACGACCGGTGTCGAAGATGCCAGCAGCGGCCGGCAGCGCCGCGCCATGGTACGCAAATGCTGGGACGGCGTGACCAGCAGCACGAGTTCCGCATCACGCAGAACGCGGTCGATGTCGCCGGAAACGGTGATCGCTTCGGGAATGTCGACGGCCACGGTCAGGAAGGGATTGCGGCGCGACGTCGCCACCGACTGAACCACCATCTCTTCCCGGGCCCAGAGGGCAACCGAACGGCCGGCACGGTGGGCGGTGAGCGCCAGGGCGGTGCCCCAGGCACCGGCCCCGACAATGGCTATGCGGCCGAAGGGGACGGGCGGCACATCCACGCCGTCGCTCGAGCCGAAATCCTGATCGATATCCTGCATGGGTCACCTCCACATGCGTTGGAGCGCTGGCGGGCGCCCAGATTTCCCCTTGATCCACTCAAAATGAGCAAATGATGAATACTCGCTACCATGGGGCATTTGCAATTATTTGTCAATGCGACACAAAAACCCCGGAGAAACAAGAGCTGGCCGTAAACATCAACACGACGACCACTTAAAAATAACAGAATATTCGTGAAATTCTTGTTTATATTCTGCGATACACCATCGAATAAACAACAAGATCACTGACGGTGTCGGCCGTACTTATATTATAAATCCCATTATTTATTGGAATAAGGGAAGGCCGTCACACCATTATTGCGGCAACGCAAAATGCCGGCCCGAATGGGCCGGCACACCGCCATATGCAAAAGGTCAGAAGGGGATTTCGTCGTCCAGCGCCGGGCCGCGGCCACCGCCGCCGCTAGTGCTGCCGCCCCCGCCCCCGCCCGAACGGCCGCCGCCATAGCTGCCACCACCGGAGCGACCGCCGCCGCCATAGCCGCCACCGCCGAAATCGCCGCCCTCGTCGTCGGGGCCGCCCATGCCGCCGCCTTCGCCCTTGCCGTCGAGCAGGGTCAGTTCACCGCGGAACCTCTGCAGCACCACTTCGGTCGAGAAGCGCTCCTGGCCCTGCTGGTCGGTCCACTTGCGGGTCTGCAGCGAGCCCTCGACATAGACCTTGGAGCCCTTGCGCAGATACTGCTGGGCGATCCTGGCCAGATTCTCGTTGAAGATGACGACCCGGTGCCATTCCGTGCGCTCCTTGCGCTCGCCCGACATCTTGTCCTTCCAGGTCTCGGAGGTGGCGACCGAGAGGTTCACCACCGGGTTGCCGTCCTGAAGCGTGCGGGACTCCGGGTCGCGCCCCAGATTGCCGACCAGAATGACCTTGTTGACGCTGCCCGCCATGGCTCTCCCCTTGGTGCTTGCGGCACCGCTGATCTGGAACATAATAAGAACGATCGAGGCGACTCGATCAAGTGGCGTGTTGCGGGATTTCTACCCATAATCTGCGGCCGAGGCATAGAGATGGAAATGCCCCATCCCCATATCATCGCTTCCTGCCGGCGCCGTACCGCGTAGCTGAGGGCCCTTCCCGATGTCGTCCAAGTTTATCTGTGTCCGTGGCGCGCGCGAGCATAACCTCAAGAATGTCGACGTCGATATACCGCGTGACTCGCTCGTGGTGATCACCGGCCTGTCAGGCTCCGGCAAGTCTTCCCTCGCCTTCGACACGATCTATGCCGAAGGCCAGCGCCGCTATGTCGAGAGCCTGTCGGCCTATGCCCGGCAGTTCCTCGAGCTGATGCAGAAGCCGGACGTCGACCATATCGAGGGCCTCTCGCCCGCGATCTCGATCGAGCAGAAGACGACGTCGCGCAATCCGCGCTCGACCGTCGGCACGGTGACCGAGATCTACGACTATCTTCGCCTGCTCTATGCAAGGATCGGCATTCCCTATTCGCCGGCCACCGGCTTGCCGATCGAGAGCCAGACGGTGAGCCAGATGGTCGACCGCGTGCTGGCCATGGCGGAAGGCACCCGCCTCTATCTCCTCGCCCCCTTCGTGCGCGGCCGCAAGGGCGAATACAAGAAGGAACTGGCCGACCTCCAGAAGCGCGGCTTCCAGCGCGTCAAGGTGGACGGCACGCTCTACGAGATCGCCGAAACGCCGACGCTGAACAAGAAGGTGAAGCACGACATCGACGTGGTGGTGGACCGCGTCGTGGTGCGCGGCAACATCGGCTCGCGCCTGGCCGACAGTCTCGAAACAGCGCTCGACCTCGCCGACGGCATCGCCGTCGCCGAGAATGCCGACACGGGCGAGCGCACCATCTTCTCGCAGAAATTCGCCTGCCCGGTCTCCGGTTTCACGATCGACGAGATCGAACCGCGGCTGTTCTCCTTCAACAATCCCTTCGGTGCCTGCCCGGCCTGCGACGGGCTCGGCACCAAGCTCTATTTCGATCCCGCCCTGGTCATCCCGGACGAGACCCTGAGCCTTTCCAAGGGCGCCATCGCGCCCTGGGCGAAGACCGTCTCCGCCTTCTTCCACCAGACGCTGGAGAGCCTGTCCAAGGCCTTCAAGTTCAGCCTCGACAAGCCGTGGAAGGACCTGCCCGAAAAGGTCCGCGACCTCCTCCTGAACGGCTCCGGCAAGGAGGCGATCACCATGACCTATGAGGACGGCTCGCGGCGCTTCCAGACCGTGAAGCCCTTCGAAGGCGTGATCCCCAACCTCCAGCGCCGCTGGAAGGAGACCGAGAGCGACTGGATGCGCGAGGAACTCTCCGCCTATCAGTCCGCCTCGATGTGCGAGGCCTGCAACGGCCATCGGCTGAAGCCGGAAGCACTGGCGGTCAAGATCGGCGGCCTGCACGTCGGCCAGGTGACCGAGAAATCGATCGCCGACGCGGCCGCCTGGTTCGCCGCCCTCACCGACACGCTGACCCTGAAACAGGCCGAGATCGCCGCCCGCATTCTCAAGGAAATCAACGAGCGCCTGGGCTTCCTGGTCAATGTCGGCCTCAATTATCTGACCCTGGCTCGCGCCTCCGGCACGCTCTCGGGCGGGGAGAGCCAGCGCATCCGTCTGGCCTCGCAGATCGGCTCCGGCCTGACCGGCGTGCTCTATGTCCTCGACGAACCCTCGATCGGCCTCCATCAGCGCGACAACGACCGCCTGATCGAGACCTTGAAGCGGCTCCGCAACCTCGGCAATACGGTGATCGTGGTCGAGCACGACGAGGATGCCATCCGCACGGCCGACCATGTCATCGACATGGGTCCGGCCGCCGGCGTCCATGGCGGCGAGATCATCGCGGAAGGGACGCCGGCCGAGATCATGGCCAATCCGGCCAGCCTGACCGGGCAATATCTCTCCGGCGCGCGGGTCGTACCGATTCCGCCGATGCGCCGGCCCTTCGACAAGAAGCGGGTGCTGAGCGTGGTCGGCGCCCGGGCCAACAACCTGAAGGACATCACGGCCAAGATCCCGCTCGGCACCTTCACCTGCGTCACCGGGGTTTCTGGCGGCGGCAAGTCCACCCTGGTGATCGAAACCCTGTTCAAGGCGCTCAGCAAGCGCCTGAACGGCAGCCGCGAGATCCCCGGCGCGCACGACCGGATCGACGGCATCGACCATCTCGACAAGGTGATCGACATCGACCAGTCGCCGATCGGGCGGACACCGCGCTCCAACCCCGCCACCTATACCGGCGCCTTCACCCCGATCCGCGACTGGTTCGCCGGCCTGCCCGAGGCGGAGGCCCGGGGCTACAAGGCCGGCCGCTTCTCCTTCAACGTGAAGGGCGGCCGCTGCGAAGCCTGCCAGGGCGACGGCGTGATCAAGATCGAGATGCACTTCCTGCCCGACGTCTATGTCCAATGCGACGTCTGCAAGGGTAAGCGCTACAACCGCGAAACGCTGGAAGTCATGTTCAAGGACCGGTCGATCGCCGACGTGCTCGACATGACGATCGAGGAAGGTTGCGACTTCTTCAAGGCGGTGCCGGCCGTGCGCGACAAGCTGGAAACACTGAAGCGGGTCGGCCTCGGCTATATCAAGATCGGCCAGCAGGCGACCACCCTCTCGGGCGGCGAGGCGCAACGCGTCAAACTCGCCAAGGAACTGGCGAAACGGCCGACCGGTCGCACCCTCTACATCCTCGACGAACCCACCACCGGCCTGCATTTCGAGGACGTGCGGAAACTGCTCGAAGTGCTGCACGCCCTGGTCGAGACCGGCAACACGGTCTTGGTGATCGAGCATAACCTCGAGGTCATCAAGACCGCGGATTGGGTCATCGACATGGGGCCGGAGGGCGGCGACGGCGGCGGCGAAGTGGTGGCCGAAGGCACGCCCGAAGACGTGGCCGAGGTCGCCCGCAGCCACACCGGCCATTATCTGGCCGGCCTGCTGGGGCGCAAGCGCAAGGTCAGGAGTGGGAAACGGCCTGCGGTCGCCGAATGACACCCGCCGCCTCGTTGCGGCGGACCAGGTCGGCGCCGATCAGGCCGATGATATTGTTGAATTCGACCAGCATGGCTCGGGCCTGAGCAGGCTGGCGCATGGCCGCCCAGCGCGCCGCGACGTCGGTCATGTGGATCATCAGCTCGACCACGGCGACGACCTCGAGCTCGGGCAGGTTGGGCACCAGCGGCCGGATCAGCTCGACCACATCGGCCGCCTTGATCACGACATGGCCAAGGTTGATTTGGCGCATGTCGCGGTCGGTCAGGATCTCGGTCCAGACGTCGCGCAGCACCGCGTCCTGATGGAACATCTCGAAGTAATTGTGCACCGCCTGCTGGAGCTGGGCGATGGCGTCCTCCACGCTCTCCATGTTGCGGAGGGAGAAACGCAGGACCTCGCGGTTGGCCTCGTGGTAGCGCTCGACCAGACGGTGACGCAGGCTACGATCGTCGGCGAAATATGGCGCCACCTTGTCCATCGGCACATCGGCACGGACCGCCACGGCGGAAAGGGTCACGGCCGACAGGCCGGTTTCCCGCACCAGGTCTTCGGCAGCGGCGAACAGGCGCTCGACGGTATCGGGCGGCAACGTCACGATTGTGCACTCCACACCATTGCACCCAAGATGAACATATTGCCCTGCCGATGAACAGGCCCTTAAGGGCAAGGAGGCTCGACCATGCTGGAACTGAGACCGGGTTGCGAATGCTGTGACCGCGACCTGCCGCCGGACAGTCTCGACGCCATGATCTGCAGCTTCGAATGCACCTTCTGCCGCCCCTGCGTGGAAACCAGGCTGGCCGGCCGCTGCCCCAATTGCGGCGGCGAGCTGGTCCGCCGGCCGGTCCGTCCGGCCGGGAAGCTGGCGCGCTTCCCGGCCTCGACGGTCAGGGTGTTCAAGGCCGAGGGCTGCGCCGCCGAGTGATCAGGAGGCGGCCTTCAGGTCCGCCGCCGCGTCGGGCCAGGGGGTGAAGATCTCCACCCCCGTCTCGGTCACGCCCACCGAATGCTCGAACTGGGCGGAGAGCGAACGGTCGCGGGTGACCGCGGTCCAGCCGTCGGACAGGACCTTCACCTCGGGCCGGCCGGCGTTCAGCATGGGTTCGATCGTGAAGATCATGCCGGGTTCGAGCACGATGCCCTTGCCCGGATCACCGTAGTGCAAAACGTTGGGCGCGTCGTGGAACACCTGCCCCACGCCGTGGCCGCAGAAATCCTCGACGATGGTGAAGCGTTCGCGATGCGCCACCGTCTCGATCGCATGGCCGACGTCGCCCAGCGTCGCCCCCGGCTTCACGGCGGCGATGCCGGCGAGCAGGGATTCGAGCGTGGTGTCGATCAGGCGCCGCGCCTTCACATTGGCCTTGCCGGCGACATACATGCGGCTGGCATCGCCGAACCAGCCGTCCAGCACCGGCGTCACGTCGATATTGAGGATGTCGCCTTCGGCCAGGATCTTGTCGTCGGACGGAATACCGTGGGTCACCACGTGGTTGACCGAAATGCAGCTCGCATGCTGATAGCCGTGATAGCCGATGGTGCCCGGAATACCGCCATTGCCGCGCATGAAGTCTTCGCAGAGCTTGTCGAGCTTGGCCGTCGAAACGCCGGGGCGGACGAAGGGGGCGATATAGGCGAGCGTGGCGGCGGCCAGGCGGCCGGCCCGGCGCATGCCCTCGAAACCTTCGGCGTCATGGAGGGGAATGCGGCGGCCCGCTTCGGTCTGGGTCGAGTAGCGGATCATGCCACACGCTCCAGCCGTATACCCCCGTGCAGGTCGGCCACCATGGCGTCGACGAAACCGGGCACCGCGCCCCGGCTCAAGAGATGGGGGCGCAGCATGGCGATCGGTCCGTCGAAGACCTGGAAGCGCAGGCGCGCCTCCACTTCTGCGTCGGCGGTACCGCCCAAGAGGGCGCGGAAGGCGAGATCCAGCGTCTCCTCCTGGCGGGCCAGGGTGGCGCGCAACTCGTCCGGCAGGGCCGCCCCTTCGACCAGGGAATCGAAGTCGTTCAGCAGCAGGAAACGGGCGCGCAGCGGCTTGGCCCTGGCCCATTCGACCAGGGTGAGCGCCGCGAGATCGGCCCGCGCCTCGCACAGGGGCGGCACCAGGGCGGCGATGAAATCGCCCTGAACCTCGGCCCAGGCGGCGGCCAGCACGGCCGCCTTCGAGGGGAAGCGATGATAGAGCGAGCCGGTGGGCGCGCCGACGCGGCGCGCGATCGCCGGAATGGAAGCCGCCCCGGGACCGTCGTCGGCCACGAGGGCGATGGCGGCGCCGACGAAGGCGTCCACCGAAAATTGAGCTGTTCTGACCATAGTGCCATTTAGAATAGGAATTCTAGAACGCCATGTCCAGAGGCCCCCTCACCCCGCGGCGACACCGCCCGACGCCTGGGGCCCAGGGCCGGCGGCCAGGAGGCCGCGCCAGTTCGCCGCCGTCATCAGGCCGCAGTAGGCCGCCTGCATCTCCGGGCTCAGCACTTCGATCATGTAGCGGTTCTCGAGCCAGACCTCGACAACATCGAACAGGCCCCCCCGGCTCGCGACCTGGACGCGCCAGCCCGCGGCCCGGGCGATCGCCGCGATCTCCGACGCCGGGCGGGCGCTGGCGATCGCCACATGGTCGCCGACATAGCCCATGCGCGGATCGCCGAGCCCGACGGCGACGCCCTCGGCCGAGGGTTCCAGCGTGCGCTCGGCCGGATAGATTTCGAGAGTGGTGGCCCGCTCGTCGCCCGCAAAGACGACATAGGCGCCGGGCACCGGCGGGAACGGCAAGGCTTCACCATGCCAGATCTCGGCCAGAACGGCGGCGGCAGTTTCGGCGTCCTGTGCCGGGATCGAGGCGTGGAACAGCATTTTTCCCCTCATTCGTCAGATGCGGGCGACGGCAGGTCGCCCTGTTCGACGGCGGCCAGCAGGCGGTCGATCGCCCAGGCCACGGTCTCGCCCGCGGCCTTGCCGTCGAGCTGCCAGAAATCCCGCATGGTCGCCCAGGCGGTCACGCTGTAGAGAAGTTGGATGGCGGCGCAGACCCGCGCCGCGGTCTCGGGACCGAGGCCCTTCAGCCGCTCGGCCAGGACGGCACGATAGGCCGCCTGGCGTTCCGCATTCACGGCCAGGCGGAAGTTCCGCCCGGCCTCGGAATAGGCCAACGCCGCCATCATCGCCGGCCGCTTGTCGAAGCCGGCGAAAGCCCTGGCCGGCATGGCCCGCAGTTCCGCCTCGCTGGCGGGAAAGCCAACGATACCGGCCTGGTCGTTCACCCAGCGCCAGAAGGCGTCGAGCAATTCGGCCCTGGTCGCGAAATGGCGATAGACCGTCCGTTCCTGAACCCCGGCACGGACCGCCACGGCGGCATAGGAGACGGCGTCCAGCCCCGCTTCCTCGACCAGGAGGCCGACGGCTTCGAGAATGGCGTCCCGCGTCGCCGCCTGCTGGCGGCGACGGAGGGGCGAGTCATATGTCTTGGTCGGTGCATTCATGTCACTTCTAATGACATGAATGCACCGATACCGTCAATCGCCGATCGACAGATCCCGGAGATAGAGCGCGATCAGGTGCTTGAATTCGCCGACCTTGGCCTTGCCGATGTCCACGTCTTCCAGGCTGGTGGCACGCACCAGGCCTTCGGACATCAGCACCATGGTTTCGGCCGCGAGCGTCAGCCGGGCTTCCGGCAGGTGGCTGAACAGGCCCTTCAGGGCACCGACGATGATGGCGGCGGAGCGGCGGGCGGCGGCCTGGTTCAACTTCTGCAGGTCACGGTCGGCCAGCAGGCCGAACCAGACGTCGCGGAAGGCATGGTCTGTCCAATGGGTCTCGAAGGACTGGTCGACCGCCTGCCAGAGCTTCCGCTTGGCGTCGTCGATCGTCTTGATGTTGCGCAGCGTCGTTTCGAGCATGCGCCGGTTCTGTTCCATGTAGCGCTCGGCCAGCGCGCGCAGGATCGCGCCGCGGTCGGCGAAGAACTGGTAGATCGAGCCGATCGGCACTTCGGCCTCGGCCGCGATCTCGCTCATCTTCAGGGCGTCCACGCCCTTGTCGCGGATCAGCCGTTCGGCGGCGCCCAGGATCGTGTCGACCCGCTTCCGCCCGCGCGCCTGTACCGGGCGGCGCCGCGGCGCGCCGGCCGCAGGCAAGGATGCTGCCGCCTCGCCCTGGCCCTCGACGGTCGTCTTGCTCTTGCTTCCAC
>NZ_JBAZKR010000081.1:0-17638 GCF_041650655.1 Zavarzinia sp.
AAAACCCTTGGAAACACTGGAGCGGGCGAAGGGATTCGAACCCTCGACCCCAACCTTGGCAAGGTTGTGCTCTACCCCTGAGCTACGCCCGCTCTGGCGTCTGCGACGCGGTGCGCCGCGTCGAGAGCCGGGAATATACGCAGGGATTCGACGATTGCAAGCCTGTTTTTTCGGCTGCCCATTCGGCCCCCGCGGGGCTACAAGAAACGATCATGCCGATGACCGATCAAGACCTCTTCGCCCTTTTCGACAGGCTGGGGATCGCCCATGTCACCCATGCCCACGAGGCCGCCCATACCGTCGAGGAAGCCCAGGCGTTCCGCGGCGCTCTGGCCGGCGGGCATGCCAAGAACCTGTTCCTCAAGGACCGTAAGGGCGGCTTCTGGCTGGTCGTCGCGGAAGAGACCGTCCGGGTCGATCTGACCGCGCTCGAAAAGCATCTGGGGGCACCGCGCCTCTCCTTCGGCAGTGCGGAAGCGATGGAAGCGATTCTGGGTGTGACGCCCGGCTCGGTCACGCCTTTCACCCTGGCGAACGAATCGGCCAAGGATGTCCGCCTCGTCCTCGATGCGGGGTTGATGGCGTTCGACACGCTCTATTTCCACCCGCTGCGGAACGACCGCACGACGGCGATCGCGCGCGGCGATTTCGAGCGCTTCCTGGCAGCCGTGGGCCATCCGCCCGTCCTGGTCGACATCGCGGCGGTGACCGCGGCGCGGGCGGCTGCCAAGGCGGGCGGCGGGGCCTGAAGGCGGATCCGGGGTGGGCTTGTAGCGGGCCGGCGCCACCCCATCTTGAGGACGATTGCGAAACCGCGTGCCTTCGGGGCGCAGGCCGCCTAAAGATGTGTCGGAAAACACGTCGCGATAACGGACGGAACGATTTCATGGAAACCCTCATCGGCCAGGCTCCGGGTGGTGGACAGCAGCAGGGCGGCGCCGGCCCCGCGCCCGCAGACCTGATCAAGGACGGCTCGCTCCAGACCTTCCGCCAGGACGTCCTGGAGATGTCCCGGCAGGTGCCGGTCATCGTCGATTTCTGGGCGACCTGGTGCGGCCCCTGCCGCCAGCTCGGCCCGGCGCTCGAAAAGACCGTGCTGGCGGCGCGCGGCGCCGTCCGCCTGGTCAAGATCGACGTCGACCAGAACCCCGAGATCGCGCAGCAGATGCGCGTGCAGTCGATCCCCGCGGTCTATGCCTTCTTCCAGGGCCAGCCGGTCGACGGCTTCCAGGGCGCCCTGCCCGAATCCCAGGTGAAGGCCTTCGTCGATCGCCTGGTGAAAATGTCCGGCGGCGGCGCTTCCCCGGTCGAGGAAGCGCTGGAATTCGGCCGCGCGGCACTGGCTGAAGGCCGCCACGACGAGGCCGAAGGCGCCTTCGCCGAAGTGCTGCAGGCCGAGGCGCAGCATCCCGCGGCGCTCGCCGGCCTCGCCAAGGTGGCGCTCGCCCGCGGTGCGCTGGACGAGGCCGAGGAATTCCTCGCCGCCGTACCCGAGGACAAGGAAGGTGACGCCGACGTGGTGAGCGCCCGTTCCGCCCTCGCCCTGGCCAAGGAAGCGGGCGCCATCGGCGACCTGGCCCCCCTGGCCGAGGCGGTCGCGGCCGATCCCGCCAATCACCAGGCCCGCCTCGACCTCGCGGTCGGCCTCCATGCCGCCGGCCGGAACCAGGAAGCGCTCGACCACCTGCTCGAAATCGTGAAGCGCGACCGCAAGTGGAACGACGAGGCGGCCCGGAAGCAGCTCGTGAAGCTGTTCGAGGTCTGGGGCTTCGACGATCCCCTGGCGGTCGAGGGCCGGCGGCGCCTGTCGTCGATCCTGTTCGCCTGACGGCCGATGAGTGCCCGCGTGGGACAGATCGAGGCCGGCGAACTGCCGGCCATCGTGCCGATCTTCCCGCTGGCGGGCGTGCTGCTGCTGCCGCGGGGCAAGCTGCCGCTCAATATTTTCGAGCCGCGCTATCTCGCCATGCTGCGCGACGCCCTGGCGGGCGAGCGCATGATCGGCATGGTGCAGCCGGAAAACCCGGGCGACCCTTCGGCCGAGCCGCGGGTGTTCCGGATCGGCTGCCTCGGCAAGGTCACCGCCTTCACCGAGACGGACGACGGCCGCTTCCTGATCACCCTGACCGGGGTCTGCCGTTTCCGCATCGCCGAGGAACTGGCCCGCGTCACGCCCTACCGCAAGGTGGTGGCGGATTACGGCGCCTATCTGGGCGACCTGGTGCCCGATGCCAATGCCGGCACGGTCAACCGCGAGCGCCTGGCCCCGGCGCTCCGCTCCTATCTCGAGATCCACGGGCTCTCGGCCGACTGGCAGGCGATCGACCAGGCCCCGGGCGAAGCCCTGATCAATGCGCTCGCCATGATCTGCCCCTTCACGCCGGCCGAGAAACAGGCCCTGCTCGAGGCCGCCGGCGTCGCTGAACGGGCCGAGATGATGATCGCCTTGCTGGAAATGGCGATCGCCGCCAGACTCGGCGCAACCGACAACCGCGTCCAATAGGTCCTTCGATGAGCGACACTTCTGCTGCCAGCCATGGCAGCGTCGACCCCAAACTCCTGGAAATCCTGGTCTGCCCGGCCTCGCGCCAGCCGCTCCGCTACGACCGCGAGCGGGGCGAACTGGTCTCCGAGGCGGCCCGCCTCGCCTATCCGATCCGCGACGGTGTGCCGATCATGCTGATCGAGGAGGCGCGCAAGCTGGACGAGGAAGGCAGCCCGGCGTGACCGCCCCCTGGCCCGCCGAGATCCGCATCCGCACGGCCGACCGCTGCCTGGAGATCGAGTGGGACGACGGCCGCCGCGACATGCTGCCGGCCGAGCTGCTGCGGGTCGAGAGCCCCTCGGCCGAAGTCCAGGGCCACGGCGCCGAGACGAAGCAGATCGTCGCCGGAAAACGCAGCGTCACCATCGTCGGCGCCGAGCCGATCGGCAATTACGCCGTCCGCCTGATCTTCGACGACGGCCACGACAGCGGCCTCTACACCTGGGCCACGCTGCGCCATTTCGCCGAAAACCAGGCGGAGATCTTCGCCACCTATCTCCAGGCGTTGGACAGCCGCGGGCTGAAACGCTGAACGAGATCAGCGGGGCGATGGCCCGCCCCGCCGCCGCCCGGCCAGCGAGACCACGGCAGGCGGCAGTGCCGGAAGGCTGCGCGCGGTTTCGATCGCCGCGCGGAAATGGCTCAGCAGGCGGCGATAGACTTCGTCGCCCTGGGCCGCATCCTCGAAGCCCCGATCCAGGTTCGGGTTGTCGTTCACCTCGATCACCACGACGCCCCGCGCGGTTTCCTTGAGGTCGACGCCGTAGAAGCCATCACCCACCAGGGCGGCGGCGCGGCAGGCAGTGTCGAGCACGGCGGGCGGTACCTCGCCGATCGCCACCGCTTCGGTCTTGCCCTCGTCGCGGCCGCCGTCGGCGCCGTGCCGCAGAATCTGCCAATGGCCGGGGACCATCCAATAGCGCGCGGCGAAGAGAACCTGCCCGCCCAGCACGCCGACCCGCCAGTCGAAGGCAGTGGGCAGGAATTCCTGCGCCAGCACCACCGCGGATTCCCGGAGCAGGGCGGCCGCCGTGGCCTGGAAGGCGCCGCGCTCCGCGACTTTGCGGACCCCTCGGCTGAAGGCGCCGTCCGGCTGCTTCAGGACGGTGGGAAAGGCGATCCGGGCCGCCACCGCGTCGAGGTCGCGGCGGGTCACCAGAGTGGTGGCGGGAGTGGCGACGCCGCCCCGGGCCAGAAGCTCGGCCAGGAAGGCCTTGTTGGTACAGCGCAGGATCGAGGCCGGATCGTCGATCACCGGCAAGCCCAGGTCGGCCGCCCGCCGGGCGAAGGCAAAGGTATGGTGGGTGACCGCCGTGGTCTCGCGGATGAAGAGGGCGTCGAATTCTGCCAGGCGCCCGAAGTCGCGCCGGCGGATCGGCTCGACCGCGATCCCCATGCTCTCGCCGATGCGGGCGAGATGGGCGATCGTCTCGGGCCGCGACGGCGGCAGCGGGTCGTCCGGATCGTGCAGCACGGCCAGCCGCGGCATCCGGGAGGGCGGACGCCGGCTCGCCCGGCCCTCCCGGCGCAGCGCTTCGGACAGGGCGTCGGCGAAGGAAGACGCGGGGACGCCGTCCAGCCGGCGCAGGTCGCCCGCCCTCATCGCTGCGATACGCCAACCCTGCCCGTCCACGGTCCGCGCCAGCACGAGGTCGAGCAGCGGCAGCGGGACCAATGCGAAGGCCCGCGCCGCGAGATCGGCCAGGGCAGCCTCGCCGCAGCGCCCGAACCAGCAGTGCAGGACATGGCCATCGGCGATCCCCGGCAGGTCGCCCATTGCTGCCAGCACCCGGTCGAGCGGCGCCACCAGACCCGCCCGGCCGGCGGGCTTCGAAACGGCGGCGATCGTGTCGACCCGGGGCAGCACGCGGTCGCCCCGCCCCTCGGCCAGCAGCGAGCAATAATAGCCGGGGCCGAGGTAGTCGAAGCGCCGGCACAGGTTCACCACCCGGCGCGGTCGCCCGGCGGCCGACACGGAAGCGATATAATTCGCCGCCGTGACGACGCGGAATCCGGCCAGGACCCAGGGAAAATCGGTGATCCGGTCGACCACGATCAGATCCGGCACGGTCGCCGCCGGCAGGCGGAGGGACAGGCTCATCGCCGCACCCGGCGCGGGGCGGGTGCACGCCCGGCCGAACGGGCGGCGGCGAGCAGGAGGGCGGCGAAGGCGAGTGCTACGCTCATGGCGGTCTCCCTTGAAGGAACCGCGCGATGATCCGTCGCTCGATCCTAAAGGGGCGCTGTGAACCGCTGCGGACCTCTTCGCCGGGCGGAGGCGGCCCGCGCCGCCCCCTTCAGGCTCAGAGCGGCTTGCCCTCGAGCAGGCGGGGCAGTTTGCCGACCGTGCCGCGGGCGTGGTGCATGAAGAATTTCTTCAGGCCCGGCAGGCGTTCGACCGCGGCGAGGCCGAGATCGCGGGCCAGGCGGAGCGGCATGGCATCGTTGGAGAACAGCCGGTTGAGCCCGTCCATGACCGACCCCATGACCACCGAATCGACCCGCCGCCAGCGCTCGTAGCGATCGAGCAGCGTGTCATCCCCGGGATCGAGGCCGAGGCGGGCGCCATCGGCCAGCACTTCGGCCAGGGCCGCGGTATCGCGCAGCCCCAGGTTCAGGCCCTGGCCGGCGATCGGATGCAGGCCGTGGGCGGCATCGCCGACCAGGGCCAGGCGCCGGTCGACGAAGCGGGTCGCCATGTGGAAGGCCAGGGGATAGGCGAAGCGCGGGCCGACCGAACGGGCCGCCCCCAGCCCGTCGCCCAGGCGCCGCCGCATCTCGACGTCGAAGGCGTCGCGCGCCATCGCCATCAGGGCGGGCGTCAGCTCGCGCCGCTCGGTCCAGACCAGGGAACAGCGGTTGCCGGTCATGGGCAGGATGGCGAAGGGACCTGAGGGCAGGAAATGCTCGCAGGCCACGCCCTGATGCGGCAACTCGTGCTCGACCGTGGTCACGATGCCGTCCTGGCTGTAATCCCAGGCGACCTTGCGGATGCCCGCCTCTTCGCGAAGCGGCGAGGCGCGGCCGTCGCAGGCGACGATCAGGCGGGCGCGGATCTTGCGGCCGTCGGCCAGGTGGGCGATGGCCCCGGCGGTACCGCGCTCGGTCCCGACCACGCGCACGGGCGCCAGCACGCGGATCGACGGAATGCCGGCGATCACCGCCATCAGGCCGAGGCGGATATGGCGGTTCTCCAGGATCATGCCGAAGGGCTCGTCGCCGATCGCCTGATGGTCGAAATGCAGGAACAGGGGCGAAGGCTTCTCGCCCGGGCGGCCGTCGGTCACCCTGATGTCCAGGATCGGCTGGCCGTAGGGCGCCAGCGCCTCATAGGCGCCGATCGCGCGCAGCAACTGGCAGGAGGCATGGGCGATGGCCGAGACACGGCCGTCGAAGCCGGGATCGGTGGTCGTGGCCGGCGCCTGCTCGTCCGCCAGAAGAACCGAGAAACCGCCCCGGGCGAGGGCGATCGCGGTGGCGAGGCCGCCCATGCCGCCCCCCACCACCAGGATGTCGGCGACGAGATCGGATCGGGTGGCGGCAGTCATGGCCGAGGTATGGCGCGCGGCGGGCGGCTTGTCCAGCCGGTGATCGTCGTCACTGCGCACCGTCCGTTGCCGCGGCATTCTGTGCGCCAGAAACAAAGCGCCCGGTCGAGGGGGGGTCGACCGGGCGCAGTCGCGTCTGAAACGCGGACGGCATCGAGGGGGGATGACACCGCCACGAACCGGGCCAAGCCAAATTGGGGGGGAGCCTGGGCGCCGGTCTGTTACACCGAAGATGGCGACAATCTGCGTCGGTTTCAACGTTCGCTTTCATGCAATAGGTGCACGCCAGCGATGCAGGTTACCGCCGTTAACGAAAGCCGCCGTCCCCCCTTACTCGTCGGATGCGGCGGCCATTCGTTCGGCCCGCTGACGCTCCACCATGGCCCGCTTCTGCAGGATCGACGCGGCCACCACGCCGATCGCCACGATACCGATCATGATGGTGGAGAGGGCGTTGATCTCCGGCTTCACGCCGAGCTTCACGGCCGAGAAAATCTTCAGCGGCAGCGTGTCCCAGCCCGGCCCGTTGGTGAAGGACGTGGTCACCACATTGTCGAGGCTCAGGGTGAAGGAGAGCAGCCAGCCGGAGACCAGCGCAGGCGCTATCACCGGCAGGGTGATGACGAAGAAGGTCTTCAGCGGCGTCGCCCCCAAGTCCTGGGCCGCCTCCTCGATCGAGCGATCGAAGCTGACCAGGCGCGACTGCACCACGACGGCGACATAGGAGGTGCAGAAGGAGGTATGGCCGATGATCATGGTGCCGAGTCCCCGCCCCCAGTCGATCGCGACGAAGAGCAGGAGCAGCGACAGGCCGGTGATCACCTCGGGCATCACCAGCGGCGCATAGATCATGCCGGAGAACAGCACGCGGCCCCGGAACGAGGTGAAGCGCGCCATCACGAAGCCGGCCACGGTGCCGAAGACGACCGAGAGGGTCGAGGTGCAGACCGCGAGCACGAGAGAGATCCATGCTGCGGTCAGCAGGTCCTCGTCGTTGAACAGCTCGACATACCATTTCAGCGAAAAGCCACCCCAGACGTTCACCAGCCGGCTCTCGTTGAAGGAGAAGAAGACCAGGATGGCGATCGGCATATAGAGGAAGGCGAAGCCGAAGGTGAGTGCCGCCAGATTGACGGTGGTGAGCCCCTTCTTCATCGCCCGGCCTCCTGCAATCTGGCCTGTTGGCGCTGGAACAACATGATCGGGATGACCAGGATCAGGAGCAGGATCACCGAGACGGCGGAGGCGAGCGGCCAATTCCGTTCGGAGAAGAAGTCGGTGAACAGCTTGCGCCCGATCACCCGGACATTGTCGCCCGCCAGCAGTTCGGGAATGACATATTCGCCGACCGCCGGAATGAAGACGAGGAAGCAGCCGGCGATGATGCCGGGAATGGCGAGCGGCACGGTGATCACCCAGAACGCCTTGGTCGGCCGGCAGCCGAGGTCGGCCGCGGCTTCGAGCAGGCTCATGTCCATCCGCTCGAGGTTGGCGTAGAGCGGCAGCACCATGAAGGGCAGGTAGGAATAGACGATGCCGATATACATCGCCCATTCGGTATTCATGATGTGCACGGATTCGTCCGGGCCGAGCACGCCGATCATGGTGAGGAAGGTGTTCAACAGGCCCGAATCCGGCCGCAGGATCACGATCCAGGCATAGACGCGGATCAGGAACGAGGTCCAGAACGGCAGGATCACCAGCATCAGCAGGGTCGGGCGCAGGCCCTCGTCGGCGCGCGCCATGGCATAGGCCATGGGAAAGCCGATGAGCAGGCAGACCAGGGTGGAGATCGCCGCGATCTTGGCCGAGTTCAGATAGGCGAGGGCATAGGTGTCCTCGGTGAAGATCGTCCAGTAGTTGTTCAGGTTGAGCTTGATGTTGACGAAATAGTCGATGCCGTCGTCGACCACTTCGATCAGGTCCTGATAGGGCGGGATCGCCAGCACCGTATCGGCAAAGCTGATCTTGAGGACGATCAGGAAAGGGATCAGGAAGAACAGCAGCAGGAAGGTGAAGGGAAAGGCGATCACCAAGCCGCGGCCGGTGATCCCGGCCTTCGTCACCGCCCAGAGCAGGAAGCGATAGGGCGGGAAGCTCAGCAGGCGGCGGTGCAGCAGTTCGAGATGGGAATGGACCTCGCCCGCCAGATAGGCAGAGGGCGGCCGGTCGTCCGGGGTGCCGTTCACGCTGCTCATGACACCAGCACCACGGCGCTGTCCGGCGCCCAGGAGAGATAGACCTCGTCGTTCCAGGTGATCGGCCGGTCGCGCAGGCGCATCCGGTTTGCGACCGAGGCGGTCACCTTCTTACCGTTGGCGAGGCGCACGTGATAGATCGTGAGATTGCCGAGATAGCCGATGTCCCAGACCGTGCCGCGGATGCAGTTGTAGTCGGGCTGCGGCGGCGGCTCGAGCGAGACGTCGAGTTTTTCCGGCCGGACCGCGACCCAGACGGTGGCGCCCGGCGCCGCCGAGGTGCCACGGTCGACGAAGATGTCGGCCTCGGCTTCCGCCGAATGGATGATCACATGATCCGGCTTGGCGTCGGCCAGACGGCCTTCGAAAACGTTCACGTCGCCGATGAATTCGGCGACGTAACGGCTGTTCGGATATTCGTAGATCTCGGTCGGGGTCGCCACCTGGGCGATCCGCCCATGGTTCATCACCGCGATCCGGGACGAGACGGTCATCGCCTCTTCCTGGTCGTGGGTGACGATCACGAAGGTGATGCCGACCTGTTCCTGGATGTTCATCAACTCGAACTGGGTCTGCTCGCGGAGCTTCTTGTCGAGCGCGCCGAGCGGCTCGTCGAGGAGCAGCATCTTGGGCTTCTTCACCAGGCTGCGGGCCAGTGCCACGCGCTGGCGCTGACCGCCGGAGAGCTGATGGGGCTTGCGCTTGGCGAACTGGGTGAGCTGGACGAGGTTCAGCATCTCCTCGACCCGAGCGTTCCGCTCGGCCTTGGGCACGCCGTCCTGGCGCAGCCCGAAGGCGATGTTCTCCTCGACGTTCATATGCGGGAACAGGGCATAGGACTGGAACATCATGTTGACCGGCCGCTCGTAGGGCGGCACGGAGGACATGTCGACGCCGTCGAGTTCGATCTTGCCCGCGGTCGGGTTCTCGAAGCCCGCCAGCATGCGCAGGAGCGTGGTCTTGCCGCAGCCTGACGGGCCGAGCAGCGAGAAGAATTCCCGCTGGTAGATGTCGAGGCTGATGTTGTCGACCGCGACGAAGTCACCGAAAGTCTTGGTGACGTTGATGATGCGGATATAGGGCTTGGCCTGTGGATCGTTCCACGGCTCGAACGGCACCCGCGCGGCGCTCGCAACACTCATACCGGTAACCCCTCCAGAAGCCGGCCCCGCCGCCTGCCCGCGAAGCCCCTGCCCGAAACCGAAGACCGGCGCCAGTTGGTCTGGCGCCGGTCGCTCTCGTTGCTTATTCAGCCAGTTTGATGGTTTCCCAGATCTTGTTCAGCACCCGCTGTTCCTTCTGGGAATAGGCGGTGATGAGGTAGAGGGTCTTCATCGTCTCGGGCATCGGGTAGATGCCAGGGTTCGAGGTCACCGCCGGGTCCATCACCGCCTTCGCCGCGGCATTGCCGTTGGCATACTGGGTGGAGGCCGAGTTCCGGGCGATGATGTCCGGCCGCATCATGAAGTTGATGAAGGCATGGGCGTTGTCGGGGTGCGGCGCGTCGGCCAGGATGGCCATCGAGTCGAACCAGAGCTGGGCGCCTTCCTTCGGAATCGAGAATTTCACGTCGACGCCGTTCTTGGCCGCATCTGCGGCGGCCTTGGCCTGGAACATGTCACCGTTCCACGCGATGGCCAGGCAGATGTCGCCGGTCGCCAGCTTGTCGATCATCGACGAACCTTCGAAGCGGGTGATGAAGGGCCGGATCTTCTCGAGCACCGGCAGGGCCTTCTTGATCACCGCCGGATCCTTGGAATTCGGATCCTCGCCCAGATACTTGAGCACCGCCGGGATCACTTCGTCCGGGGCGTTCAGGATGGCGATGCCGCATTTCTTGAACTTGGCCGCGATCTTGGGATCGAAAATGATCGACCAGCTGTCGATCGGAGCATCCGGCATGATCTCCTTGATCTTGGCCGCGTTGTAGCCGATGCCGGTGATGCCCCACATGTAGTCGACGGCGTGTTCGTTACCCGGGTCGAACTGGGCGACCTTGCCCATGATGTCCGGGTCCATGTTGCCGATGTTGGTGAGCTTGGCCTTGTCCAGCTTCTGATAGGCGCCGGCCTTGATCTGGCGTTCCAGGAAGGCGCCCGAGGGGAAGACCACGTCGTAGCCCGACTTGCCGGCCAGGATCTTGGCTTCCAGCGTGTCGTTCGAATCGAATGTCGAGTAGACGACCTTGATTCCGGTCTCCTTCTCGAAGTCGGCCAGGGTCGTGTCGTCGATATATTCTTCCCAGTTATAGACGTTGACGACCTTGTCTTCTTCGGCCTTGGCGACGCCGGCCAGAGCCGCCGTGGCCATCAGGGCCGACAGAAGGCAGGACTTGAACGAGAGACGCATCATCGACCTCCGCTTTCGGGATCCGCTTCAGGAATGTCCCGGCGCCCCCGCGCCGCATCGCGACCCAAGGGATTAGAACCGTGGCCGGCGGAGCCGGTCAACAGAAACGCGGCTTGATTCGCGGCGATTACGCGGGTTCGAGCAGCGGCCAGGCGGCGTCGCGGGGGTCGATGACCGCTGGCGGTGCCGGCCAGTCGATACCGATCGCCGGGTCGTCGAAGCGAATGCCGCGGCCAAAACCGGGCTCGAAATCGCGTCCCATGTGATAGAGGAGGTCGCAATCCGGCGTCAGGGTCAGGAAGCCGTGGGCGCAGCCCTCGGGCAGGAAGACCGCCCGCATCGAATGCTCGTCCAGCTCGACCCCGTGCCAGCGCCGATAGGTCGGGCTGTCCGGCCGAAGGTCGACGGCGACGTCGAAGGCGGCGCCGCGCACCGCCCGGATCAGCTTGGCCTCGGCCCGCGGCGGATCCTGGTAGTGCATCCCGCGCAGCGTATGGCGCGCCCCATTGCGCGAGAGATTGACCTGGGTCGGCGTGAAGGCGCCGAGCCCGGCGGCCCTGAATTCCGCCGGGCAATAGAGACGGGCGAAGAGGCCACGCGCATCGCCGTGGGGCTCGGCCTCGACCACGACCATCCCGGCGATCGGCGTGGCCAGGAAGCGCATCCTAGACCTCGCGCAAGACCGGCACGGCGACCCGGAAGCGGCAGCCGCGCGCCTTGAGCGGGGCGAGCGAGCCGGCGATTTCCGCCGCCAGGTTCCAGGGCAGGATCACCACTTCGTCCGGCGCCGCCGCGATCAGCGCCTCGGGCGAGACGATCGGGATGTGACTGCCGGGCAGCAGGCGGCCCTGCTTGGCCGGGCTGCGGTCGGCCACCATCAGGATGTCGTCCGCGGTGACGCCGCAGTAATTGAGGAAGGTGTTGCCCTTGGCCGCCGCACCATAAGCGGCGATCCGCTTGCCCGCCGCCTTGGCCTCGCGCAGATAGGCGAGGAAGCCCGCCTTCACCGCGGCCACCTTGGGCGCGAAACCGTCGTAGCCTTCCGGCCGGTCGAGCCCCGCCGCCGCCTCCCGGGCGCGGACATGGGCGACGCCCGCCTCCTGCGCCCGGCCGGCACCGGCATGGCAGGCGAAGACGCGGAGCGAGCCGCCGTGGGTCGGCAATTCCTCGACGTCGAAGACGCGAAGCCCGACCGAGCCCAGCACCCGCTCCACCACCACCAGCGAGAGATAGGAATAATGCTCGTGGTAGATCGTGTCGAACTGCACCTGCTCGATCAGATTGAGCAGATGCGGGAACTCGAAGGTCACCACGCCTTCGGGCTTCAGCACTTCGGCGAAACCGGCGGCGAAGCCCTTGATGTCCGGGACATGGGCGAAGACATTGTTGGCCGCCATCAGGTCGGCCTTGAAGCCGCGGGCGGCGAGGTCGCGGCCCGAGTCCCGGTGGAAGAACACCACCTCGGTCGGAACGCCGGCGGCGCGCGCCACCTCGGCCACATTGGCGGCCGGCTCGACCCCGAGCACCGGGATGCCGCGCTCGACGAAATGGCGCAGCAGATAGCCGTCGTTCGAAGCGACCTCGACCACGAGCGACTGCGGGCCGAGGCCGAAGCGCGCGATCATCGCCTCGGCATAACGCTTCGCATGTTCGATCCAGCCGGGCGAATAGGACGAGAAATAGGCATAGTCCGAGAAGATGTCCTCGGCCGGCACCACTTCGTCGACCTGCACGAGAAGGCAGGAATCGCACACCCGGGCGTGCAGCGGATAGGACTTGTCGCGTCCCGCCGCGACGTCTTCGGCGGTGACATAGGAATTGGCCAGCGGCGTCTTGCCCAGGTCGACAAAGGTCCGGGTCAGCGGGGCGCCGCAGAAGCGGCAGGCGGGCACGGCGGTCATGATGATGCGAGAGCCTCGAAACGGCGGATCTGGGCGAGGGTCGTGTCGTGCATATCCTGGCCGGCGATCCAGGCACGATACCATTCCGCCGTGAAATCGGTGAGCAGGTCGCCGGTGATGCGGTCGCGCCAGGCGAGCAGGCGGCGCGCCAGGCGGGAATCGATGGCCAGGGTCTTCATCTCGACCGAGCCGGGCACCGGCTCGTGGACATAACCCTTGGTGTCGCCGAGCGCCGCCAGCACCGCCTCGGCGAGGCGGCCGACGGTGACGTCGGCCCCGGGCAGCGGCCCGAAATTGAGCGACGGCGGCACTTCGCGCCCGGCCACCAGGTCCTCGGCGAAGACGAGATAGCCGGCGATACAGTCGAGCACATGCTGCCAGGGCCGGGTCGCCTCGGGATGGCGCAGGACGAGCGGCCGGCCGGCGACCAGGGCGCGCACGGCGTCGGGCACCAGGCGGTCGGCCGCGAAATCGCCGCCGCCCACGACATTGCCGCCCCGCGCGGTCGCCACCCGGACCCCGGCGGGGCCGAGGAAGCTGCGCGCCATCGACGACGTGGCGATCTCGCAGGCCGCCTTGGAGGCCGAATAGGGATCCTTGCCGCCGAGCGGATCGCTCTCGGCAAAGGCATGGCCCGCCTCGGCATTGGCATAGACCTTGTCCGAGGTGATCACCAGGACGGCCCGCAGCCCCTCGACCCGGCGCAGCGTGTCGAGCAGATGCACGGTGCCGAGCACATTGGTGGCGAAAGTCTCGACCGGATCGGCCAGCGAGCGGCGCACGATCGGCTGGGCCGCCATGTGGAGGACGATCTCCGGCGCCGCCGCCCGCACCGTCGCCTCGACCGCGGCCTGGTCGCGGAGGTCGACGAGATGGGACTCGACGACGTCGCCGACCCGGGCGAGGTCAAAGAGCGCCGGGCTCTCCGGCGCCAGGGCGAGGCCGGTCACACGGGCCCCCATGCGGTGGAGCCAAAGCGCCGCCCAGCTTCCCTTGAAGCCGGTGTGCCCGGTCAGCAGCACTTTCCGGCCGGCCCAGAAGCCGGCGTCGGGGCCGCGCGATGCCACGCCCGCCATCACTCCCGCCACAATTTCCAGGGCGCGTTGCCCTTGGCCCAGAGCGCTTCGAGCACATTCTTGTCGCGCAGCGTATCCATGGCGTGCCAGAAGCCGGCATGGCGGAAGGCGACCAATTCGCCGTCCCGCGCCAGGCCTTCGAGCGGCGCCGCCTCCCAGGGGGTGGCGTCGCCCGCGATGCGGTCGACCACTTCCGGCTGGAGGACGAAGAAGCCGCCGTTGATGAAGGCGTTGTCGCCCGGCGGCTTCTCCGTGAAGCTGGTCACGCTGTCGCCTTCCATGCGGAGCGCGCCGTAGCGCCCGGGCGGGATCACCGCGCCGATGGTGGCGAGCTTGCCATGCGCCTTGTGGAAGGCGATCGAGCCCGCGACGTCGATGTCGGAAACCCCGTCGCCATAGGTCAGGCAGAAGCTCTCGCCCGGGGTCAGGTAGTCGCGCACCCGCTTCAGGCGGCCGCCGGTCATGGTCTCTTCCCCGGTGTCGACCAGGGTGACCTTCCACGGCTCGGCCGTGGTCTGGTGATAGGTGATACGGCCCGAGGCGGCGTCGATGGTCACGTCCGAATGGTGCAGGACGTAATTGGCGAAATATTCCTTGATCATATAGCCGCGGTAGCCGCAGCAGATCACGAATTCGTCGATGCCGTGATGGGCATAGATCTTCATGATGTGCCAGAGAATCGGCCGCCCGCCGATCTCGATCATCGGCTTCGGCCGAAGATGCGATTCTTCCGAGATGCGGGTGCCGAGGCCGCCCGCCAGGATCACCGCTTTCACGTCAGCCCCCTTTCGCCGTCAGCCGGCGACCCGCTTGAGGTAGCACTTCGGCCAATAGGTGACGCGGCTGCGCACCAGCCCCTCGTTGAAGGGGAAGGCCGGCTCCTCGAGCACGAAATCCTTGGTCGTCGCCAAGAAATCATCGACCGCCGAGATCGGGTTGTTCCAGGTCCAGTCCGGACTGGTGCGGGGCGCCCCCACCACCTGGGCCATGATGCCGTCGCAGGCGACGATATAGGAATTCGCCGTGACCAGCGGCGAATAGAGCTTCAGCTCCGCCTCGACATGGTCCTTCAGGTGATTGCTGTCGAGGATGACCAGCACGGTCTCGCCCGGCTTCACCTGCGCCTTCACCGCGGCCACCGTCTCGGGCGCCGTCGAGCTGCCCTCGATCAGGGTGATCCGTTCGAACATCGGATGCGCCTCGATGGCGGCGCGGTTGTGCTTCCTGATCTCGATGTCGATGCCGACCACGCGGCCCTTGCCCATGGCCTCGAACAGGCTGGCGTAGAAGACGAGGGAGCCGCCGTGGGCGACGCCGGTTTCGATCACCACGTCGGGCTTCACCTGGAAGATGATCTCCTGGATGCGGATCATGTCCTCGGGAAGCTGGATCACCGGCCGGCCCAGCCAGGAGAAGCCATAGACGTATTTGACGTCCCAGCCGATGCGCAGCCAGGCGGCGGAGACGGCTTCGAAGGCTTCCGCCGTGTCGAACTTCAGCTCGCGCTTGGCGCCGGTCTCGTCCTCGACAACGACCACGCCGCGCTTATCGTCGATCAACAGCATCTGTCAGAAACTCCTGGGGATGCGCCCGGATCAAGGCGGGCAGGTCCGTGAGAAGATCGCCCGTGGGGGGCGTGAATTCGGCCGCCAGACGGGCCGTCTCGATCGGCACGAAGCCGACCGTGGGGCCGTCCGGGGCGAAGCTGGTACGCCAGCCGAAGGCGTCGGTGAGTGCCGCCGCGATCTCGGCATGGCGTGTGTTGCGCCCGCCCGCGACATTATAGAGCCGGTGGCGGCCCTCCGTGGCGATGGCGATCGCCAGCCGCGCGACATCGGCGAGCGAGACATAGTCCTTGGCCGAGTCCGGCCCCTGGCCGAAGCGGACGGCGCCGGTCGCCAGCCCTTCGGCCGCGACCGCGCCGAGGAAATTTTCCGCCCCCATGCCGGGGCCATAGACGTTGGAGACGCGGGCGACCCTGACCGCCGGATGGTCGGTCGCCAGGCACAGCGCCTCGCCCGCCAGCTTGGTGATGTTGTAGAGGTCGGACGGATCGGACGGCAGCACCGGCAGTTCGCCCTCCTCCATCGTCGCCCGCGCCCTCGCATAGACCCGGGTCGAGGAGAGGAAGAGGAAGGAGTCGAAACGCCCATGGGCGAGCAGCCGGCTGGTCACCGCGACATGGGCTTCGGCCGTGTCATGGGGCCGGCGGCGGAAATCCGCGGTCAGGCCGATGCAGTCGACGACATGGCCGAGGGGGGCGCCGTCCGCCAGCACGGCCGGCAGTTCCGCCCGTCCGGCCGCCAGCACGTCGAGGCCGCGGGCACGCCCGGCGGCGGCGATGGCGCCGCCGATGAAGCCGCCCGCGCCGAAGACCGTGAGCCGGCTCATGGCACCTTCCGCCAGCGCCGCAGGGTGGCCGGCACACCGGCGACCACGGCATAGGCCGGCACCTCGCCGCGCACGACCGAGCCCGCCGCGACGACCGCGCCGCGGCCGATCCGGGCACCGTCCAGCAGCACGCAATTGGCGCCGATCCAGACGTCGTCCTCGATCACGATGCCGCCCCGGCTGGGCTGGAAGCCCTGGTCGCGGATCGGCCGGTCGGGATCGGCGAATTCGTGGTTGGTCGGCGCGAAGGTGCAATTGGCCGCGATCAGCACCTTCTCGCCGATGGTGATGCCGTGGCCGGTATAGAAGACGCAGCCCGAATTGACATAGGAGCCAGCGCCGAACACCACGTCGCCGCTGCCGCCCGCCGGCTTCACCTTGACGAAGGAATCGATCATCACCCCCTCACCCACGACGATCTTCGAGCCGCGCACCGAATCTTCGATGTCGGCGAGCGGCGAGATACGAGCGGTCTTGGCGATGACGAGCATTTCGGGAGAGGCGGTTTCCTGTTCGGTCTCTCATACGCCGAATTGTCGAAAGCTGTCGAGGCGTTTGGCCGCGGCGGCGATGTCGCGGCGTTGTCAACCCCGCGGCGATGTGACAGGCTGCGCGCCGTTTCCGGGTTGCGCGGGTGGGCGCCGCCCGGACGGGGGACGGGAACCGATGTTCGACTTCAGCCGCCGGGACCGGTGTCCGGTCTGTTCGGCCAGCGGCGGGCGATGCCTCTACGACGAAGCCTTCGATGCGGGTCGCACCCGGAAATTCCTGGAGACCTATTACCAGTCCCGGCTGGACGTCGGCCGCCTGGCGCGCGGGCGTTATTCCGTGCTGTGCTGCGACGGCTGCGGCCTCTATTACCAGCGCGACACCTTGACCGGCGCGGGCGAGATCCATCTTTACGAAGAGGCGATCTCGGCCGAGAGCAGCCTGCGCAAACGCGAAGATTCGGGCTATGCCTATTTCCGCAGCCTGCTGCGCGACGCCGAGGTGATCCGCGACCTCGTCCCGGGCGAGCGGCCGCGCGCGATCGAAGTGCTCGATTTCGGCATGGGCTGGGGCCATTGGACGTTCGCGGCCAAGGCCCTCGGCCATTCCGCCTGGGGCGCCGAACTGTCGCCCCGCCGGGTCGAATTCGCGGCGGCGAGCGGGGTGCGCATCGCCGAGCTGAACCAGATGCCGGACGGCTTCTTCGACTATATCAACAGCGACCAGGTGCTGGAGCATGTCACCTGCCTGCGCGAGGTCACGGCGCTGGTCGCCCGCCTGCTGAAGCCGGGCGGCGTGCTCAAGGTCTTCGTGCCGGACGGCAGCCGCCTCGGCCGCGTGCTCGGCCCCGCCTATCAGCCCGCCAAGGACGCGATCCAGCCGCTCGAACATGTGAACGGCTTCACCCGCGCCTCGCTCGACCGGCTGATGGCCGATTTCGGGCTGTACCGCATTCCGCCCTCGGGCTTCGCCTCGACCGGGCGGCGGCTGCATTGGCTGGCCCGCGGCCTGACCCGGCGCCAGGCGCCGGATGGCTATTTCAGGAAGCAGTGAGGCGATGAAACTCGTTCAGTTCATGATCGGCCGTGCCGGCGGGGCGGAGAATTTCTTCATCAAGCTCGCTCGCGCCCTGGCCGAAAGG
>NZ_JBAZKR010000082.1:0-17557 GCF_041650655.1 Zavarzinia sp.
GACGGCGAGCAACTGGCGAAACGGCCCGACACCGAACTGGCGGGACTGCCGTGCCGGATTTTCGCCTCCGCCAGCGGCGGTACCAGGGTCCTGGCCTGCCGCGGCAGCGACGGCAGCAGCCAGACCGTCCTGCTCGAGCCCTGAGATGCTGCGCAAGCTCTGCCTGACTCTATGCCTCGGCCTCTTCCTCGTGGCGGCGCCGCACCATCACGGCACCGCCCTCGCCAAGGACGGCGGCGGCGAAGGTGGTGAGGGCGGCGGCGGTGACGGAGGGGGCGGCAGTAGCGGCGGCGGCTCAGGCAGCGGCGGCTCGGATCACGACTCCGGCCGGAGCGGATCGGGGGGCGACGATTCGAGCGGCAGCAATTCGGGCGGCGACGACGGGAGCAGTGACGACGGGAGCGGCGACGATTCCGGCAGCAGCGGTTCGGGCGGTGACGATGCCGCCGATGACGATTCCGGTGGCGACGATACGGGCGGCATTGCCGATGGCGGTGGCGCCCCGGGTGCGAGCGGCAGCGGCCACGACGGCCCGCATATCGCGGGCGAACTCACCATGGTCGGCAGTGCGGCGACCGAGGCGGAGCTCCGCCCCTTCGGCGTGACCATCGTCGAGACCCGCGATCTCCCGACCCTGGGCCTGCACATCCTTCGCCTGCGGGTCGGGTCGGGTTCCGCCGAGAACACGCTGGACAACCTCCGGAGGGCCTTCCCCGACGCCGAAATCGCCCTCAATTCGCTCTATCGGCCGCATGGATCCGACGCCGCCGGCGCGCGGCCGCCGATCACCGCCCTCAATTGGCACCGCCGCCTGACCAATTGGTCCCACGATGCCGCCGGTTGCGCGACCGGGCGGATCATCGGAGTGATCGACACGGCGCTGGCACCAGGTATCGGCGATCTCGCCGGTGTCACGGTCGAGAGCAAGAGCACCATCGACGGCGGCTATGAAGCGCGGCCCGATGCCCACGGCAGCTATGTCGTCTCCCTCCTGGCCGGGCCGACCGTCGGGGTGGTGCCGGGCGCCCGCGTGCTCCATGCGGCCGCTGTCGAACATATCGGCAAGCGGGATTTCGCCTCGGCGACCTCGATCGCCACCGCCTTGGACTGGCTGGCTGAGCGCGGCGCCGCCGTGGTGAACATCAGCCTGGCGGGGCCGGACAATGCCCTGTTGCGCCGGGCGGTCGAACAGGCGGCGGCAACCGGCATGGTGCTGGTGGCACCCAGCGGCAACGGCGGTGCCGCCTCACCCGCCGCCTATCCCGCCGCCTATCCGCAGGTCATCGCCGTCGCCGCGACCGATCGCCTGAACCGCGTCTGGCAGGGATCTTCCCGTCCGGCGACCACGGGCCTGGGCGCGCCGGGGGTCGGCCTGTTGATCGGCGACGCCACGGTGAGCGGAACCTCCTTCGCCAGCCCCCTCGCGGCCGGCGCCGCCCTGACGGCGATCGCCGCGGGTGGCGATCCCCGCCCCCGTCTCCTGGCGGAGGCCCATCCGACCGACGTCGAGGGCATCCGCCTGCTGCAATTCGACGGCGCCTGCTTCCAGCGCTGAGCCCTTCAGGGGGCCTTGGCGGCCTTCTCACGCAGGCGGTCGCGCCAGCGCGCCGCCTCGGCCGAGAGATTGGCGGCGACGGCATCGTTGCCCATCGCCCGTTCCGCCTTTTCGAGATCGCCGAGGGCGGTCAGGAAATCCTCGACCAGGCCGAGGTTGCGCGTCTCGTTCACCAGATTGCGCATCGACTCGACCGAAGTCATCAGATGCGGATGCGCCTCGAAGGGCCGGCCGGCGGCCGTCAGCGCGCGGCCCAGGCGGTTCGAGGCGGCGGCATGGGTGTTGAACAGATTGGGCGGCAGCTTACCCTCGGTCGCCTCGGCGACCTCGTGCAGCTCGTCGATACAGGCTTGCAGGACCTCGATCGCGGCCTCGGCCTCGCCGAGCTGGAGATGCAGCCGGCCGAGGGCGTTGCGGGCGGAGGCGAGCGGCGCGCGCTGATCCGGCAGGTCGCTCCGCCCGGCGAGGGAGAGGCGGCGGGCGACCGCTTCCGCCTGGGCGTCGCGTGCCTCGGCCCGGCGGCCGATGGTCTCGAGCGAGGCGGCGCGGGCCTGCGCCACATCGGCCAGCAGCGGCCCGCCGAGGCCCCGGCCGTCGCCGCGCACGGCGCCGATCTTGGCCGCGACCGCCTGCGCCCGTTCGATCGCCGCCTCGTGCCGGTTGCCGGCCTGCATCACGCGAATCGAGAGGAAGCCCAGAATGCCCGACTCGATGCCGAAATCGGCCAGCGCCGGCAGGTCCCACACGCGGTCGAGCAGGGCCAGCGCCTCCTCGCCCATGCGCCGGGCCATCAAGGCGTCGACCAGGCGGCGGCTGCCGTCCAGCAGGCGGGCGGCGGCGGCATCGTCCGGCGCCTCGGCCAGCACCTCGACGGCACGCTCGACCATGGTCTGGAGGGCGGAGAGTTCGGGATCGGCAGTGTCGGACATGTCGGGCTTTCGGGCACGTGGGCCTAAAGGGCGGCGCTTCGGGCTTGGCCCGTCGCGCGGAAGGCTCCAATATGCCGTCAAGCGCGGTTTCCGGCAAAGTGGAAGCCGGTTTGCCGCAGGAAAGCGCGCTGAACCAAAGCATCCGAGCGGGCTGCCGATTCTCTGAATCGGTGATCCGCTCCAAGGCGCTGGGGCGCCGAGGCGGGGACCATGAACGAGGACGAACGCGCGAAGCGACGCGCGCTGCTGATGCGGCATTTCCTGCTGCGCGACATGCCGGAAAAGGTGCTGGACGACCTGATCGGCTTTTCGACCACGCGGCGCTTCGGCGACGACGAGATGATCTTCGCCAAGGGCGACGACGGCGACGGGCTCTACGGCATCCTCGAGGGCCAGGTGCGCATCTTCTCGGGCGATGCCGAGGGGCGCGAGATCACCCTGAACATCCTCGACACCGGCGACCTCTTCGGCGAGATCGCCCTGATCGACGGCAAGTCGCGCTCCGCCGATGCCGCCGCGATCGGCGACACCGTGCTGTTCCACATGCCGCGTCGCCATTTCGCGCCCTATATGCGGCAAAGCCCGGATCTCTGCTTCAGTCTGCTCGAAATCCTCTGCGCGCGCGTGCGCTGGACGTCGAGCGTGATCGAAGACCGGGCCTTCCTCGGGCTCGAGGCGCGGCTCGCCAAATGGCTGCTGAACCTGGCCGAGAGTGTGGGGGCGGAGCATCGGGGCGGCCCCCTCCGGCTGCGCATGAAACTCTCCCAGCGGGAGTTGGGGGCCATGGTCGGCACCTCGCGCGAGGCCGTGAACAAGCAATTTGCACTGTGGCGTGACGGCGGTCTCATCGCGATCGAAAAGGGATCGATCATCATCAACTCGCCCGACGATCTGCGGGCACTGGTGGACCTGGCCTGAACGGAAGACTGCATCATGTCCGAGGTGATCGAAGAGGTACTGCGGGCCGTTCGCGCCGCGCGCAAACGGGGCGAGCTGTTCGAAGCCTTCGACCTCGCCCGCAGCGCGATCGAGGAGCACGGCGCGGATCCGCGCCTCGCCTATGAGGCGGTACTCTGCCTGGCGCGCGCCGGGGCGAGCGAACTGGCCCACCGCCGCTACGAGGAATATGGCCTCAACCCCGATCTCGGCCTCGACTATGCGACCCTGATCGGCCGGATCGAGAAGGACGAGGCCCTGGCCCTCTCGGGCGAAGCCCGGCGGGCCAAGCTGCACGACGCGGCGGAAGCCTATCGCGCCGCCTATGTCCGCTATCCCGACTATTACCCGGCGATCAATGCCGCCACCCTCTATCTCCTGTCGGGCGACGAGGGGAATGCCAAGGGTTTCGCCGAACGCGCCCGCCGCCATCTGGTACCGGCCGAGGACGCCGCCCCCCGCCCGGCCAATTTCTGGGAACTGGCGACCGCGGCCGAGGCGGCCCTGGTGCTGGGCGATGTGGACGAGGCGGCCGGGGCGATCACCGCCGCCATGGCACTGCCCGATCTCGACCTGACCGAGATCGCCTCGACCCGGCGCCAGCTCCGCCTGGTGATCGAGGCGCGCGGCCTCGACCCCGCCCTGCTCGCCCCCATGATGCCGCCGGCCGTGGCCCATTTCACCGGCCACCGGCTGACCCCCTGGGGCCGTACCGGGCGCTTCCCGGCCGCCCTCGAACAGGCGGTGACGGCGGAAGTGCAGGCGGCGGTGGCGCGCCACGGCGTCAAGGTCGGCTATGGCTCGCTCGCCTCCGGCGCCGACATCCTGTTCGCCGAGGCGATCATCGAGGCGGGCGGCGAGGTCCATGTCGTGCTGCCCTTCGCCTATGAGGATTTCCTGCGCATCTCGGTCGCCGATTCAGGGCCGGAATGGACCGAGCGTTTCGAGCGCCTGATCCATCATCCACGCATGAGGGTGAGCCTCGCCACCTTCGATCCCTTCCTGGGCGATGACGAGATCTTCGGCTATGCCGCGCGTTATGCCATGGGTCTCGCGGTGATGCGGGCCGACATCCTGGGTGGCCCCACGGTGCAACTCGCCGTCTGGGACGGAATCGGTGGCGCCGGGCCGGCCGGCACCTCGGCCGATGTCGCCTTCTGGCGCGACCAGCTCGGCCGCCCCTGCGAGGTGATCTGGCCGGCCGGGGCCGTCGCGGCGCCCCTGGCGGCCCCCGCCCCCACCCCTTCGCCCAAGGCGGAGAGCGAGCTGGCGCCGGCCCAGCGCCCGCCCTCGCGCGTGCTGCGCGCCCTGCTCTTCTGCGACGTCAAGGGTTTCTCGAAGCTCAACGACGTGACCATCCCGACCTTCTTCCGCGAGGTGATGGGCGGGCTCGCCCGGGCGACCCGGCGCCACCGCGACCGCACCCTGTTCAAGAACACCTGGGGTGACGCCATCCATGCCGTGATGGCCGACGCGCCCTCGGCCGCCGCCCTCGCCCTCGACCTCCAGGAAGAGATGGGCCGGCTCGACCTCGACGCCCTCGGCATGCCGGAGACGCTGGCGCTCAGGGTCGGCGGCCACGTCGGGCCGATCTATGCGAGCTGGGACAATGTCCTCGAGGAAGAGACCTATTACGGCGCCCAGGTGACGCGCTGCGCCCGCATCGAGCCGATCGCCTTCACCGGCAAAGTCTTCGTCTCGGAAGCCTTCGCCGCCGAGCTGGCCCTGACCTCGCGCGAGTTCAGCTCGGAATATGTCGGCACCATCCCGACCGCGAAACAATTCGGCCGCATGCCGATGTATCTGCTGCGCCGGCGCGGCTGACGGGCCTCCGTCTCAGGTCCGCCGGACGAGCCCGGTCAGGCGGTGCAGTTCGGCCAGGAATTCGGCCTCCGCCTTGGCCGCCGGCCAGGGCTCCAAGCTCCGTTCCAGGGGCGGCTCGGTCATGCCGAAGGTGGCGGGGTCGGCGGCTTCGGCCGGGGTCAGGCCGACGAGCTGGACCGCCTCGGTGGCGGCCAGGGCGCGGTCCGCCTGCTTGATCCGCCGGGCCATCTCGGGCGGCAGCGGCCAGGGCAGGCCGTAACGCTGGTGGACGGCGCGCTGCATCCCGTCCTCGAGCGCCTTGAGCGAGGGGCCGAGCAGCGGCTTCAGCGGCGTGATGACATCCATGCCGAGCAGGCCTTCGGCGGCGTCATGCACCAGGGCGGCGAGTTCCAGGCGCAGGCTGAGGCGGCGCGGCGGGGTGCGACGGCGGACCTCGGCCAGCACGTCGAGACAGTGCTGGGCGACCGTATAGGGCAGGTCGCCCCTGGTCGCCCCGTTCCAGCGCGCGATCCGGGCGAGACCGCGGGCCAGGTCGGTATCCTCGAAATCGAGCGGCGAGGGATTGGCGAGGTCGAGCCGGCGGCCGGACAGGAAGCGTTGCCAGACGCGATTCTCGCTGGTGGCCGCCTTCGGTGCCCCTGCCCTGCCCATGATCCCACCACCGAAAATTGACCCGGCCCCACTCTTAACGCGGCCGGGCCTGTTTCGGGAAGGGTCAGGACTTGGCGCGGCTGCCCCGGCGGCCGAGCCAGACATTGAATTCGCCGACGATGCCGCGCCGGAAGGCGAGCACGCAGACGACGAAGACGAAGCCGATCACCGTGGTCACCGGCAGGCCGGATTCCGCCAGGTAATTCTCCATCGAGACCACGAGGCCGGCACCGACCGCCGGCCCGACCAGGGTGCCGACGCCGCCGAGCAAGGTCATCAGGATCACTTCTCCCGACATCTGCCACTGCACGTCGGTCAGCGAGGCGAGCTGGACCGCGATCGCCTTGGTGCCGCCGGCAACCCCGGCGAGCGCCGCCGACAAGGTGAAGGCCAGCAGCTTGAAGCGGTCGACCCTGTAGCCGAGGGAGATCGCCCGCGGCTCGTTCTCGCGGATCGCCTTCAGCACGGCGCCGAAGGGCGAATGCACGATGCGCCAGATCAGGGCGAAACAGAGCAGGAAGACCGCCAGCACGAAATAGTAGCCGGCCAGCGAATCCTCGATGTCGATCAGGCCGAAGACCTTGCCGCGCGGCACGCCCTGCAAGCCGTCCTCGCCGCCCGTGATGCCGCCCGCCTGGATGCAGAAGAAGAACACCATCTGCGAAATGGCGAGGGTGATCATGGCGAAATAGATGCCCTGGCGCCGGATCGCGACCCAGCCGACGATGAGCCCGAGCAGGCCGCCGATCAGCGCGCCGAACAGGATCGCCAGCTCGGGCGTGAAACCCCAGAACTTGGCGGCATAGCCGGTCGCATAGGCCGCGATGCCGAAGAAGGCGGCATGCCCGAAGGAGAGCAGGCCGACGAAGCCGAGCACCAGGTTGAAGGCGCAGGCGAAGAGCGCGAAGCACAGCGCCTTCATCACGAAGCCCGGATAGGCCAGGAAGGGCAGCGCCAGCAGGAGCGCGATCAGCAACAGGCCGATGACGATGCGCGGCCCGGGCGAGAAGGAACCGGTGACGGTACCGCTGACGGTGGTCGAGAGTTTCACGGCCATGATCAGCGCTCCCGCCCGAAGAGGCCGGCGGGGCGCAGCAACAGCACCACCACCATGATGATGAAAACGACGATGTTCGAGGCTTCGGGGAAGAACACCTTGGTCAGGCCCTCCGTGAGACCGAGCAGGTAACCCGAGACGACGGCGCCGAAGATCGAACCCATGCCGCCGATCACGACGACGGCGAAGACCACGATGATGAGGTTGGAGCCCATCAGCGGATTGACCGAGTAGATCGGCGCCGCCATCACCCCGGCGAGCCCGGCCAGCGCCACGCCGACGCCGTAGGTCAGGGTGATCATCACCGGCACGTTGATGCCGAAGGCCTGGACCAGGCGCGGATTTTCGGTCGCCGCGCGGAGGTAGGAGCCGAGCCTGGTGCGTTCGATCGCATACCAGGTGGCGACGCAGACCACGACCGAGAGCAGCACGACCCAGCCGCGGTAGAAGGGCAGGAACATGAAGCCGAGATTGGTGCCCCCGGCCAGGGCTGTGGGCACGGGATAGGCCTGGCCGGAGACACCAAACTCATGCTTGAAGCTGCCTTCGAGAATCAAGGCGATGCCGAAGGTAAGCAACAACCCGTACAAATGATCGAGCTTGTAGAGGCGGGACAGCATCGTCTTTTCGATGACGATGCCGAGCAGGCCGACGGCGACGGGTGCGATCACCAAGGCGCCCCAATAGCCGATCCCCGCATATTGCATCAGGAACCAAGCCACGAAGGCGCCCACCATGTAGAGGGCGCCATGGGCGAAGTTGATCACGTTCAACATGCCGAAGATCACGGCGAGCCCCAGGCTCAACAGCGCGTAGAAGGAGCCGTTGATGAGGCCGAGCAGCAACTGCCCGAACAGGGCTTGAGGCGGAATACCGAGAAGCTCGAACATGCAATTTCCCGTCGTCGTCGGTCCCGGAGGTTTCGGTTACTGAACCAGCGGGCAGCCGGATTTCGCCGGATCCTGGAACGCCTGGTCGCCCGGTACCGTCTTCACCACCTTGTAAAGGTCCCATTCACCCTTGGATTCCGAAGGCTTCTTGACCTCCATCAGGTACATGTCGTGGATCACGCTGCCGTTGGCGCCGATCTTGCCGTTGTGGATGACGTCGTCCTGCACCGGCGTCGCCTTCATCTTGGCGGCCACGGTCTTGCCGTCGTCGGTGCCGCTGTCCTTGACCGCCTTCAGGTAATGCAGCACGCCCGAATAGACGGCCGCCTGCACCATGGTCGGTTCCTTGCCGAACTTGTCGAAGAACTTCTTCGAGAAGGCGCGGGTCTGGTCGTCCAGGTCCCAATAGAAGCCGGTGGTGACATTCAGGCCCTGGCCGAGATCGAGCCCGATCGAATGGATGTCAGACAGGAAGGCAAGCAGCGCCACCAGCTTCTGGCCGCCGGCGACGATGCCGAATTCGGCCGCCTGCTTCACCGAGTTGATGGTGTCCTGGCCGGCGTTGGCGAGGCCGATCACCTTGGCGCCCGAGGACTGGGCCTGGAGCAGGAAGGACGACAGATCGGCCGAGGGGAACGGATGGCGGACCGAGCCCACCACCTTGCCGCCCATCTCGGTGATCACCGAGGTCGCATCGGCTTCCAGGCTGTGGCCGAAGGCATAGTCGGCGGTCAGCAGGAACCAGCTGTCGCCGCCGTTGGCGATCACGGTCGGCGGCGTCACATGGGCCAGCGCATAGGTGTCGTAGATCCAGTGGAAGCCGGTCGCCGAGCATTCCTTCTGAGTCAGGCGCACCGAGGCGGCGCCGGTGTTGATGGTGACCACGCCCTTCTCGGCGCCCACGCCCTGCACGGCCAGGCCGACCGCCGAGTTGGTCATGTCGATCATCATGTCGACGCCCTTGGCATCGACCCATTCGCGGGCGATGTTGGCGCCGATGTCGGCCTTGTTCTGGTGATCGGCCGAGATCAGCTCGATCGGCTTGCCGGCCACGGTGCCGCCGAAGTCGGCCACCGCCATTTCGGCGGCCGCGACCGAACCCTTGCCGGCGACGTCGGCATAGACGCCGGAAAGATCGGTCAGCACACCGATCACCACCTTGTCGCCGGAAATACCGGCCGCCATCGCGGAACCGGCCAGCATGGCAGAAGCCGCCACGCCGGCGAGCAGAGCCTTCTTGAACATCGTCTTCCTCCCGATCAACGATTATGCATGTATGTTATTTTATGCGTTACACGCCGAGATAGGTGACCAGCCGCTCCTTGTTGGCGGCCAGTTCGGCCGAGGTCATGGCGTCCACGACATGGCCGTCCTCGATCACATAGAAGCGGTCGGCGATGGTCGAAACGAAATGAATCGACTGTTCGACCAGGATCATGGTCAGGCCGCCTTCCTTCAGGCGGCGCACGGCTTGGCCAATCTGCTGCACGATCACCGGGGCGAGGCCCTCGGTCGGCTCGTCCAGCAAGATGAAATCGGCCCCGGTGCGCAGGATGCGGGCGATCGCCAGCATCTGCTGCTCGCCGCCCGAAAGCTTGGTGCCCGGGCTGCTGAGCCGTTCGCGCAGGTTCGGGAACAGGGTGAAGATGTCCTCGACGCTCATGCCGCCCGGCTTGATCACCGGCGGCAGCATCAGGTTTTCCTGCACGTTCAGGCTGGCGAAGATGCCCCGCTCCTCCGGCACGTAACCGATGCCGAGGCGGGCGATCCGGTTCGGCTGGGCGCCCACGATCTCGACGCCGTCGAACTGGATCGAGCCGGTGCGCCGGCCGACCAGCCCCATCACCGAGCGGAGCGTGGTGGTCTTGCCGGCGCCGTTGCGGCCCAGCAGGGCGACCACTTCGCCGCGCCGGACTTCGATGTCGACGCCGTGCAGGACGTGGCTCTCGCCATAATAGGCGTTGAGCCCGGCGATCTTCAGGCGGGGCGCGCCGTCCGCCGCCGCCATGGTCTTCAGCGCCGCCTCAGCCATGACCGGTCCCCATGTAGGCCTCGATCACGGCCGGGTTCTTGGAAACGCTGTCGTAGGGCCCTTCGGCCAGGATCTGGCCGCGCTGGAGCACGGTGATCGTGTCGGATAGGCCGGAGACGACAGACATATTGTGTTCCACCATGAGGATGGTGCGGCCTTCGCGCACCCGGCGGATCAGCTCGATGATACGCCCGACGTCCTCGTGCCCCATGCCCTGGGTCGGCTCGTCGAGCAGCATCAGGTCGGGATCGAGGGCGAGCGTGGTCGCGATCTCCAGCGCCCGCTTGCGGCCGTAGGAGAGTTCGACGGCGAGTGTGTTCAGATAGGCGGACAAGCCGACCGCATCGACCAGTTCGCGCGCCCGCTCGTCGAGATGGTCGAGCTCGCGCACGGAGCGCCAGAAATGGAACACCATGGAGCTCGACGCCTGCAGGGCGACGCGCACGTTCTCCAGTACCGTCAGATGCGGAAAGACGGCCGAAATCTGGAACGAGCGAACCACGCCCATGCGGGCGATTTCAGCCGGCTTTGCCCGGGTGATGTCGCGCCCGTTGAAGCGCACCACGCCGCTCGTCGGCTGCAGGAATTTGGTCAGCAGGTTGAAGACCGTGGTCTTGCCGGCACCATTCGGACCGATCAGCGCGTGAATGCTGCCTTTGCGAACCTTGAGGTTCACATCCTTCACGGCGACGAAGCCGCGAAATTCCTTGGTCAGGCCTTCCGTTTCGAGAACAAGCTCGGCCACCGTGCTCCCCACTGTTTCGGGCGCTCCGGGATCACCTCCCGTGGGTGGTGATCCATCCTGGCGCCGCTTCCGTTTCGCCGGCTTCTGTCGAGCCGTCCATCTCGTTTACCGATGCGGGCCTTAACTGAACAGCCCCTACTTAAGTCTAAAACCGCCCTGCTGACGGCCGAAGCGGCAACCCTTTACCGATCATCGTTGCACCACCCAGGGCGCGGCCTTAGTGTCGGTTGCAGGGGAAACGAGAGAGTGTGCGATGGAAGGTGCAGAACCCGGGTGGACCGTGGTGGTCGCCGACGATCACCCGCTGGTCCGCGACGCGATGCGCCACGCCCTGACGCAGAGCCTGAACGACGTCACGGTAGTGGACGCCTCCAGCCTGGACGAAGCCAAGGCGGCGGTCGACCGGCTGGGGTCGGTCGATCTCGTGATCCTCGATCTCAACATGCCGGGCATGGACGGTTTCACCGGCCTCGCCTCGATGCGTGCCGCCCACCCGCTGGTGCCGGTCGCCATGGTCTCGGCGACCAACGACGAGACCGTGATGCGCCGGGCGATCGAATTCGGCGCCGCCGGCTTCATCCCGAAATCCTCCCCGCTCGAAACGATCGCGGAAGCGGTCGGCCAGATCCTGGACGGCCAAGTCTGGCTGCCCCCGTCGACCGCCCCGGCGGCGGCCGGCACCGGCACCAGCCGCCAGGACATCGCCAAGCGCCTCGGCGAGCTCACGCCCCAGCAGCTCAAGGTCCTGGCCATGATGTCCCAGGGCCTGCTCAACAAGCAGATCGCCTACGAACTCGGCGTCGGCGAGGCCACGGTGAAGGCTCATGTCACCGCGATCCTGAAGAAGCTCGGCGTACACAGCCGCACCCAGGCCGTGATCGCCGCCCGCCTGCTGGATTTCAAGACAGTCGACTGAAGCGGACGAGGTCCCAGAGAAAATCCCCCTGGTCTTGCCGTCATGGCCGTGCTTGACACGGCCATCCACGAGAACACCGAGCCGGGCGGAGAGGCGTGGATCGCCGGGTCGAGCCCGGCGATGACGATCGCGAGTGGTGCTGGGGCTCCTTGGAGTAACCCGACTTCCTCAACCGGACAGCCGTGGGTCGAGCCCGGCGATGACGGTCAAAGGCTGTTTTCCCGACGATGATACTGCCTGATTCCGGCCCGACCGTGGCCCCGGGAGCCGGGTGCTCAGCTCGCCGCGGCGAGGCCCTGCTGCTTGCGCAGATGGTCGAGATAGGCGCGCAGCGCCGCCGGCTTCACCGGCTTCGGCAGCAGTTCGACCTGGTGCCGCTTGGCTTCCTGGCGCAGGCGCGGCTCGCGGTCGGCGGTGATCAGGGCGGCCGGCAGCAGCCAGCCCGCCTGCTGGCGCAATGCCGTGATCACGCCGAGGCCGTTGGCGCTGCCGCCCAGGTGATAGTCGACCAGGATGACGTCGGGGCTCCGCCCGGCGTCGCGCATCGCCTGGCGCGCAGCATCGAGCGATTCCGCCGTCACCACGTCGCAAGCCCAGCCTTTCAGCAGGGCGGTGATCGCTTCCCGGATCGCCGCCTCGTCGTCGATCGCGAGGACGAAGAGCCGCGCCTGTTCTTCTTCCGGCGGGCGAACCTGGATCGTCTCGGCCCGACGCAGAGCGGGCGCTTCGGTCAGCGGGGCCGCGACGGTGAAGACGGCGCCGCGCCCAACGGTCGAGCGAAGCCCGATCGGATGGTCCAGGATGCGGCAGATCCGCTCGACGATGGCGAGGCCGAGGCCGAGGCCCCTCGCCCCCTGCTCCTCCATCTTGGGGTTGAGCCGAACGAATTCGCCGAAGATCGTCTCGCGCTGCTCCGCCGCGATGCCGGGGCCACTGTCCCAGACTTCGACCACGGCATGGTCGCCGCGCCGGCGTGCGCCGATCAGCACGCGACAACGCGGCCGCGCCGGATCGCTGTAACGGATCGCGTTCGAGAGATAGTTCTGGATCACCCGGCGCAGGAGCTGCGGATCGGAGCGAACGGCCAAGCTGGACGGCATGACCACCAGCTCCACACCGCGCTTGGCCGCGAGCGGCGCCAGGGTCGAGGCGATGCCCTCCATCAGCGGGCCGAGGGCGACCGCCTGCCAATCCGGCGTCATCACCCCCTGGTCGAGACGCGAGATGTCGAGCAAGGCGTCGAGCAGCACCTCGACCGCGGCGAGGCCCTGGTCGACCTTGCCGACCAGCGGCTCGTCCGGGTGACGGTCGCTCAGCGCGGTGGCGAACAGACGGGCGGCGTGGAGTGGCTGCAGCAGGTCGTGGCTGGCCGCGGCGAGGAAACGGGTCTTGCCCAGATTGGCTTCTTCCGCCTCGTTGCGTGCCTGGTCCAGTTCGGCGATCACACGGGTCAGGTCGGAGGTGCGTTCCTCGACCCGGCGCTCCAGCGTCTCGTTGGCGAGCTTCAGGGCGGCTTCCGCATGGTGGCGGTCGGTCACGTCGGTGACCATGACCGAAAAGCCGCCGCCGGGCATGGAATCAAAGCGCAGTTCCACGCGCGCCCCGTCCGGCCGCTCGACTTCGCGCACGGCGGTGAGCCCGCCCGGTGGCGGTGTCAGCGCGGAACCGAGCGCGCGCAGGCGGCCGACCACGCCCAGTTCGCCGGTCGAGGTGCCGACCCGCGCCTGTTCCGGCGGCAGCCACAGCATGTCGAAGAAGCGCTCGTTCCAGGTGGTCAGGCGGTGGTCGCGGTCGAACACGCCGATGCCCTGGCTGACGTGGTCGAGCGTGGTGCGCAGCAGGGTGAAATTCTGCCGGATCGCCTCGGTCGCCTCGCCCAGGACGGCGCGCATGGCACGGCCCGAAAGGCGCGTGCCCTGCCGTGCCGAAGCCAGCACGACGCGGGCCGAGGCGGCACCGATCACGCCCGACAGCAGGCGTTCGGTGAAAGCCGCGACATTGACCCCCGTCCGCTCGATCCCGGCATAGGCCTGTTCGGCCTGGTCGACACCGATGAAGCGGGCCGACAGGCTCTTCAATTCCTCGATCGTCATGGCGGCGCCGGCGCGCTGCACCGTCTCGGCGTCCAATTCGACCTGGGGGTTGACGAAGGCTTCGGCCTGTTCGCGGTCGCGCTTGTGCGGGGCGGAGAAGAGCGAGACCACGACCAGCAGGCAGAGGTTCAGCCCGAGGCTGGCGACCACGCCGCGGCTGAGCGGATCGAGCCCGCCCAGGGTCTCCTCGAGCAGGCCATCGAGGGTGACGAGATCCCCCCCGTTACCCGTGATCGAGGGCATGAAGAGGACGAAGAACCAGACCAGGGCACCGCCCACCAGGCCCGCCACCGCGCCATTGCGATGCGCCCCACGCCAGAACAGGCCGAGCAGCAGGGCGGGCGCGAATTGAGCCACCGCCGCAAAGGAGATGAGACCGATCGAGACCAGCGTCATCTGGCCGACCAGCGCGCGTTCGTAGAGATAGCCGAGCAGCAGCACGACGACTACGGCCGCGCGCCTGGTCACCACCACCACGCGGCCGCTGTCGTGGCGATCGAACTGGCGCCAGCGCAGCAGGAAGGGCATGGCGATCTCGTTCGAGGCCATGATCGAGAGCGCCAGGCAGGCGACGATCACCATGCTGCTGGCCGCCGAAAGGCCGCCGATGAAGGCGAAGGTCGAGAGCACGTCGTCGCCCCGCGCCATCGGAATCGCCAGCACGAAAGTATCGGGCGCGGTGCCCGCCGGCAGTGCCGTCAGACCGGCGACCGCGATCGGCACGACGAAGAGATTGATGACGACGAGATAGAGCGGGAAGAGCCAGCGGGCCATGTCCAGGTGGTTGCCGGCACCGTGCTCGATCACCGCGACATGGAACTGGCGCGGCAGGCACAGAAAGGCGAGACCCGACAGGACGGTCAGGGTGAGCCAGCCGGTATCGAGCGTGGGCGAGGCGAAACGGACGAAGGCCGGATCATGCGCGACCTTGGCGAACAGGCCGCCGAAACCGCCGAAGACTTCATAGGTTACAAAAAGGCCGACGGCAACGAAGGCGGCCAGCTTCACGAGCGATTCGAAGGCGATCGCCAGCATCATGCCGCGGTGCTGCTCGGTCGCCTGGGCGCGGCGGATGCCGAACAGCATGGTGAAGACCGCCATCATCACGGCGACGATCAGGGCGGTGTCGCGCCAGGCGTGGAAGTCGCCGGCACCGCTGGTCGCCGCCGTGCCCACGACGGTGTCGAAACTGTCCGACACGGCTTTCAGCTGGAGCGCGATATAGGGCAGTACGCCGACGATCGCCAGCACCGCGACCAGGGCCGAGACGGCCCGGCTCTTGCCGTAGCGCGAGCCGATGAAGTCGGCGATCGAGGTGATGTTCTGGTTGCGCGCGATCAACACCATGCGGGCCAGCAGGCGGTGGCCGAACAGCATGATCACGATCGGCCCGACGAAGATCAGGAAGAAATCCCACCCCGCCGCCACGGCCCGGCCGACGCTGCCGTAGAAGGTCCAGGAGGTGCAGTAGATCGCCAGCGAGAGGGCATAGACCACGCGCTGCGACGTGGCACCGCGTCGTTGGCGCCAGTCGCCCACATAGGCGATTGCGAAGAGACTGCCGATATACAGAAGCGACATCAGCAGGATTGCCCAGTCCTGCAACATGGCGTCACGACCCTCCCTGCACATCTCCATCTACGCGCCAATACCGACCTTTGTCTATTTCCATATGACATTGCGATGGCAAGGCCCGCCGGAAATACGTTTTTGCAACGCAACATGACTTGACGCATGGGCCGCCATTTCTCTGGCGGAGGCGGTTTTTCGACCATTGTCGGGGCTCACCTGTTGGCAAGCCTCCGGTACCACTGTGGCGATCGGCAAAGGCCGAGAGCCTTGATCTGGCTCAAACGGGGTACAACGGGCGAAAAACCGCCCAGGGAGGTAAAAGATGGTCAGCGTGGCAATGGGAAAGGACAAGGAGCGAGCCGAGGCCGCTGAGAAGCGGAAGGTCGTGTTCGCGTCGTCGCTCGGCACCGTGTTCGAGTGGTATGATTTCTACCTCTACGGCTCACTCGCTGCCGTGATTTCCAAGCAGTTCTTCTCCGGCGTCAATCCGACCGCCGCCTTCATTTTCGCCCTGATGGCCTTCGCCGCGGGCTTCGCCGTGCGCCCCTTCGGCGCGCTGGTGTTCGGTCGCCTGGGCGACCTCGTCGGCCGCAAATATACCTTCCTCATCACCATCCTGATGATGGGTGCCTCGACCTTCATCGTCGGCATCCTGCCGTCCTATGCCTCGATCGGCGTCGCGGCGCCGATCATCCTGATCTCCCTCCGCCTGCTCCAGGGCCTCGCGCTCGGCGGTGAATACGGCGGTGCCGCGACCTATGTCGCGGAACATGCCCCGCCCAACAAGCGCGGCAAGTTCACCTCCTGGATCCAGACCACGGCGACCATCGGCCTGTTCCTCTCGCTCCTCGTCATCATGGGCGTGCGCCTGTCGATGTCGCCCGAGGACTTCGAGAGCTGGGGCTGGCGCATTCCCTTCCTGGTCTCGATCATCCTGCTCGGGGTTTCCGTCTGGATCCGTCTGCAGCTGAATGAATCGCCGCTGTTCCAGAAGATGAAGGAAGAGGGCACCCGCTCGAAGGCGCCGCTGACCGAAAGCTTCGCCCGCTGGGGCAACCTGAAGATCGTCCTGATCGCCCTGTTCGGCCTGACCGCCGGCCAGGCCGTGGTCTGGTACACCGGCCAGTTCTACGCCCTGTTCTTCCTGACCCAGACCCTGAAGGTCGACGCCCAGACCGCGAACCTGCTGATCGCCGGCTCGCTGCTGATCGGCACGCCCTTCTTCGTCATCTTCGGCTCGCTGTCCGACCGGATCGGCCGCAAGCCGATCATCATGGCCGGCTGCCTGATCGCCGCCTTGACCTATTTCCCGATCTTCAAGGCGATCACCCACTACGCCAATCCGGCGCTCGAACAGGCCCAGGCCGCCTCGCCGGTCGTGGTCGTGGCCGATCCCAACAAGTGCACCTTCCAGTTCAACCCGGTCGGCACCTCGAAGTTCGTCACCCCCTGCGACGTGGTGAAGAGCGCCCTGGTGAAGCGCGGCACGCCCTACTCGAACGAAGTGGCGCCGGAAGGCACCTCGGCGGTCGTGAAGATCGGCGGCCTGACCATCGACGGCTATGACGGCACCGCGCCCGACGCCAAGGAGAAGGCCGCGGCCTTCGACGCGGCGCTGACCAAGGCGCTGTCCGACGCCGGCTACCCGCTCAAGGCGGATCCCGCAGGCATCAATCATGTGATGCTGCTGGTCCTGCTCTTCGTCCTGGTGGTCTATGTCACCATGGTCTACGGCCCGATCGCGGCCATGCTGGTGGAACTCTTCCCGACCCGCATCCGCTACACCTCGATGTCGCTGCCCTATCACATCGGCAACGGCTGGTTCGGCGGCTTCCTGCCGACCACCGCCTTCGCCATCGTGGCGGCCACCGGCAATATCTACGACGGCCTCTGGTACCCGATCATCATCGCTGCCGGCACCTTCGTGATCGGCATGCTCTTCGTCCGCGAAACCAAGGACAACACGATCATCGACTGATCGACGACGCGAGGGTGGCGGCCCGGCCGCCACCCTCTCCCCATACGAAATTGGAGACGCCCGATGACCGCCACGCCCAAGCCCGATGCCGCCCATGATCCCCTCTATCCGGTTCCGGCCGGTTTCGCGGCGAAGGCGCATGTCGATGCCGCGGGTTACGCTTCGGGTTACCGCCGGTCGGTGGAAGACCCGGTAGGCTTCTGGGGCGAGGCGGGCAAGCGGCTTTCCTGGATCAAGCCCTATTCGGCCGGCGCGGTGAAGGACGTCTCCTTCGGCCCCGGTAACGTGCACATCCGCTGGTTCCACGACGGCGTGCTCAATGTCGCCGCCAACTGCCTCGACCGCCACCTCGAGACCAGGGCCGACAAGGTCGCCATCC
>NZ_JBAZKR010000083.1:0-17113 GCF_041650655.1 Zavarzinia sp.
CATGTGGGTCCGGTTGTTGCCGGTATAGGTCACCGTATTGGGCGACCAGGTGGCGCCGGAGAGCGTCACCGGCGCATTGATCCGCTTGTAGGAATTGACCGAGGGATTGGTGATGGCACAGAGCGCCCGGGCCTCCGCCATCACGCCGCCGATGAAGTGATAGGCGAGGCTGGAGAGACCCAGTTCGCCCGCCGGATCCTCGAACAGATTGGTCGAGCCGTTCCACAGCGAGACATGCATGTGGCAGCCGCTGCCGGTCAGGTTCATGAAGGGCTTGGGCATGAAGGTGGCGCGCAGCCCGTGCTTTTCCGCGATCGACTTCACCATATACTTGAAGAAGGCATGGCGGTCGGCGGTGATCAGGGCGTTGTCGTATTCCCAGTTCATCTCGAACTGGCCGTTGGCGTCCTCGTGGTCGTTCTGATAGGGCTTCCAGCCGAGCGCCAGCATGGCGTCGCAGATTTCCGTGATGACGTCATAGCGCCGCATCAGGATGAGCTGGTCATAGCAGGGCTTGGCCGCGGTATCCGCCTTGTCCGAGATGGCGCCGCCGTCCGGGGTCAGCAGGAAATATTCGCATTCGACGCCGGTCTTCAGCTCGTAGCCCTTGGCGGCAGCGGCGGCCATCGCATTCTTCAGGACCTGGCGCGGCGCCTGTTCCACCAGCTTGCCGTCCATCCAGAGGTCGGCGGCGACCCAGCCCACCTCCGGCTTCCAGGGCAGCTGGATCAGGCTCGACGCATCCGGCACGGCGAAGAGGTCGCTATCGGCCGGCGTCATGTCCAGCCAGGTGGCGAAGCCGGCGAAACCGGCCCCCGATTTCGCCATGGCGCCGATCGCGGCGGCCGGCACCAGCTTGGCCCGCTGCACGCCGAACAGATCGGTATAGGAGATCAGGAAATATTTGATGCCCTTGTCCTTGGCCGCCTTTGCCAGATCGATCGCCATCTCTCGCCCCTCTTCTGATCAATAGCCGCCGCGGCCGGGAATCCAGTCGGTGCCCGCCAGCGGCACGCGCGCCATGGCGGCCGCCTCCACCGTGAGGGCGACCAGGTCCTCGGGCTCCAGATTATGCACATGGCTCTTGCCGCAGGCGCGCGCGATCGTCTGCGCCTCCAGCGTCAGCACGGCCAGGTAATTGGCCAGCCGGCGCCCGGCCATCACCGGATCGAGCCGCTTCGACAGGGCCGGGTCCTGCGTCGTGATGCCGGCGGGGTCGCGGCCTTCGTGCCAATCGTCATAGGCACCCGCCGTGGTGCCGAGGGCATTGTATTCGCCTTCGTGCAGCGGGTCGTTGTCGCCCAGCGCCGCCAGCGCCGCCGTGCCGATCGAGACCGCATCGGCCCCGAGCGCCAGGCATTTCGCGACATCGGCGCCGTTGCGGATGCCGCCGGAAACGATGAGCTGCACCTTCCGATGCATCCCGAGGTCCTGCAAGGCCTGCACCGCCGGCCGGATGGCCGAGAGCAGCGGCAGGCCGACATGCTCGATGAAGACTTCCTGGGTCGCCGCCGTGCCGCCCTGCATGCCGTCGAGCACGATGACGTCGGCCCCGGATTTGACCGCCAGCGCGGTGTCGTAATAGGGCCTGGCCGCGCCGACCTTCACATAGATCGGCTTTTCCCAGTCGGTGATCTCGCGCAATTCCTCGATCTTAATTTCGAGATCGTCCGGCCCGGTCCAGTCCGGATGGCGGCAGGCGGAACGCTGGTCGATGCCTTCGGGCAGGCAGCGCATCTCGGCGACCCGCTTCGAGATCTTCTGGCCCAGCAGCATGCCGCCGCCGCCCGGCTTCGCCCCCTGCCCGATCACCACTTCGATCGCATCGGCGCGGCGGAGATCGTCGGGATTCATGCCGTAGCGCGACGGCAGATATTGATAGACCAGGATCGAGGAATGGCCCCGTTCCTCCGGCGTCATGCCGCCGTCGCCCGTAGTGGTCGAGGTCCCCATGGCGGAGGCGCCGCGGCCGAGCGATTCCTTCGCCTCGGCCGAGAGCGAGCCGAAGCTCATCCCCGCGATGGTGACCGGGATCTTGATCTCGATCGGCTTTTTGGCGAAGCGGCTGCCGAGCACGACATTGGTGCCGCATTTCTCGCGGTAGCCTTCGAGCGGATAGCGGCTGATCGAGGCGCCGAGGAACAGCAGGTCGTCGAGATGCGGCACCTTCCGCTTCGCGCCGCCACCGCGGATGTCGTAGAGGCCGGTCGCGGCGGCACGCCTGATTTCCGACAGCGTATAGTCGTCGAAGGTCGAAGACTTGCGGGGCGCCGTATGGGGGGGCAGGAAATTGCTCATGTCACGACCCTCAATAGGCGCCGATATTATCGACATGGAAGTGGTAGAGCGTGCGGGCCGAGCCGTAACGCTTGAAGTCGCCCGGGTCGACCTGGCCGGCCAGGCCGGCGGCTTCGAGCAGGCCGAAGAGCTGGGCCTTGTGCTCGTCCCGCATCTCTTTCTCGATGCAGTCGGCGCCCAGGCTCTTCACGCTGCCGCGGACGAAGAGCCGCGCCTCGTAGATCGAATCGCCCAGCGATTCGCCGGCATCGCCGAGCACGGTGAGCGTGCCCGCCTGGGCCATGAAGGCCGACATATGGCCGATGTTGCCCTTGACCACGATATCGGCGCCCTTGAGCGAGATGCCACAGCGCGCCGAGGCATTGCCGTCGATCACCAGAAGCCCGCCCTGGGCGGTGGCGCCGGCCGCCTGGCTGGCGTCGCCGGTGACATGGACGCGGCCGGACATCATGTTCTCGGCAAGCCCCACACCGGCATTGCCGCGCACGGTGACGGAAGCATGCTTGTTCATGCCGGCGCAGTAATAGCCGACATGGCCTTCGATCCCGACCGTGACCGGGGCATCCAGGCCGGCGGCGATGGCATGGCGCCCGGCCGGGTTCAGCACCCGCCAATGGCCGTGTTCGGGCTTGGCGTGCAGGGCGGCGTTCAGCTCGCGCACCGTGGCGCTGGCCAAGTCGACGATATGCTCGCTCATGCCGCGCGCTCCCAGAAATAGACGGTGGCCGGTTCGGGCTCGAACACCCGTGCCGTCTCGATCCCCGGCAGGCCGGCGAGTGCGCGATATTCGGAGCCGAAGGCGACATAGGCATCGGTCTCGGCCATCACGGCGGGCTTGCAGGCGATCGGGTCGCGCAGCACGCCGAAGCCGCTCTCTGTGCCGACCACGAAGGTGTAGAAACCGTCCAGCGCGTCGAGGGCGGAGTGCAGTGCCTCCGAGAGCGGCGCGCCCTTGGCCAGCTCGTGGGTCAGGTAACCGGCCGCGACCTCGCTGTCGTTCTCGGTCTCGAAACGGATGCCGTCACGGATCAGGCCGCGCCGCACGGCATTGTGGTTGGAGAGCGAGCCGTTGTGCACCAGGCACTGGTCCGGCCCGGTCGAGAAGGGATGGGCGCCGTTGGTGGTCACCGCACTCTCGGTCGCCATGCGGGTGTGACCGATGCCGTGGCTGCCGCGCATCTGGGCGAGGCCGAAACGGGCCGCCACCGTGGCCGGCAGGCCGACTTCCTTGTAGATTTCCATGCGCGCGCCGGAGCCCACCACGGTGATCTCCGGGTGCTTTTCGGCGATCAGGGCGCGCACCAGCGCCTCCTTGGCGGCCGGGATCTCGGCGATCACATGGCTGTCGCGCACCACGAGGTCGACCTCGGCCCCGACCAGGCCGCGCAGGCCCGCCTCGACCACGTCGAAATCGAAGCCCGCCGGCATGCGGAGCGAGAGCTTCACATAGCCTTCCCGCCCGTCGCCATAGACGGCGAAACCGGCGCTGTCCGGCCCGCGGTCGCTCATCACTTCGAGCATGCCCGCGAGCAGGCGCCCGAGCTGCGGCTCCAGCGCCTTATCCTTGAGAAACAATCCGACGATGCCGCACATGCGCCCGCCCCTTGGAAAATTCGATGGGACGTTTCTAGCGCTCCGCTGGCGGGGCGTCAACGGTCAGGAAGAAAGTTTTCCTGTTAAGAAAACGCAGAGGCCTATGCACGCAGTGGATTGATCGTCGGCACACAATCGAAATCGCGCTCGTTCGCGCTCACCACGACGCAGCCGTTGGTTATCGCAGTCGCCGCGATGATCATGTCGAATGCGCTGCGCGGCCGGCCGATCGCCTTGCCGTCCGCCATCAACTGTGCCCAGGCCGAGGCTCCGCGCAGATCGAAGGACAGGATTCGGCCGGCGAAGAGTGCGGCTGGTCCCTCCGGCCCGTCGAACCAAGCGTCGAGCGCGCTGCGCTTCGCCCCCGCCGGCAGGTCCAATATGCCTCGGCGGATTTCGGCGACGGTCAACGCGGCGATAAAGAGATCGGTGTCCGCTTGGCGGCCGAGCCAGTCCAGAAGCGCCGCCGAAGGCAGCGGTCTGACCGTTTCGCTGATGATATTCGTGTCGAGCAGGTAGTGCGTCACAGCTCGATCGCGCGGCCTTCGCCCCGCGGCCGGGTCAGGTCGAGGTCTGCACCGACCAGGGGCGACCGGCGGAGTGCCGCCAGGATGCTACCGGTCTTGCCCTCCTCCCCAGCCGCAGTGCGCAGTTCGGCCGCAGCCTCGCCACCCTCGACCAGACGCCGGGCGAGGCCGCGGATTACCGCACGGTCCGCTTCCGGCACCGTCACCTCGACACGGACGAGTCCGCGCTCGCCCTGGCGGGCGCGATAGGCGCTGACGGCCTTCTGCTGTGCATTCTCTGTCACGGCATCTCTCCGGTCATATATCCGGAAATATAGGCGCCACCGGGGCCGAGGGCAAGCCGCCCTACTCCCGCTCCCTCGGGTAGACGATGATCGAGAGATAGGTGGCAGGCAGGCTGGTCAGGCGTTCGGGGCCGTGGGCGGCGCCGCTGTCGAACAGCAGGGCGTCGCCGGCCTTGAGATCATAGGTGCGGTCGGCGTGGCGATATTGGATCTCGCCCGAGAGCATGTAGATGAATTCGGCGCCGCCGTGCTGGAAGGCGGTATAGGGCGCCGCCTCTTCCCGGAGCGTGATCAGATAGGGCTCGCAGACGATGTCGCCGCCGAGCGCATGGCCGAGCAATTGATACTGGTGGCCGACCTTGGTGCCGCGCCGATCGATCACCACGCCCTGCCCGGCTTTGACATAGGAGCAGTCGCGCTTCTCGTCGAAGGAGGCGAAAAGTGCCGTGATCGGCACGTTGAGGGCGCCGGCCAGCGCCTGGATCGTGTTGAGCGAGGGCGAGATCTGGCCGTTCTCGATCTTCGAGAGCATGCCGGTCGAAATGCCGGCGGCGGTGGCCAGATGGGCCACCGTCAGGTCGAGCTGGCGGCGCAGGTGGCGGATCTGCACCCCCAGCGCCTGTTCGAGGGTCCGCGCGACGACCGCGGGCGCCCCGGACCCGGTTGCGAATTCGTCGTCCTCGCCGTCAGCCATGGCCAGCCTCTCCTGGAATCATCCGGGAGAGTGTAAGCCCTTGTTACGACTGGCGGTAGACCGCGAAGGGCGACCAGCTCTGACTGACCGGCATCAGTTCGATCGAATTGATGTTCATATGCGACGGCAGGGTGGCGACATGGAAGATCGTCTCGGCGATGTCTTCCGGCTGCAGGGCATGGGCGCCGCCATAGAGCTTGTCGTAGGCCTCCTGGTTGCCGCCGGTGCGCACCAGGGTGAATTCGCTCTCGCACATGCCGGGCTCGATCGAGGTGACGCGCACGCCGGTCCCCGCCAGGTCGCAGCGCAGGCCATAGGAGAACTGGCGGACGAAGGCCTTGGTGCCGCCGTAGACGTTACCGCCCGGATAGGGCCAATGCGCCGCGACCGAGGAGAGATTGATCACCGAGCCCTTGCTCTCGATCAGCTTGCCCAGCAGGAAGCGGGTGATGGTGACGAGACCGGTCACATTGGTGTCGATCATCGTCTTCCATTCGTCGAGCGAGCAGTTCTGCGCCGGTGCCGTGCCGAGGGCGAGGCCGGCGTTGTTCACCAGGCAGTCGATGGTGGCGAAGCCGGCCGGCAGGGCGTCGATCGCCGCCTTCAGCGCCGCCTCGTCCCGCATGTCGAAGGCGGCGGCATGGAACATGTCGGCGCCCAGCTCGTCCTGCAACTCCTTCAGCCGTTCCGCCCGGCGCCCGGTGCCGATCACCTTCCAGCCCGCCTTGGCGAAGCGCCGCGCCGAGGCGGCGCCGAAGCCGGCGGTGGCGCCGGTGATGAGGACGGTCTTGCTCATGGGCGGGTCTCCAATCGGGGCATAATGGTGCCAGGAAGGGCTGTGGACCACCGAATTCAGGTGTCGTGGATCTAAACTTCGGCAGCCGTCGGGCTGAATGTGCACCGAAGAGACCCGAAAACGGAATGCCGAACATGAATGCGCCCCTGCCGAAGATGGACCATCACTGGATGCCCTTCACCAACAACCGGCTGTTCCGGCAGGAGCCGCAGATCTTCGCCCGGGCCGAGGGCGTCCGCTACTGGACGCCGGACGGGCAGGAGATCCTGGACGGTGCCGCCGGCCTGTTCTGCTGCGCCGCCGGCCACGCCCGGCCCGAGATCGCCGACGCCGTGCACAAGCAGATCATGACGCTGGACTTCACGCCCCATTTCCAGCGCGCCGCGCCTATCTCCTTCGAATTCGCGGAGAAGCTGGCGGGTATTCTGCCCAAAGGGATCGACCGCATCTTCTTCGGCAATTCGGGTTCCGAAGCGGTCGATTCCGCGGTCAAGATCTGCCTCGCCTACCACCGGGCGACGGGGCAGAGCCAGCGCACCCGCTTCGTCTCGCGCAACTGGGCCTATCACGGCGTCAACCTGGGCGGCACCTCGCTCGCCGGCATGGCCAACAACCGGCGCGATTTCGGCGCCGTCACCTTCGACGCCGTGCACATGCGCCAGACCTGGACCGAGGAGCAGCGCTTCTCCCGCGGCCAGCCGGAGACCGGGGCCGAGCGGGCCGACGACCTCGAGGAATTGTGCAAGCTCTATGGGCCGGAGACCATCGCCGCCGTCTTCGTCGAGCCGATCGCGGGCTCGATCGGCGTCGTGGTGCCGCCCGTCGGCTATCTCGAAAAGCTGCGCGCCACTTGCGACAAATACGGCATCCTGCTGGTCTTCGACGAAGTGATCACCGGCTTCGGGCGGACAGGTTCAGCCTTCGCGGCGCAGGAATTCGCGGTGCAGCCGGACCTGATCACCATGGCCAAGGCGCTGACCAACGGTGTCATTCCCATGTCCGCGGTCGCGGTGAAGAGCGGGATCCAGCAGGCGGTGATCGACGCCGCCGAGGGCGACCGGCCCGAACTCTTCCACGGCTATACCTATTCAGCCCATCCGGTCGCCTGCGCCGCCGGCATCGCGGCGCTCGACATCTACGAGAAGGAAGGCCTGTTCGCCCGGGCCAAGACGCTGTCGCCCCAATTCCTCGACCTCGTCTTCGGCCTGCGCAATCTGCCCCAGGTGGTGGACCTCCGCGGTTACGGCATGATGGCGGGCATCCAGCTCAAACCGGGCGCCACGCCGGGGGCCAAGGGCAGCACCGTGCAGCGCCTGCTGTTCGACGCCGGCCTGCACCTGAAGGCGACGGGCGACGCCCTGATCTTCGCTCCCGCCCTGGTGGTCGGCGAAGACGATCTCGCCCGCATGGTCGAGATCCTGCAGAAGGTGCTCGGCCGGGCCGATCTCTGAGCGCCCTTCCGACCAGTTACCAAGTCGTCATGCCCAGGCTCGCCCCACCGCTGTCCGGTTCAGGAAATCGGATTGTTTCAAGGCACCCCGGCACCACTCGCGATCGTCATGCCCGGGCTCGTCCCGGGCATCCACGTAGGGACGAGCCACGGTCGCCCGCCCAAGAGGCTGCCTGGCCGCGTGGATGGCCGGGACTGCGCCCGTCCATGACGCCCGGAAATGTGGGGCCCTAGCCGCGACGGCGGCGCTCAATCCTCGAATGTCGTGGCGATCGCCAGGGAGCGTTTAAGGGTCTTGGTGACCGGGGTCTTTTCGATGATCTCGGCCAGGCGGGCGCGCTGCTCGGCGTCGAGCGGGCCGCCCAGGCGCACCGTGCGGCGGATCGATTCGGTGCCTTCGCCATCGCGGAAGAAGCTGAGGCGGACCTCGATCCGGCCGAGGGCCCAGCCCTTGCGGTCGCCATAGAGCCGCAGCGTCGCCGAAGAACAGGCGCCGAGGGAGGCGAGCAGCAGTTCGTAAGGCGCCGGCCCGGTGTCGGTGCCGCCGTTGTCCGCCGGTTCGTCGGCCGTCAGATGGTGCTGGCGGGTGGTGATGGCCTGGGCCAGGCCCTGTTCGCTGACGACGGTGGCCTTGGCCATGGGCTTCTCCTCAGGCCGCCCATTGGCCGGCGGCGATGGCGACGAAAATGAGCAGGCCGACGCGCGCATTCGACTTGAAGCGGGCGAGGCACATCGGGCTGTCGTCGAAATCGGTGCTCGCCGCCTGCCAGGCGAAATGCGCGGCCGCCAGCGCCAGGCCGAGCCAGAACGGCCAGGCCAGGCCGACCAGCGCGCCCGCGGCGCCGATCAGGGCGATGGTCACCGTATAGACCAGCCACAGGAAGGGCCGGGTCTTCGCACCCAAACGCAGCGCGGTCGATTTCACGCCGACGATGGCGTCGTCGTCCTTGTCCTGATGGGCATAGATCGTGTCGTAGCCCAGCGTCCAGGCGATGCCGGCGACATAGAGCAGCAAAGGCGCCAGGTCGAGCGAACCGCGCACCGCACTCCAGCCGACCAGGGCACCCCAGTTGAAGGCGATACCCAGCACCGCTTGCGGCCAATAGGTGATCCGCTTCATGAAGGGATAGATCACCACCGGCACCATGGCACCGAAGCCGAGCCAGATCGTGTAGCTGTTCAGCGACAGCAGCACGGCGAGGCCGATCAGGAGCTGAAGCCCGAGGACCAGGAAGGCGCCCTTGAGCCCGATGGCGCCCGACGGCAGCGGCCGGCCCCGCGTCCGCGCCACCTGGGCGTCGATGTCGCGATCGGCAATGTCGTTGATGGTGCAGCCGGCGCCGCGCATCACCGATGCGCCGACCAGGAAGAGCAGCAGGAGGCGCCAATCCGGCAGCCCGCCTGCGGGCGCCGCCAGCGCCGTCGACCACCAGCAGGGCAGCAGCAGCAGCCAGATGCCGATCGGCCGGTCGGCCCGGGCGAGGCGGAGCGCCGGGCGGAGCGCTGCCGGCATACGGTCGACCCAGGAGCCGGGCACGGCATCCGCGGGCTTCAATTCGGGGGTGGCCAAGGGCGCGGTGGGCATGGTCATCTCGCTGTGCTACCCCCAAAGGCGATCCGTCTCAAGGAGCCATTCTCGTCATGCGCGACCGTCCCCGCCACCGCCTGTTCCTCGACGCCGACCTCGGCCCGGGCGGCGGCGTGCCCCTGGCCGAGGGACAGGCCCATTATCTCCTCAACGTGTTGCGGCTCGACAACGGCGGCGAAGTCTGCGCCTTCAACGGGCGCGACGGCGAATGGCGGGCGGCGCTTGCCCGGATCGGCAAGAAGGGCGCCGCCCTGGTGCCGTCCGAACGTCTGGCGGCCCAGCCGGCGGAGGCGGAGACCGTCCTTGTCTTCGCCCCGATCCGCGGCGCCAAGGTCGAATTCGTCGCCGAGAAAGCGACCGAGCTGGGTGCCACCCGCCTGGTTCCGGCGGTGACGCGGCGGACCGTGATCGACAAGGCCAACCCGGCCCGCATGCGCGCCAATGCGATCGAGGCGGCGGAACAATGCGGCCGCCTGGCGATCCCCGAGATCGCGCCGATCCGGAGGCTCGACCAGGTGCTGGGCGATTGGGATGCCGCGATCCCCCTGTTCTTCTGCGACGAGGCGGGCGATGCGCCCCACCTGCTGGCCGCCGCAAGCGGCATCGGCGAGGCGCCGGCCGGCGTGCTGATCGGCCCCGAAGGCGGCTTCGACCAGGGCGAGCGCGACCTCCTCCGCCGCCTGCCCTTCGTCCGCCCGGCCGGACTCGGCCGCCGCATCCTGCGCGCCGAGACCGCGGCCATCGCGGCGCTGGCCCTGATCGAGGCGGCACGGCTCGCCTAGAGTATCGGCGAAAGGAGAGGCCAGAACGGGCGATCGGACGGATACCCGAGGTCGCGCTCGCGGCGATACCGGCCCGAGCACCGGGCCCGCCTGAAGAGGCGGGCCCGGCAACCGATAGTCGGCGGGGCCTCGGGCCGTCGCGTCAGACCTGCGCCAGGCCGCCATCGGCGAATATTTCGCCGCCGGTCATGAAGCTGCTGTCAGAAGACGCCAGGAATGCGGCCACCGCCGCCGTCTCCGACGGATCGCCGGTGCGGCCGAGCACCGTCGTGGCACCGATCGCGTCCATCCCCTCCTCGCCCAGGACATCGAGCGCCAGCTCGGTCTTGATCGGCCCTGGCGACAGAACGTTGACGCGGATGCCGGTGCCACGGAGGTCCAGCGCCCAACTGCGCGCAAGGTTGCGGACGGCCGCCTTGGTGGCGCTGTAGATGCTGAACTTCGGCGTCCCCATCACGCCCGTGGTCGAGCCGGTCAGGATGATCGAGCCGCCCTCCGTCATCAGCGGCAGGGCCTTCTGCACCGTGAAGACCAGCCCCTTCACATTGACGTCGAAGGTCTGGTCATAGTGCTCCGGCGTGATCTCGCCGAGCGCGGCGAAAGACCCGGTGCCGGCATTGGCGAACAGAATGTCGAGCCTGCCCCGTTCCGCTTTCACCGTCTCATACAGCCGGTCGAGGTCGGCCGGATCGGTGACCGAGCCGCTGACCGCCCGTGCCTGGGGCCCCACCTCGGCCACGGCGGCGTCGAGTGCTTCCTGCCGCCGCCCGAAGAGGTAGACGAAGGCCCCTTCGTCGATGAACCGCTTGGCGGGCGCTCCCGACGACCGCAACGAGCGCACACGGCAACTCGACAAATTCTGATCCGGGCCTTTTTCTCAACGCAAACATGTTACGAAGTTGACGGGGTCCGCTTGCTTAAGCGCGTAAGCAATCTGTTCCTCGGCAAACCTGCTCGTCTTCACAGCTCGCTCCTTCCTCAGGGGTCGTCACAGCGCCGCAAAACTCTCACTCACAACGGAGGAAAAATACGGGGGGACATCAAGGCCGGAAGCTCTCATTCAGCCCGGACATGAAACCGGGAGACCATCACCGACAGTGCGCCGGGTGAACAGCCGGCAGCGAAGTCCTGCCTGATTGGCTATAGAGATGTCTGCCTTGCGCAGGATCTCACTCATTTGCTTTCAGCATAGCGAGATGAGTTAACATCTCGCTAGGGCTACAACGTTCGCTATTGCTCGTCTTCCGGACGAAGAGGCGTTCGACGCCAATCGAATTCACTCAACAGGCTTGCCGCATCGTCGTCGAACTCGGCCCGATACTGGTGGACATGGACGCCCAGCGGCTCGATCCGGCCCTCATGAAAACCCAGATCGACGAGCACGCGCCTGACGCTATCCAGCGGCTCACCTTCGACAAACAGAAAATTGTGCCGATCCCAGATCAAGGTGTGGCCAGACCTGGGAGAGTGCACCCACAAATCATGCCGACCGTCGCTGGCAAAAAAGGACGCATATCGATTCAGAAGATCGTTCAGTTCACTCTTCGACAATTCGCGGCTCTGATATCTGCCCGCCTCTCCCTCACCCCTCGGCGTATGAAGAACGTAGAGGACGTAAAACGGGGGCGGAAACAAGTTTGCAAGCCGGCCGAAGAGATCGGAATGATCGTCGGGAACCCGCAATGCAATTCGAGCCACACCCGTCGACATCATGCCGACTTCGAAAATCGCCGGCGGTGAATCCGCCGAACCGCCGCCCTCCAAGTCCAGCGTGAGCTTGCGCACCGGATGACGCCTTTCCCACAGCGCTCGGTCAGGCGGCTGCCGTCAGCACGGTGCGGCCGACACCAGGATGCCCTGGTCCCCTCACTCCCACTCGATGGTCCCCGGCGGCTTCGAGGTGATGTCGTAGACGACGCGGTTGATGCCTTTGACTTCGTTGATGATGCGGGTCGCGACGCGGCTGAGGAAGGCGTGTTCGAAGGGGTAGCTGTCGGCCGTCATGCCGTCGACCGAGGTCACCGCACGGAGGCCGCAGACCTGGTCGTAGGTGCGGCCGTCGCCCATCACGCCGACCGTGCGGACGGGGAGCAGCACGGCGAAGGCCTGCCAGATCTCGTCGTAGAGGCCGGCCTTGCGGATCTCTTCGAGATAGATCTTGTCGGCCTTGCGCAGGATCTCGAGCTTGTCCTTGGTGATGTCGCCGGGCATGCGGATGGCGAGGCCGGGGCCCGGGAACGGGTGGCGGCCGACGAAGGCTTCGGGCAGGCCGAGTTCGCGGCCGAGGGCGCGGACCTCGTCCTTGAAGAGTTCGCGCAGGGGTTCGACCAGCTTCATGCGCATCCGCGCCGGCAGGCCGCCGACATTGTGGTGCGACTTGATGGTGACACTCGGCCCGCCGGAGAAGGAGACGCTTTCGATCACGTCGGGGTAGAGCGTGCCCTGGGCCAGGAAATCGGCGCCGCCGATCGCCTTGGCTTCCTTCTCGAAGACGTCGATGAAGGTGGCGCCGATGATCTTGCGCTTCTGCTCGGGGTCGGTGACGCCGGCCAGCTTGTCGAGGAACAGGTCCTCGGCATCGGAATGGATCAGGCGGATGTTGTAGTGGTCGCGGAACAGCGTCACCACTTCCTCCGCCTCGCCGGCGCGCATCAGGCCGGTGTCGACGAAGACGCAGGTGAGCTGGTCGCCGATCGCCTCGTGCAGGAGCACGGCGACCACCGAACTGTCGACCCCGCCGGACAGGCCGCAGATCACCCTTCCGCTGCCGACCTGGGCGCGGATCCGGGCGATTTCCGCCTCGCGGAAGGCATGCATGGTCCAATCGGCCTTGCAGCCGGCGACTTCATGGACGAAGCGGGAGATCAGCTTGGCGCCGTCCGGCGTATGCACCACCTCGGGGTGGAACTGCACGGCATAGATCCGCTTCTCGTCGTTGGCGATCGCGGCGAAGGGAGCACCCGGCGAGGTGGCGACGACGCGGAAGCCGGGCGGGATCGCGGTCACGCGGTCACCGTGGCTCATCCACACCTGGGGCGCGTCGCCAATGGCCCAGAGGCCGTGGAACAGGCGGCAGTCGTCGGTCACGTCGAGCTGGGCACGGCCGAATTCGCGGTCGTGGCCGGGTTCGACCTTGCCGCCCATCTGGTGGCAGATCACCTGTTCGCCGTAGCAGATGCCGAAGATCGGCCGGCCCGCGTTCAGGATCTCTTCCGGCGCGCGCGGCCCGTTCTCCTCGGTCACCGAGGCGGGGCTGCCGGACAGGATCACGGCCTTGGGGTTCAGGCGGTCGAAGCCTTCCTTCGCCTTGGCGAAGGGGACGATCTCGCAGTAGACCCCGGCTTCGCGGACGCGGCGGGCGATGAGCTGTGTCACCTGCGAGCCGAAGTCGACGATCAGGATGGTGTCGGTGGCGGAATGGATGGGGGGAAGGGCGGCGTCTGACATGGCCGGACGCTACTGATAAGGCCCGTCCGAGTAAACGGCATTTTCCGCCCCCGCCCCCATCGCGAATGCAGTGGTCAACTACCCGGATTTGCCTTCTTATAGGCGTCGATGGCCGATTGCAGCGTGGCCAGTTCGGTGCAGCCGGACGGGCACAGGCGCTTCAATTCGGCGAGTTGGCCCTCGGCCTTGCCCAGGTTCTTCAGCTCGAGATAGGCCTCGCCCAGATATTCATGGGCGCCCTTGTGATCGGGGTCGAGCTTCAGCGCCTTCCAATAGTGTTTCTGCGCCTCGTCGTGATGGCCGAGCTTGCGGTGCGCGAAGCCGAGCAGGTTCTCGGCATCGGCATTCTCGGAATCCTCGGCGACGGCGGCGGTCAGATGCTTGACCGCACTCTCGTAATCCTTGGCGTCGACGGCCTTCTGGCCGGCCTCGAATTCTTCCGAGGTCGACGAGCCGCCCCCGAAGGCCCAGGCCGGATGATTCCAAGCGGCGACCGCCGCGGCCAGCAGGGCAGCCGCGACAACAGGTTTCAGGCGCATGGTGATTCCCCCCTCATCCAAGGCAGCCACGCCACGTGGCCGCATCCCTTTATGCCGCGAAAGCGGGGCGCCGGCCACCGCCGATGGCCGCCCGCGTGACCATCGTCACCGCTCAAGCGGCGCGGCGAAGGACCGAGAGGAAGAAACCGTCGGTGCCCTGTGCCGCCGGATCGAGGGCGATGCCGAGCGGGCCGCCGGGAATACCGGGCAGGAGCACGCCGTGGTCGACCGGCGCGAAATCCGCCCGGCGCGCCAGGAAGCCCTGCACCACATCCTCGTCCTCTTCGACAAAGACGGAGCAGGTAGCATAGACGAGACGGCCGCCCGGCTTCACCAGGCCGGCCGCCTGGTCGAGGATACGGGCCTGGAGCGCGGCCAGTTCGGCGACCCGGGCCGGCGTCGTCGTCCAGCGCTGGGCCGGCGCGCGGCGCCAGGTGCCCGACAGGCTGCAAGGCGCATCGACCAGCACGCAGTCGAACCTGCCCGCTTCCGCCGCCAGGAAGTCGGCCGAGATTTCCGCCTGTTCGACGAAATTCTGGATGCCCGCCCGTTCGAGCCGCGGCGCCATGCGGCCGAGCCGGCGCTTCTCGACATCGAGGGCGGCCAGCCGGCCCTTGGCCCCCATGGCGGCGGCGAGCGCCAGGGTCTTGCCGCCGGCCCCGGCGCAGAAGTCGGCCACCGCCTGCCCAGGCTCGGCGGCGCAGGCGAGCGCCACCAGTTGCGAGCCTTCGTCCTGGATCTCGATCCGCCCTTCGGCGAAGGGGGCGAGCTGGCCCAGCCTCTCCCGCCCGGCGACCCGAATGCCGGCCGGCGCGTGGGCCATGGGCTCCACCGTGAGGCCGAGGGCGCGCAATTCGGCCAGCGCCGCCTCGCGTGTGGTCTTCAGCGTGTTGACGCGAAGGTCGAGCGGGGCACGGCCCCCCATGGCCACCATCACTTCGGCAAGGCGCGGGCCGTAGCGGCGGGCCAGCAGGGGTTCCAGCTCGGCCGGGTAGTCGCCCACGACCCAGGCGGGCAGTTCCCGCCCCTCGGCCAGGCGGTCGAGCGCCTGGCGTTCCGCAGGGTCTAGCGGGGCCGGTGCGTAACCTTCGCCGCTGCACAGCTGCTCCAGCGTCGCGGCGTCGGTGAAGCCAGTGAGCACGGCGGCGGCGAAGACGGCCAGGCGGGGCGCGATCCCCTGCCCCACCCCGGTCAGCCAGCCGAGGCTTTGTCCGCGGCGGACGGCATACCAGAGCAGGCTGGCGACGGCCGCCCGGTCACCCTTGCCGGCATAGCGGCGGTTGCGGAAATAGCGGTCGACGACGCGGTCCGCCGCCTCGCCGCCGGCCCCGATTTCGGCCAGCAGCTCGATCGCGGCCGCGACCCGGGCGGCGGGCTGCATGTCGGCTCAGCGGCCGCCCTGGGGGTAGTTCGGGCTCTCGCGCGTGATGGTCACGTCGTGGACATGGCTCTCGCGCAGGCCCGCATTGGTGATGCGGACGAATTGGGCGCGTTCCTGGAACTCGGCCACGGTGCCGGCGCCGGTATAGCCCATGGCGGCGCGAAGCCCGCCGACGAGCTGGTGGATCACGGTATGGACCGAACCCTTGTAGGGCACCTGGCCCTCGATGCCTTCGGGCACCAGTTTCAGCGTGTCCTTCACTTCTTCCTGGAAGTAACGGTCGGCCGAGCCGCGCGCCATGGCGCCAACGGAGCCCATGCCGCGATAGGACTTGTAGCTGCGGCCCTGGTAGAGGAAGACCTCGCCCGGGGCCTCGTCGGTGCCGGCCAGCAGCGAGCCGACCATGGCGACCGAGGCGCCGGCCGCGATCGCCTTGGCGAAATCGCCCGAGAGCTTGATGCCGCCGTCGGCGATCACCGGAATGCCGGCATCGCGGCAGACGCTGGCGACATCCATGATCGCGGTGAGCTGGGGCACGCCGACACCGGCGACCATGCGGGTGGTGCAGATCGAGCCGGGCCCGATGCCGACCTTGATGGCATCCGCGCCGGCATCCATCAGGGCCTTGGCGGCGGCGGCGGTGGCGACATTGCCGGCCACCACCTGAGCTTCGTTGGAGAGCCGCTTGATGCGGTCGACGGCGGCCACGACGCGGGCCGAATGGCCGTGCGCGGTATCGACCACGATCAGGTCGCAGCCGGCCGCGATCAGGGCTTCCGCCCGGGCGAAGCCGTCGTCGCCCACCGTGGTGGCGGCGCCGACGCGGAGCCTGCCGGCGACATCCTTGGCGGCATTGGGATGCTGCTGCGACTTCTCGATGTCCTTGACCGTGATCAGGCCGACGCAGCGGAAGGCGTCGTCGACGACCAGCAGCTTTTCGATCCGGTGCTTGTGCAGCAGGCGCTTGGCCTCGTTGCGGTCGATATTGTCCTTCACCGTGACCAGGTTTTCCTTGGTCATCAGTTCGGAGATGAGCAGGTCCTGATTGGTGGCGAAGCGGACGTCGCGGTTGGTCAGGATGCCGACCAGCCTGCCCGAGCCGGGCTCGACCACCGGAATGCCGGAAATCGAATATTTCCGCATCAGGGCGTGGGCATCGGCCAACGTCTGATCCGGGGTGATGGTGACCGGGTTCACCACCATGCCGGATTCGAACTTCTTCACCTGGCGGACATGGTCGGCCTGCTGCTCGATTTCCATGTTGCGGTGGATGATGCCGATGCCGCCGGCCTGGGCCATGGCGATCGCCATGCTGGCCTCGGTCACCGTGTCCATCGCCGCCGACATCAGAGGCACGTTCAATTCGATCGAGCGAGTGATGCGGGTCTTGGTATCGACCTGGGCGGGCAGAACACTGGACGCGGCAGGCTGCAGCAGGACGTCGTCGAAGGTGAGAGCTTCGCGGATCTGCATGGAATCCTCCGTCGCAGCGAAAAGAGCCGTACCTGAATCAGGGTCGCGCTCTATAGCACAGGGTCGTCTCCCGGCCTAGCCGTCAGACGCAGGCCCGCCATGCAGTGCAGCGTGAACCTCAGCGGCCGAAGACGCCGAGCAGCCGGGCCACCAGCCCGCCCCGCCCCTTGCCGGCCGGCGCCGGCAGGCGGGACTTCCGCTCGCGCCAGCCCATTTCGAAGAAACCGGCTTCGAGCCGGCAGGCTTCGGCGAAGCTGCGGA
>NZ_JBAZKR010000084.1:0-16159 GCF_041650655.1 Zavarzinia sp.
AAGCTGCGGCGGGCCTTGGCCTTGCCGTACTTCTTGCGCTCGACCACGCGGCTGTCGCGGGTCAGGAAGCCGCCGGACTTCAGCACGCCGCGCAGTTCCGGCTCCTGATAGGTCAGGGCCTTGGAAACGCCGTGGCGGACCGCGCCGGCCTGGCCGGAAAGGCCGCCGCCGGAAACCGTCGCCTCGACGTCATACTGGCCGACGCGGTTGGCAACCTGGAACGGCTGGTTCAGCATCATGCGCAGCACGGAGCGGGCGAAATAGGTCTGGATGTCGCGACCGTTGATCGTGACCTTGCCAGTGCCCCGCTTCACCCAGACGCGGGCGACCGCGTTCTTGCGCTTGCCGGTCGCATAGGTGCGGCCCTTGGCGTCGACCGCCTTCTTGGCGTCCGGGGTGTTCGAGGTGGTGGCCGCCACGGCCTGACCGGTGGTCAGGCTGCGGAGGTCCTGGAGGGTACGGGGAGCCTGGTTCTCGGCCATGGCTTACCTCTTGTTCTTCGGGTTCAGGGCCGCGACGTCGAGGACTTCGGGCTGGGAACCGGTATGGGGATGGGTGGGACCGGCATAGACCCGGAGGTTCGACATCTGCTGACGGCCGAGCGGGCCGCGCGGCACCATGCGCTCGACGGCCTTCATCAGCACGCGCTCGGGGTGCTTGCCGTCCAGGATCTGGCCCATGGTACGGCTCTTGATGCCGCCCGGATGGCCGGTGTGCCAGAAGAATTCGCGGCGCTCGCGCTTGCGGCCGGTGAACTTCACCTTCTCCGCGTTGATCACGATCACGTTGTCGCCCATGTCGACATGGGGCGTGAAAGTGGCGAGATGCTTGCCGCGCAGGCGGTTGGCGACGATCGAGGCGAGACGGCCGACGATCAGGCCGTCGGCGTCGATCACCACCCACTTCTTCGTCACTTCCGCGGGCTTTGCGGAAAAGGTCTTCATTGCAGGAACCTCGTTTGGCCGGACGAGGTCCGGCGGAGGCCGGCATATAGACAGAGACAAAGACGGAAATCAAGCGCTTCTGTACCAGCAAAATCAGGCACTTAGCATAACGGTATTATATTACCGCAAGCTAAGTGCCTGATTTTGCCGAGTCCGCTCACTCCGGTACGTTGATACCGCGTTGCACCGCCGGCCGGGCGCCGACCCGCTCCAACCAGGCCGAAACCCCGGGCAGCGCCTCGACATCGACCCCCAGGAAGCCGCCCAGCTTCACCCAAGGGTAGGCCGCCATGTCGGCGATCGAATAGTCCGTCCCGCCCAGATAGGGCGCCGCCGCGAGCCGGCCCTCCAGCACCTTGTAGATGCGGTTGACCTCGCCCGAGAAACGCTCGAGCGGATAGGTCTGGGGCTCGCCCTGGTAATTCCGGAAGTGGAAGAGCTGGCCCATCATCGGGCCGATCGAGGCCATCTGGAAGAACAGCCATTCGAGCTGGACAGAGCGTTCGGCGCTGCCCTGGGGGGCCAGGAAGCGGCCGTATTTCTCGGCCAGATAGACCAGGATGGCGCCGGATTCGAAGACCACGCGACCATCGTCCAGGTCCTTGATCACCGGGATCTTGTTGTTCGGGTTCATGGCCAGGAAGTCGGGCTTGAACTGGTCGCCCTTGCCGAGGTCGAGGGCGACCACGCGGTAGGGCACGCCCAGTTCTTCCAGCATCACCGAAACCTTGCGGCCGTTCGGCGTCTTGGCGGTATAGAGTTCGATCATCGTCTAATTCCGAAGGCGGGGAGAGCCCGCCTAGCCTTGCCGTATGCGGCAAGCGCCGCCAAGCGGAAAACGGGAGGGAGGATCAGCCATGAACGCAGTGGATAGCGCGCCCCCCGAGCCGATTGCCGAATCATCGCTTCGGCAATCGGCTCAGGTGCTTTCTACAAGCGCGGTTTCGGCTTTGCCGGAAACCGCGCCGGTGTTGCGCCGGGACGAGGACGGTATCGCGAGCCTCACCCTGAACCGGCCGTCCGCCCGAAACGCGCTCTCCATGGCGATGATGGAGGCCCTGCTCGACGCGCTCGACGCCGTCGATGCCGATCGCAGTGTGAAGGTCGTCGTCCTGGCGGCCGAGGGGCCGGCCTTCTGCGCCGGTCACGATTTGAAGGAATTGCGCGCCATCGGCCGGAACGCGGAAGGCCTCGGCGCGATCTTCGCGCGCTGCAGCCAGCTCATGCAGCGCCTGCAGTCGATCCGCCAGCCGGTGATCGCCAAGGTCCACGCCATGGCGACCGCGGCCGGCTGCCAATTGGTGGCCACCGCCGATCTCGCCATCGCCGCCGAGACGGCCCGCTTCGCGACGCCGGGCGTGAACATCGGCCTGTTCTGCTCGACCCCCATGGTGGCGCTGACCCGGAACGTGGGGCGCAAGCAGGCGATGGAGATGCTGCTCACCGGCGAGGCGATCGACGCCGCCGCGGCGACACGTTTCGGCCTGATCAACCATGCCGTGCCGGCAGCCGAGCTCGATGCGGCGGTGACCGCTATGGCCCGGCGCATCGCCTCGAAATCCCCCCTCACCCTCGCGATCGGCAAGGAAGCCTTCTACGCCCAGGTCGAGCGCAGCACCGCCGCCGCCTACGACTATGCTGCCGCCGTGATGACACGGAACATGCTGGCGCGCGACGCCCAGGAAGGCGTCGGCGCCTTCATCGACAAGCGCGAGCCGACCTGGACCGGCTGCTGACCGTCAATGCAGGCAGCGCTGTTCGAAGCGCTGCATCTCGCGCCCCAGGGCGAAGGAGACTTCCCCGGTCTCCACCGCCGTTTCAATATCGGCGCTGGCGATCGCGTTGGCGCGCAGTCGCTCGTCCATGAAGCCGAGCATACAGTCGCAGTAGGCGGCGATCTTCTCGGGCGAGCGAATCCCCTGGGACGCCAGATTCTTGCGCAGGATGACCGGGCAGCGCTCGCGCAGGCGGGTATAGACCCGCTCCGAGAAGCCCCCGCCCTCGTCCAGCGGCACTTGCCCGAAGTAGCGCGGCTCGGCCACTTCGGTCGGCTTGTCCGGGCCGAAGAAGTGGTTGACGCCCCAGAAGGCGCCGACCGCCAGCACCAGCATCACCCAGGCCAGAATCATCGTGTCCCGAAACGACATCGGACGCCGCCATACAAACCATTGTCGCGCCGAAGTCTAGCGCGCCCCGACGAGAGGTAGAAGGCCGAAAACAACCCGGGATGGCACCTGCCTTGGATCAGATCAACCCGGCGAGCGGCGAACTCGGGTCGGCATAGAGTTTGCGGGGCATACGCCCGGCGCGATAGGCGAGACGTCCGGCCTCGACCGCCGCCTTCATGGCGCGCGCCATCAGGACGGGCCGCTTTGCCTCGGCGATCGCGGTGTTCATGAGCACCGCGTCGCAGCCGAGTTCCATTGCCACGGCGGCATCGGAAGCCGTGCCGACGCCGGCATCGACCAGCACGGGGACCTTGGCCTCCTCGACGATCAGGCGGATATTGACGGCGTTCTGGATGCCGAGGCCGGAGCCGATCGGCGCGCCCAGTGGCATGATGGCGCAGCAGCCGATCTCTTCGAGGCGCTTCGCCGCGATCGGATCGTCCGCACAATAGACCATGACGTCGAAGCCCTCCTTCACCAGGACTTCGGCAGCACGCAAGGTCTCCGGCATGTTGGGATAGAGGGTCTTCACATTGCCGAGGACTTCGAGCTTCACGAGGTTGAAGCCGCCGGCCTCGCGTGCCAGGCGAAGGGTGCGCACGGCGTCGTCCGCCGTGTAGCAGCCGGCGGTATTGGGCAGGAACGTGTAGACTTTGGGGTCGAGGTAATCGACCAGCATGGGTGCGCCCGGCGTCGCCAGGTTGACCCGGCGCACGGCGACGGTGACGATCTCGGCGCCCGACGCCCGGATGGCGTCGCGGGTCTCGTCGAAATCCTTGTATTTGCCGGTGCCGACCAACAGGCGCGAGGTGAATTTGCGGCCCGCGATGACCAGGGGATCCTCATCCACCGCCGCCTCGCCGCCACCGATGAAATGAACGATCTCGATCCGGTCGCCCTCGGCCAGCTTCACCTCGGCATAGGTCGAGCGGGGCACGATCTCGAGATTGCGTTCGACGGCCACCTTGGCCGGGTCGAAACCGAGGTTGCCGATGAGCGCGGCGACCGTCGCCGGTTCCGCCAGGGCGACCGCATCGCCGTTGACCGTGATGTTCATCTTCTTCTCTCGTCCCTTCGAGGCCGACGCCACATATAGGCGATCCCCGCCCTGGAGTTAACCATCCGCAGCGAGGGTTAACCATTTGGTGAGCGAGTCGTGTCAGATTTCACCGTCGGACGGCTGTCAGGGGGCCTCGCCGGCCTATTCGCGGGTGCGGGGGATATAGTGGAAAGCAGCGCCGTACAACTGAAGGCGGTCATCGATACGGCCGGCGACGGAATCGTCATCATCGACGATCGCGGGGCGATCCGACTGTTCAACACGGCCTGCGAAAAACTCTTCGGCTATGCCCAGGGCGAAGTGATCGGCCAGAATCTGCGCCTCCTCATGCCCGAGCCCTACCGCTCCGAGCACGACGACTACCTCCAGAACTACCACCGTTCGGGCGTCCGCAAGATCATCGGCATCGGCCGCGAAGTGGTCGGCCGGCGCAAGGACGGCGGCACTTTCCCGATGGAACTCTCGGTCGGCGAAGCGGTGGCCGACGGCAGCAAGCTCTATGTCGGCATCGTGCGCGACATTTCCGAGCGCAAACAGGCCGAACAGGCCCTGCGCACCTCCGAATCGACCCTGCGCGCGGTCATCGAAACGGCGGTCGACGGCGTCATCATCATCGATCCGCAGGGCACGGTGCAGATTTACAATTCGGCCTGCCAGCGCCTCTTCGGCTATGACGCGGCCGAGGTGATCGGCCAGAACGTCCGCATGTTGATGCCCGAGCCCTATCGGCGCGAACACGACGGCTATATCGGCAATTACCAGCGCACCGGGGTGCGCAAAATCATCGGCATCGGACGCGAAGTGACCGGCCAGCGCAAGGACGGCAGCACCTTTCCGATGGAACTCTCGGTCGGCGAAGCCGTCGCCAACGGCAAGAAGGTCTTCGTCGGCATCATCCGCGACATTTCCGAGCGCATTCAGGCGATGGAGGCCGTCTCGACCGCCAAACAGGCCGAGGCGGCGAACCGCGCCAAGTCCGAATTCCTGGCCACCATGAGCCACGAATTGCGCACGCCGATGAACGGCATCCTGGGCATGACCGGCCTCTTGCTCGACACCGCCCTGACCAACGAGCAGCGCGATTATGCCGAAGCGGTGCTGAAGTCGGGCGAGACCCTGCTCACGCTCTTGAACAACATCCTGGACCTCTCCAAGATCGAGGCCGGCCGCTTCGAACTCTACGACCGCCCCTTCGATCCGAACGAGGTCCTGGACGGCATCGCCGCCATCTGGGAGAGCCAGGCCAATCGCAAGGGGCTGGAGTTCTTCGTCACCAACGACCTGCGCGGCCTGCCCGCCCTGGTCGGCGACCCTGACCGGCTACGCCAGATCCTGGTCAACCTGGTCTCCAATGCGATGAAATTCACCTCGTCCGGCTTCGTCGCCCTCCGCGTCAAGCGCGAGGCCTCGATGGGCGACAAGGTGGTGCTGCGCTTCGAGGTGAAGGATTCGGGCATCGGCATCGCCGAGGACGTCCAGGGCCGCCTGTTCCGCAAGTTCGAGCAGGCCGACGCGGCGACCGCGCGGACCTATGGCGGCTCCGGCCTCGGCCTCGCCATCTGCCGCCAGCTCGCGGAAATGATGGGCGGCCACATCGGCGTCATCTCGGCGCCCGGCCGTGGTTCGACCTTCTGGGTCACCCTGCCCTTCGACCTGGTCGAACCGGCGGAATTCGGCGACGGCGGCACCACGACCGCCGAAGGCACCCAGCCGCGGGGCGAAACGAGTGCCAACAAGTCGCTGAAGATCCTGGTGGCGGAAGACCACCCTTATAATCAGAAGCTGATGGTCGCCCGGCTGGGCAGTGCCGGCCATACCGTGACCGTGGCCAACGACGGTGCCGAGGCTCTGGCGCTGGCGCGCGAGAATACCTACGACCTCGTGCTGATGGATGTCCGTATGCCGGAAATGGACGGCATCCAGGCCACGGCCGAAATCCGCAAGCTGCCGCCGCCCCATGGCACGGTACCGATCATCGCGGTGACCGCTCATGCCATGCGCGGCGACCGCGAGCGCTATATCGAAGCCGGGATGGACGACTATGTCTCCAAGCCGGTCGACTTCGGTGCCCTGTTCCAGATCGTGCAGAAAGTCCTCGATCGGCACCGCTGAATGGGCCAGCGGGCCTGCCATTTGCGCGTCACCGCAGTGCACTGTAAGGTGCCGGGGCCGCGTCTGGCGGTGATTCAACCTGACCGGCCAGGCCGGCAACGAGCCCCGGGGGGCGGCATGAGACCGATCGTTCTGGTCCTGAACGGACCCAATCTCAACCTGCTCGGTCAGCGTGAACCCCATATCTACGGCTACGACACATTGGCCGGGATCAAGGCCATGGTGGAAGCCTGGGGCGAGGGCTTCGGTCTCGAGGTCGAATTCCACCAGAGCAATCACGAAGGCGAACTCATCGATCTGATCCATGCCGCCCGTGGCCGGGCGGCCGGGATCGTCATCAATGCCGGCGCTTTCACCCATACTTCGATCGCGATCATGGATGCGCTGCTCGGCGCCGAAGTGCCGGCGATCGAAGTCCATCTGTCCAATATCTTCAAGCGTGAAGCCTTCCGGCATCATTCCTATGTCGCCTTGGCGGCACGGGGCGTGATATGTGGCCTCGGCGTTCAGGGCTATCTCTTGGCCCTGGAAGCGGTGAAGGGGCTCATCTCGCACGAGTCCCTGCCGCGCAACTGACGGCCGACGCTTCCGAAGGCTGCACTACGACCGGAGAATTCCCTTGATGGCGAAGATGTCGCTCGACAAGACGCTGATCCGCGAGCTGGCCGATCTGTTGGCCGAAGCGGATCTGACGGAGATCGAGGTGACCGAGAACGGCCGTTCGATCCGCGTCGCCCGCCAGGTGACCGTGGTCGCCGGCCCGCCCGCGGCCTATGCCGCCCCCGCCGCCCCCGTTGCGGCGGCCCCCGTCGCGGCGCCGGCTGCTGCTGTCCCGGTGGCCAGCGGCCAGCCCGTGACCTCGCCCATGGTCGGCACCGCCTATCTGTCGCCCGAACCCGGCGCCCAGGCCTTCGTCCGCCCGGGCGACCGGGTGACCAAGGGCCAGACCCTGCTGATCGTCGAGGCGATGAAGACGATGAACCCGATCCCGGCCCCGCGTGACGGTACCGTCGCCAAGGTCTCGGTCGAAAACGGTCAGCCGGTCGAATATGGCGAGATCCTGGTCGTCCTCGAGTAAGGACGGGAGACGCCCATGTTCGACAAGGTGATGATCGCCAACCGTGGCGAGATCGCGCTGCGCATCCACCGCGCCTGCAAGGAGATGGGCATTTCGACCGTCGCCGTGCATTCGACGGCAGATGCCGACGCCATGCACGTGCGCCTCGCGGACGAGAGCGTGTGCATCGGCCCGCCGCCCTCGGCCAAATCCTATCTCAACATCCCCGCCCTGATTTCGGCGGCCGAGATCACCAATACCGACGCCATCCACCCGGGCTACGGCTTCCTCTCCGAGAATGCCAATTTCGCCCAGATCGTGGGCGAGCACGGCATCACCTTCATCGGCCCCCGCCCCGAGCACATCCGCTTGATGGGCGACAAGATCATGGCCAAGAAGACGGCCAAGGAACTGGGCATTCCCGTGGTGCCGGGTTCGGAGGGCGGCGTCACCTCGGAAGAACAGGCGGTCGAGATCGCCAAGGCGATCGGCTTCCCCGTCCTGATCAAGGCGGCGGCCGGCGGCGGCGGGCGCGGCATGAAAGTGGCGCGCGGCCTGGACGAACTGGCGGTCGCCCTGGCCACCGCCCGCAGCGAAGCCAAGGCGGCCTTCGGCGACGATGCCGTCTATATCGAGAAATACCTGGGCCAGCCGCGCCACATCGAGATCCAGGTGATCGCCGATTCGCACGGCAACGTGGTCCATCTGGGCGAGCGCGACTGTTCGCTCCAGCGCCGCCACCAGAAGGTGCTGGAGGAAGCCCCCTCGCCCGCCCTCAACGTCGAAGAACGCAACAAGATCGGCAATATCGTCGCCGACGCCATGCGCAAGCTCGGCTATCTCGGCGTCGGCACGGTCGAATTCCTCTATGAGGACGGCGAGTTCTACTTCATCGAGATGAACACGCGCCTGCAGGTCGAGCATCCGATCACCGAGGCGATCACCGGCATCGACATCGTGCGCGAGCAGATCCGCATCGCCACCGGCGCCCCGCTGTCCTTCTCGCAGGACGACATCCAGTTCCAGGGCCACGCCATCGAATGCCGGATCAACGCCGAGAATCCGGAGACCTTCACCCCCTCGCCCGGCCAGATCCTGGACTATCACCCGCCCGGCGGCCCGGGCGTGCGGATCGATTCGGGCGCCTATGCGGGCTATCGCATCCCGCCCTATTACGACAGCCTGATCGGCAAGTTGATCGTCCACGGCAAGAGCCGGAACGAATGCCTGATGCGGCTGCGCCGGGCGCTCGACGAATATGTCATCGGCGGCATCGAGACGACGATCCCCCTGCACCAGCGCCTGGTGGGCGAGCCGGACTTCGTGAACGGCGACTACCACATCCATTGGCTGGAACAGTTCATCGCCCGCACGGCGAAGGACCGGGAATAGACCGGCACCGATCGCCGCCGGGCTTTTCCCGGCGGCGGCCGGGGTCTAACGTGGGCCCCGAATCATGACCGAACTGACCCCAGAGATCCTGCTTCGTGCCTATGGCGCTGGTATCTTCCCGATGGCGGACCACGCGAAGGACGAGGACCTGTTCTGGGTCGATCCCGAATGGCGGGGCATCCTGCCGCTCGACCGTTTTCACGTGCCGCGCAGCCTCGCCAAGGTGGTGAAACGCGATCAGTTCCGCGTCACCATCGACCAGGATTTCGACGCCGTCATCGCTGGCTGTGCCGCCTCGGCCCCCGGCCGCCGCACCACCTGGATCAGCCACCGTATCCGCGGCCTCTACCATTCCCTGTTCGAGAGCGGCCACGCCCATTCGGTCGAGACCCGGATCGGCGACCGCCTGGTCGGCGGGCTCTATGGCGTCAGGCTCGGTGCCGCCTTCTTCGGCGAGAGCATGTTCAGCCGCGAGACCGACGCCTCGAAGATCGCCCTGGTGCATCTGGTGGCACGACTGAAGGCGGGCGGCTTCCGCCTGCTCGACACGCAGTTCGTGACCACGCATCTGCTGCGCTTCGGGGCGACGGAGATCCCGCGGGAGAGTTACCGCCGGCTGCTGGCGGGCGCCATGTCCGGGCCGCCGGGCGACTTTTTCGCCCTGCCTCAGGGCTTGCCGGGCGCCACCATCTTGCAGTCGATCACCCAGACGTCATAGACGGGGTGTTCGAGCGCCGAGAGCGCCGGGCTCGACGCATACATCCAGCCCGAAAAGGCCACGACCGGACTCTGCCCCGGCGGCGTATCGGTGATTTCCAGGAAGGCCGCCGATTCCGGCTTCTCGTCCGGCGGTGCCTCGACGCATTGGCGGACGCGGATGGTCAGCGTGCCGAAAGTCGCCATGCCGTCGAGCGGCACTTCGATCACCGTGGTGCGCGCCGTGATCTTGTCCAGGCCACGCAACACGACCCCCGTCACCTTGCCCGGCTGTTCCGACGGCAGGGCCGGCACTTCCGTGCTGCCCGGCCGCGCCGGTGCCGGCTCCGTGGCTTCGGGCGGAATCTCCTCGCTCGGCGGGGCGGCGTCGCCGGGCGACGGTGTCGCGGGCGGCGTCTGCGCCCAGGCGGCCACCGGCAGGACCAGCGCCAGGCCCAGTGCCGGCAGGAGGCGCGACCGCGTGCCGGCCATGATCAGGGGTTGGCAGTCGCCGGCTTGGCCCCGTCGGAGGAGCCATCGCCATTGGCGGCACCGAAGACCGCGCGGCTGATCAGGCCCATCAGGTCGACCGAGCTCTGCGTATATTTGATCTCGCTGCCCTGCTGCAGGAACTTGTCGCTGCCGCCCGGCTCGATCGCGATATAGGCGCCACCGAGCAGGCCTTCGGAGGCGACCTTGGCCGAGCTGTCGTCCGGCAGTTCGATCGCCTTGGAGATGGTCATGCGGACCTGTGCCCGATAGGTCGCAGGGTCGAGGTCCTGCGCCACCACGCTGCCCACCTTGATGCCGCTGATACGGACGTCGGCGCCGATCGGCAGGCCGTCCACCCGGTCGAAGCGCGCCGTCACCATGTAACCGCCGGTCGAGGTGCGGCCGACGTTGGAATAAGCGAAGACGACGAAGATGGCCGCCACGCCGATGACGACGGCCCCCACCAGGGTTTCGACCAGATTCGAACTCATGGACTTAACTTCCCTCGGATTTGCGGCCGAATCGGGGCGCGCCGTCTCGGCGCATTCTGGCCCCGCGGGCGCCGTTCAGACCGGCGTCCAGGGTTCGTAGTCGCCGGTCGCGCGGGGGCGATGGCCTTCGGTCACCAGGCTGCCGGCCGGATGATAGGCGGCGGCAGTGCCGGTCAGATTGGGATGATGGGGCTTTTCCCACGACTTGGTCGGCAGCGGCTTTTCCGACGGCGGCGCATCGCTCAGGCCATGCAGCCAAGCGTGCCATTCCGGCGGAATGCGGGTCGCCTCGATCTCGCCGTTGTACATGACCCAGCGGCGATCGCCGCCGCGTTCGCGGTAATAGCGGTTGCCCTGGTCGTCCTTGCCGACCATTTCCCCCTTGCGCGAGGTGAACAGGGCCGTGCCGAGAGTCGAATCGTGCCACCAAGTCAGGGCGCGCAGAAGGAAGTTCATGGCCTGTCCGAACAATTACCCATATCCAGACCTTCTACCGCGCCCTGCCCCGCCATGGCAAATGGGAAACCCCGTCCCCACCCCTCGCGAAGGTCGAGGCGTGATCACTTCACCACGATCGGCAGACCTGCGACCATGAAACGGACGGCACCTGCCCGCGCTGCCAGGCGCTGATTGAGCCGCCCCGCCTCGTCCCGGAAGCCCCGGGCCAGGGCATTGTCCGGCACGATGCCGAGGCCGACCTCGTTGGCGACCAGCACGGTCGCCGCCCGCCGCTTGTCGAGCGCCGCCTCCAGCGCCTCGAAGGCAGGCGCCAGCGGCCATTCGCCCAGCATCAGGTTGGTCAGCCAGAGGGTCAGGCAATCGACCAGCAGGGGCGCGTCCGGGGCCGCCGCGGTCACCGCCTCCGCCAGCGCCAGGGGCGCGTCGACACTGATCCAGGCGCCGTCGCCGAGGGCGTCGCGCTCCGCCCGGTGGGCGGCGATGCGCCGGCGCATCTCCTCGTCCAGCGGCTCGGCCGTCGCGACATAGGTCCAGGGCGAAGGCCCTGCCGCGCGGATCAGCCGTTCCGCCTCGCGGCTCTTGCCCGAGCGGGCACCGCCCAGCACCAGGGTGACATGGGGCCACATCGCGTCAGCCTCCTTCAGCGTTTCAAGGCGGTCGCCTCGATTTCGATCTTCATGCGGGGATCGGCCAGGCCGGCGACCGTCACCATGGTGGCGGCCGGCCGCACCTTCCCCAGCCAGCGTTGCAGCACGGGCCAGCAGGCCGGGAAATCGTCGCCGTCGGGCAGGTAGTAGTGGACCCGCACGATATCCGCGACCGAAGCCCCCGCCTCTTCCAGTGCTGCCGCGATATTGCGCATGGTCTGCTCGCACTGGGTGGCGACGTCGCCTGCGATCGTCATCGCGCCATAGTCGAAGCCGGTGGTGCCCGAGACGAAGACCCAGTCGCCCGCCACCACGGCACGGGAATAGCCGATCTCCGCCTCGAAGCGGGAGCCGGAGGAAATCAGGCGGCGGGTCATCTAGCGTCTCTCCCGTCTCAGGCGGTTCACGGCTTCGTCCAGGGCCGACAGGAAGGCCGAACGGTCCTTCTGGGCGAAAGGCTTCGGCCCCCGCGTCTGCTCGCCGGCGGCGCGGAGGTCGGTCATCAGGTTGCGCGTCGCGAGTGCCAAGCCGATGGTCGCCTCGGTAAAGCGCTTGCCCGTCGGGCCGAGCACCGCGGCCCCCGCCTTCACCGCACGGGCGGCCAGGGGCACGTCGGCCGTGATCACGATGGTGGCGGGGCCGGCCCGTTCGGCGATCCAGTCGTCCGCCGCATCGAAACCGTCACTCACCACCACGCGGCTGACCAGCGGATGACGCGGCAGCGCCATCACCGCATTGGCCACCACGGTGACCGGAACGCCGTAACGTTCCGCGACCTTGTAGACCTCCGCCTTCACCGGGCAGGCGTCGCCGTCGACCAGGATGGTGAGATCGCTCATCGGAACGGCGGCTCGTCGAAGGAACGAAGCTTCCTGGAATGCAGCACGTCCTGGCGCCGGCGCAGCAGATCGAGTGCGGTCAGGCCGATTTCCAGATGCTGGGCCACCGCCCGCTCGTAGAAGGCATTGGCGGCGCCGGGCAGCTTGATCTCGCTGTGCAGCGGCTTGTCGGAAACGCAGAGCAAGGTGCCATAGGGCACCCGCAGGCGATAGCCGTTGGCGGCGATCGTGCCGCTCTCCATGTCGAGCGCCACGGCACGGGAGAGGTTGATGCGCCGCGCCTCCTGGGTATAGCGGAGTTCCCAGTTGCGGTCGTCGTTGGTCACCACCGTGCCGGTGCGGAGCCGCTCTTTCAGCACGTCCTCCGGCTCGCCGGTGACCATCGCCGCAGCTTCCTGGAGGGCGACCTGGACTTCGGCAAGGGCCGGGATCGGAATATCCGTCGGCACCAGGGCGTCGAGGATGCGGTCCTGGCGGAGATAGGCATGGGCCAGCACATAGTCGCCGATCTGTTGCGACTGGCGAAGCCCGGCGCAATGCCCGACCATGAGCCAGCAGTTGGGCCTGAGTACCGCCAGGTGATCGGTGATGTTCTTCGCATTGGACGGGCCGACGCCGATATTGAGCAGGGTGACGCCCTGCCCGTCCGGCCGGACCAGGTGATAGGCCGGCATCTGGAAGCGGTGCCAGGGGCTCGCCGCGATCAGCCGTTCCGCCTCCTCGGCCGGGGTGCCGGCGCGGATCACCGTGCCGCCCGGCATCTCCAGCCGCTCGTAACCCTCCGTGCCCAGCTTGGCCAGGCCGCGGCGGATGAATTCGTCGACATAGCGGTGGTAGTTGGTGAGCAGGATCCATTTCTGGACATGGCGCCAACTGGTGCCCGTGTAATGGATCAGGCGGCGCAGCGAAAAATCGACCCTGACCGCGTCGAACAGGGCGAGCGGGCGGATGCCGTCCGGCCCCGGCTGCCATTGGCCGTCCGGCACTTCGTCGCCCACCACCGTGAGTTCGGGGCGCGGGAAGATCTCGCCCATCTCGGCTGCGGTGACGCCGGCCCGGGCGATCTCCTCGATCCGCTCGATCACATAGGGATAGGGAATTTCCAGCCGGCTCCGGCCGATCTCGATCGACGTGTCGTATTCGGTCGAGAGCGGGCTGAGCTGTTCCAGGAGATAGCGCCTGAAATGGCGCGGATGGGTCACCGTCGTCTCGTAGACGCCGGGCTGCTGGAACTTGGCGAAGGCGCGGCGGCCCCGGCTCTCGGTCCCGAGGCGGCGGCAGGTGACGCGGAGATAGGGATAGCAGAAGCCCCGTCGTTCCTCCGCCGTGGGCGGGGTGCGGTCGGCCAGATAGCGGTCGACCGCGGTGGTCAGCCCCGAGACGGCTTCGGCATAGAGGGCTTCGAGACCGTCGACGGCCGCTTCCGGCGTTAGCACGATGCCCTTCCCCCTGATCGATTCCATGGGGGAAGGGTTACCCGAGGCCGCCCCGATCGCAAAGCGGCCTTTTCGCCGCCCTATTTTCCGGCGGCGAAGGAAGCCAGCGCCGCCTTGGCGATCGGCTCGCCCCATTCCTGCACGAAATGGCCGCCGTCGGCGATTTCGAGCGGCGGCGGGCAATGCCGGATCAAGCCGTGGAGGAAGTTCATCGCCGCCGGGCCCAGCACCGGATCGGCCATGCCGATCGCCATGAAACTCTGCCCCTGCCAATCGTGCTGCCAGAAATGGCGGGCACGCCTGCCCTCATGCACGCCGTCCATGTCGTGCGAAACCGGCACCAGCTCGGGGAAACGGCGGACGCCGCCCTTATAACGGGCGTCGGGATAGGGCGCATCATAAGCAGCGATTTCGGCCGGCGTCAGATGCGGCGTGCCGCGGGCGATCAGCTTGCCGACCGCGAGATCGGGCTGCGAACGGTTGAACGCCTTCCAAGCGTCGAAGCCCGGCCCCGGGCTCTCGCCGACCGGGATCGCCGTGTTCATGACGATGAGCCGGCTGAAGCGCTCCGCCATGTCCGGCACGATGGTGAGGCCATAGAGGCCGCCCCAGTCCTGGCACACCAGCGTGACCCGCTTCAGGTCCAGGTGCTCGATCAGCCGCATCAGGCTGTCGCGGTGGAAATGATAGGTGTAGACGCTGTCCTTGGCCGGCTTGTCGGAGCGGCCGAAGCCGAACATGTCCGGCGCCACCACCCGCCCGCCAGCCGCCGTGAAGACCGGGATCATGCGGCGGTAGAGATAGCTCCAACTCGGCTGGCCATGCAGGCACAGGAAGGTTTCGGCGGCATCGGCCGGGCCTTCGTCCAGGTAGTGCATGCGCAAGCCTTCGAAGCCCGGCAGGGACTCGACGTAATGGGGTTCGAAGGGATAGTCCGGCAGGCCGGCGAAACGCTCGTCCGGGGTGCGCAGGATGTCTTCCATGGCGGGTTTCCTCACGGCCGGCGCTCTTTGGCAAATTGTCAGTTTTCCGGCCCGGCGAGAGTGGCGGGGCCGGGAAGCGCCGTCAACCGTCAGGCCGCGACTGCCGCCAGGATTTCGGGGCGGAGCGCCGTGCCCTCATCCGCCAGCAGCGCGCGGGCGACGGCGGGGCGGCAGAACAGGCGGACGAAATCGCATTGGAAGCGGGCGATCACCGCCTCCCCCGCCTCCGCCATGCCACCGGCGACCCAATTGGCCAGCCTGGTCTGCTGCAGGGCGAGGAGGAGACGCGCCTGGTCGCGGCTGTCGCCCGGGATCAACAGGCCGTCGCGCACCCCCGCTTCGAAGACGTCGCCGATCAGCTTCTCGCCGGTTTCCCACATCTGCTGCTCGGCCGCGGTCGGCTGGGCCGCGACGTGATACCAGACATGTCCCTCCTGCAGGATCATGCGGAGATAGTCCGGATGGCCGAGGAGATAGGTCAGGTTACGCGCCAGCATGCGCAGAAGGGGCACCAGAGGGTGCACGCCGGGCGCCGGCGGCCGGACGTCCTGCATCACGGCGTCGAGCATTTCGCGGTCGCGCCCGAGCAGCACGGCGCGGTGCAGGTCCTGCTTGCCCGGATAGAACTGGTAGAGCGTGGCGAGGGAAATGCCGGCTTCCCGCGCGATGTCCTGCATCCTTGTGCCGGCGAAGCCGAGATCGGCGAAGACCGTCTCGGCCACCGCCAGGATGTGGTCGCGCGACAGCGCCTGCTTCGCCTCGCGGAGCGCCTGCGCCGCCTCGGTGCGGCCGCGCCGCCGTGGGGGTGCCTCGGCTTCCGCTCTATCGTTCATGACGGCGCTGCTCTCCTGGCGCGACGATCGGGACTCGGGGATGGTAACGGTGATTACTGCTTCCGTCAGCCCCGATCGTCGCGCCCAGGTCACACGCCGCGGCGCTTCAATTCCTGCGGTGTATAGTCCTTTTCCGAGCGGCCGCCTTCGTTGTAGCGCATGCGGTCGTTCACCTCGTTCGACAGGCGGTCGGCCATATAGGCGCCGGACGTCAGGTCGTGATACATGCAGACCCGCTCCTGGAAGAACTTGCCGTTATAGTCGTAGGCGCTGGTGTTCATCGCCACGCGATAGAGCTGGCCGCGAGTATCGTAGAGGTCGGCGATCACCGGGTTCAACGAGTCCTCGTCGAAATACATGGTGCGGGCACCATAGACATGGCGCAGGCCCTGCTTCAACTTGGCCTTCAAGACCCAGCAACGATGCAGTTCCCAGCGCACGTAATCCGGATTGACGTGGGATTTCGAGAGCAGGTCCTTGTATTTGACCGTCGGATCTTCGATCCGGAAGTTGTTGTAGGGGATGAAGATCTCTTTCTTGCCGGCCAGTT
>NZ_JBAZKR010000085.1:0-15720 GCF_041650655.1 Zavarzinia sp.
GGTGCCGGAATCTTATCCCCGGAATTCCCGCTGCCGAAACCGCGCGGGAGCCTCGACTTGCACCGAATTAGCCACTACTGAAGAGACGGAACAACCTCCATCGGGCGGAACTGGGGAAAAATCGGGGCGAGACGACAATCCCCGTGATCCACAGGCATCCACTCACCACTACAATCTTAAGATTTATAAATAGGTTAGAAATTGGCGGAGTCCCTGTCGGTAAAATCGAAGCGCTTCCTGAAGGCTCTGAACGGCGAGGCAATCGACCGGCCGCCTTTCTGGCTGATGCGTCAGGCTGGCCGCTATCTGCCCGAATATCTGGCGGTCAGAGCGACGCCACCGGATTTCGTCGCCTTCTGTCTCGATCCCGAAAAGGCCTGTGCCGTCACGCTGCAGCCGATCGACCGCTTCGGCATGGATGCCGCCATTCTGTTCGCCGACATCCTCCTGGTGCCCCATGGTCTCGGCCAGCGCGTGCGCTTCGTCGAAGGTGAAGGGCCGAGGCTCGATCCGGTGACCGATGGGGCCGGCATCGATCGCCTGACTCGGGAAGGCTTCCACGACAAGGTCGGCGCGGTCTATGAGACGGTCCGTCTGCTGGCGAAGCGCTTGCCAGGCGATGTCGCCCTGATCGGTTTCGCCGGGGCACCCTGGACGGTCGCCACCTACATGGTCGCGGGCCAGGGCACGTCCGATCAGAAGCCGGCGCGCCTCTGGGCTTATCGCGATCCCGAAGGCTTTGGCCGCCTGATCGACCTCGTCACCGAGGTGACCATCGATTATCTGGCGGCGCAGGTCGAAGCCGGGGCCGAAGCGATACAGATCTTCGATACCTGGGCCGGCTCCCTGCCGGAGGCGGAGATGCGGCGCTGGGTCTTCGCCCCGATCGCGCGCATCAGGGCCGCGCTGAAGGCTCGTTTCCCCCATGTCCCGGTGATCGGCTTCGCCAAGGGGATCGGGGCCATGCTGCCCGAGCTGGCGCCCGCTACGGGGGTCGAGGCGGTCGGCATCGATGCCGCCGTGCCCCTTTCCTTCGTCCGCGACCGGGTGCAGCCCGGTGCGGTCGTCCAGGGCAATCTGGATCCTCTCTTGCTGGTCGCCGGTGGTGCCGCTCTGGAGCGTGGCATCGACGAATTGCTCTCGACCCTCGGGCCACGGCGTTTCGTCTTCAATCTGGGCCACGGCGTGGTGCCGGAAACGCCGCCGGACCATGTCGCCGCCCTGGCCCGCCGCATCAGGAGTTGGACGCCGTGACGGCCCGGCTCGCCGTCGTCCTGTTCAATCTGGGCGGGCCGGATTCGCCGGCTGCGGTGAAGCCCTTCCTGTTCAACCTGTTCTCGGATCCGGCGATCATCCGCCTGCCCCAGCCGCTCCGCTGGTTCGTGGCGCGCATGATCTCCGGGAAGCGGGCGCCCACGGCCGCTGCGATCTACGAAAAGATCGGTGGCCGCTCGCCCCTGCTGCCCCTGACCGAGGCGCAGGGCCAGGCGCTCACGTCGGCGCTCGAAGCCTTCGATCTCGGCATGAAGGTCAAGGTCTTCGTCGCCATGCGCTATTGGCACCCGCGGGCGGCCGATGTCGCCAAGGCGGTGGCCGCCTATGCCCCGGATCAGGTCGTCCTGCTGCCGCTCTACCCCCAGTTCTCGACCACCACCACAGCCTCGTCCCTGAAGGAATGGCGGGGGGTGGCGGAAAAGGCCGGGATCACGGCGCGGACCTCGGCCGTCTGCTGCTATCCGGTCGAACAGGGCTTCGTCCAGGCCCAGGCCCTGGCGATCGCCCGCGTGCTCGATGCCAATCCGGATCAACGCCTGCGCATCCTGTTCTCCGCCCATGGCCTGCCCAAGAAGGTGGTCGCCGCGGGCGATCCCTATCAGGTCCAGGTCGAGGCGACGGCCAAGGCCGTGGCGCGTGCCCTGAACCGGCCGGATCTCGACTGGGTGGTCTCCTACCAGAGCCGGGTCGGCCCGCTCGAATGGATCGGTCCCTATACCGAGGACGAGATCGCCCGGGCCGGGCGGGACGGCTGCGGCCTCGTCGTGGTGCCGGTCGCCTTCGTCTCGGAACATTCGGAGACGCTGGTCGAACTCGACATCGAATATCGTCACCTGGCCGAGGCTGCCGGGGTGCCGGCCTATCACCGGGTGCCGGCGGTGGGCACCGATCCCGCCTTCATCGCCGGCCTGGCCCGGCTGGTGGCGGCCAAGGTCGGCCGCGAGACGGTGGCGCCCGACGGCGAGGTCAGGATCTGCGGACCGGAATGGTCCGGCTGTCTGTGCAAGGGTTAGGACATGGAATTTTTCGCCGCGAACTACAGCCTGCTGAAGGTTCTGCACATCATCGCCTTCACCACCTGGATGGCCGGCATGTTCTATCTGCCCCGGCTCTTCGTCTATCACACGGACAAGGCGGCGGGTTCCGACGCCTCCGAGACCTTCAAGGTGATGGAACGCCGCCTGCTCAAGGCGATCATCAATCCCTCGATGATCGCGACCTGGATCTTCGGCCTGTCGCTCGCCGCCGCGACCCATGCCTGGAATACCGGCGCCTGGTTCCACGCCAAGATGTTCCTGGTCCTGCTGATGAGCGGCATCCACGGCGTGCTGGTCGGCGAGGTGCGGCGCTTCGGCCGGGACGAGCGGCCCCATTCCGCCCGCTACTATCGGATCCTGAACGAAGTGCCGACGGTGCTCTTCATCATCATCGTGCCGCTGGTCGTGCTGAAGCCCTTCTGAGGGCGCTGAAACTTCCGTTTGACAGGCGGCCCTTCGCAGCGCAAGGTGCCGCCTGTTCGCCATGACCGCCAGTCCTCTGGGCCGGGTCTTTCGGACGCTCTCCTCCTCTTCGGGTCTGGTCGCAGCATTCGCCCTCTATGGGCCCCTGTTCCTGGTTCTGCCAGCACGGGATCGACCGGCCGAATCTCCCTCCCCCTCGCTGCTCATTGGCGCCGGTAACTCGCGATGAATCTTCAGGAACTCAAGGAAAAATCCCCGACCGAACTTCTGGCTTACGCCGAGGAGTTGGAGGTCGAGAACGCATCGACCCTGCGCAAGCAGGACATGATGTTCGCGATCCTCAAGCAGCTTGCGGAAAAGGAGATCGAGATCGACGGCGGCGGCGTCCTCGAGATCCTGCAGGACGGCTTCGGCTTCCTGCGCGCGCCCGAGGCGAACTACCTGCCCGGTCCCGACGACATCTACGTCAGCCCGAGCCAGATCCGCCGCTTCGGCCTTCGCACCGGCGACACGGTGGACGGCCAGATCCGCGCACCCAAGGACGGCGAGCGTTACTTCGCCCTGCTCAAGGTCAACACGATCAATTTCGAGGATCCCGAGGCGGTCCGCCACAAGGTCCATTTCGACAATCTGACGCCGCTCTATCCCAATCAGCGGCTCAACCTCGAGCCGACCGATCCGACCATCAAGGACCGCTCGGCCCGTGTAATCGATCTGATCTCACCGCTGGGCAAGGGCCAGCGCGCCCTGATCGTGGCGCCGCCGCGCACCGGCAAGACCGTGCTGCTGCAGAACGTCGCCCATGCCATCACCGGCAATCACCCGGAAGTCTATCTGATCGTCCTGCTGATCGACGAACGGCCGGAAGAAGTGACCGACATGAGCCGGTCGGTGAAGGGCGAAGTCATTTCCTCCACCTTCGACGAGCCGGCGGTGCGTCACGTCCAGGTTGCCGAAATGGTGATCGAGAAGGCCAAGCGCCTGGTCGAACACAAGCGTGACGTGGTCATCCTGCTCGATTCGATCACCCGCCTCGCCCGCGCCTACAACACCGTCGTGCCCTCGTCCGGCAAGGTGCTGACCGGCGGTGTCGACGCCAACGCCCTGCAGCGCCCGAAGCGCTTCTTCGGTGCCGCCCGCAATATCGAGGAAGGCGGCTCGCTCACCATCATCGCGACCGCGCTGATCGATACCGGCAGCCGCATGGACGAAGTGATCTTCGAAGAGTTCAAGGGCACCGGTAACTCGGAAATCATCCTGGACCGCAAGATCGCCGACAAGCGCACCTTCCCGGCGATCGACATCACCAAGTCCGGCACCCGCAAGGAAGAGCTGCTGGTCGACAAGGGCACCCTGTCCAAAATGTGGGTGCTGCGCCGCATCCTGATGCCCATGGGTCCGGTCGACGCGATCGAATTCCTGCTCGACAAGCTGAAGCACACCAAGACCAACGGCGAATTCTTCGACTCGATGAATTCGTAGCCTCAGGCGCCGGCGGGGGCCATCCGGCCCCCTCGGCTTCTGCTCTCCGCTATGTGCCGGCCTATGGCCGGCCTGCTCCGCGCCCCGCCTTTGGCGGGAACGGCCCCACTTCGGGGGCCGTTACTGGTGGCAAGCGGCAATCACCTTTGAAAGATAAAGGCTCGCTCAGTCCTCGACCCGGCTGAGCTTGGCGCAGACCGAATCCAATTCGTCCAGCGTCCGGTAGCGGATGGTCAGCGTGCCGCCGGCGTCGCCCTTGTGGGCGATCGAGACCGGCAGGCCGAGGGCGGCGGAGAGATTGCCCTCGAGTTCGAGCGTGTCCATGTCCTTGGCCGGGGCGCCACCGAAGGCCGCCGCGGCAGTCGCCGGGGCCTTGGCCCTCTTGGCCAGTTCTTCCATTTGGCGCACGGTCAGGCCCTGGTCGACCGCCTTCTTGGCCAGGACGGCGGCGTCGGGCAGGCCGATCAGGGCGCGGGCATGGCCGGCCGACAGCGCCCCCTGCTCCACCAGTTCCTTGACCGGACCCGGCAGGGTCAACAGGCGCAGCAGGTTGGCGATATGGCTGCGCGATTTGCCGACCACCTGGGCCAGCGCTTCCTGGGTATGGCCGAATTCCTCGATCAGGCGCTGATAGCCGGCGGCTTCCTCGATCGGCGTCAGGTCGGCGCGCTGGATGTTCTCGACCAGGGCGACTTCCATCACCTCGGCGTCGGTGAAATCCTTCACCACCACCGGCACGCTGTGGAGCTGGGCCGTCTGGGCCGCGCGCCAGCGCCGCTCGCCCGCGATGATCTCATAGCGTTCGGCGGTGCCGAGGCGGCGCACCAGGATCGGCTGGAGGATGCCGCGCGCCTTGATCGAGGTGACCAGCTCTTCCAGCGCCTCGGGCGTGAAGCGCTTGCGTGGTTGCTTCGGGTTGGGCTGCAATTGTTCGATCGGCAGTTCACGCAAGCCGCGCGGCCGCTCGCTCCCCTGGGCCGGGGTGGCGACTGCTTCGCGTACTTCACCCATCAGGGCGGACAGGCCGCGGCCCAGCCCCTTCTTGCGGGGTTCTTCTGCCATCGAAACGTGATCCTTCGGTATTAGGCGGCGCGGGGTTCTTCCCGGCGCAGAAGTTCGCTGGCCAGGCGGATATAGGCCTGGCTGCCGGCGCAGCGGTGATCATAGACCAGGGCGGGCTGGCCGTGGCTGGGCGCTTCGGAAATGCGCACGTTGCGCGGGATCACCGTGTTGTAGACCTTGGCGCCCAGGAAGCCGCGGACATCCGCCGCCACCTGGTCGGACAGGTTGTTGCGGTTGTCGTACATGGTGAGCACGACGCCCTGGATCTCGAGGGCCGGGTTGAAGCTGCCGCGCACCTGCTCGATCGTGCGGAGCAGCAGGCTCAAGCCCTCCAGGGCGAAGAATTCGCACTGCAGGGGCACCAGCACGGAATCCGCCGCGACCATGGCATTCAGCGTCAGCAGGTTCAGCGAGGGCGGGCAGTCGATCAGCACATAATCGAAATCGCGCGTGATCATCGGCGCGGCCAACGCCTCCTTCAGGCGGTGGGCACGGCGCTCCTGATCGACCAGTTCCAGTTCGGCGCCGGAAAGATCGATGGTCGAGGGTACCAGGAAGAGGTTCGGGATGGCGGTCCCGACCAATGCCTCTTCCAGCGTGGCCTCGCCCATCAGGGCGTCGTAGGAGGTGATCTCGCGCGCGGAACGGTCGACGCCGACCCCGGTCGAGGCATTGCCCTGGGGGTCGAGATCCAGGATCAGCACTTTTCGCCCGGTCGCCGCCAGCGCGGTGCCGAGGTTGATCGCCGTGGTGGTCTTGCCCACACCGCCCTTCTGGTTGGCAATGGCGATGATACGCACACCCGCTTGCCGGACATCAGTCATGGTCGGTCACCCGGATCTGGAAGATGGTGGCGGCGGGATCGGTCAGACTCCGGTGCCGCTCGACCTCCAGTGTGAAGCGCCGGGACGCCTGGGTCAATTCGGCCTCGGCCTCCTTACCCTTGGGGATAAGGTGAATAGTGTGGGCAGTTCGGTGCGGTGCCGCCCAATCGAGCAGTTTCTCGAGCGGGGCCAGGGCACGCGCGGTAATCACGTCCGCCTCGAGCGGTGCCAGCGTCTCGATGCGAAGGGCGTGGATGGTCACCGCCGTCTGGGTGATTCGCGCCGCCTCGCGCAGGAAAGCGCATTTGCGCTGGTCGCTCTCGACCAGATGGACGTCGCCCGCCCCCAGGATCGCCAGGACAAGGCCCGGGAAACCGGCGCCCGAACCGAGATCGACAAGGCGGAGCGGCCGCTTCTCCGGCAACAGCGGGTAAAGCTGCGCCGAATCGAGGAAATGGCGCTGCCAGAGGTCCGGCAATGTGGCGGGGCCGACGAGATTGATCTTGCTCTGCCACTTCACCAGGAGGTCGGCATAGGCGGCCAGGCGCTCCAATGTTTCACGTGAAACAGGAAAACCCGCGGCGAAGTCGTCGCGGCTGAAGGAACGCGCCATCAGGCCACCCGCTTCTTCACATGGGCGAGCAGCGCCGTCAGCGCTGCCGGGGTGACGCCGGAGATGCGCGCGGCCGACCCGAGGGTGGGCGGCCGTGCGGCATCGAGCTTCAGCCGGATCTCGGCCGACAACCCGCCGACGGCGCGATAGTCGAGGTCGGCCGGCAGGGCCAGTTCCTCGTCGCGCCGGAAGGCGCGGATATCGGCTTCCACCCGGTCGAGATAGCCGGCATAGAGCGCCTCCACCGCGACCTGTTCGGCCACCGCCGGGTCGAGCCCGGCCAGGCCGGGCCAGAGTTCCGCCACCCGCCCCAGGGTGACACCGGGCAGGCGCAGCAGGTCGAGCAGCGAGCGCCGCTGGCCGTCCTGATTGACCGGCAGGCCATGACGCGCCGCCTCGGGCGGGGTCACGCGGGTGTCGCGGGCATAGGCGAGGGCGGTGTCCACCGCCTGTTTCTTGGCGGCGAAGGCATCGGCCCGGGCGGCGCCGACGCAGCCGAAACCGAGGCCCTTCTCGGTCAGGCGGCGGTCGGCATTGTCGGCGCGCAGCAGCAGGCGGTATTCGGCCCGGCTGGTGAACATGCGGTAGGGTTCCCGCGTCCCGCGTGTCACCAGGTCGTCGATCAGCACGCCGATATAGGCATCGGCGCGGTCGAGCACCACGCCCTCCCCGCCCCCGGCCTTTCGCGCGGCATTGAGCCCGGCCATCAGGCCCTGGGCCGCCGCTTCTTCATAGCCGGTGGTGCCGTTGATCTGGCCGGCCAGGAACAGGCCGGGGCAGCGCCGCGTCTCCAGCAGATGGCTCAGTTCGCGCGGGTCGACATAGTCGTATTCGATGGCATAGCCGGGGCGGATCATATGCGCCCGCTCCAGGCCCGGGATGGTCTTCAGCAGGCCGGCCTGGACGTCGCGCGGCAGGGAGGTCGAAATGCCGTTGGGATAGACCGTGTCGTCGTCCAGCCCTTCCGGTTCCAGGAAGATCTGGTGGCGTTCCTTCTCGGCGAAACGCACCACCTTGTCCTCGACCGAGGGGCAGTAGCGCGGACCGGTGCCTTCGATCTGCCCGGAATACATCGGCGCGCGATGCAGGTTGGCGCGGATCAGGGCGTGGCTCGCCTCGCTGGTATAGGTGATGCCGCAGGCGATCTGCGGCGTCTCGATGCGCTCGGTCAGGAAGGAGAAGGGCTGCGGCGGGTCGTCGCCGGCCTGCATCTCGAGGCCCGCCCAATCGATGGTGCGGCCGTCCAGCCGGGGCGGCGTGCCGGTCTTCAGCCGGCCGAGGGCGAAACCGAGGCGGGCGAGCGTGGCGGACAGGCCGAGAGACGGCGCCTCCCCCACCCGGCCGGCGGGGATCTTCTCCTCGCCGATATGGATGAGGCCGCGCAGGAAAGTGCCGGTGGTCAGCACCACGGCGCCGCAGCGGAGCTCCCGCCCGTCGGCCAGCACGACACCGGCCACCCGCCCCTGTTCGACGATCAGGTCTTCGGCGGCGGCGGCCAGGATGGTCAGATTGGCCTGGTCTGCCAGCAGACCCTGCATGGCCTGGCGGTAGAGCTTGCGGTCGGCCTGGGCGCGCGGGCCGCGCACCGCCGGTCCCTTGGACTGGTTGAGAACGCGGAACTGGATGCCGCCGCGGTCGATCGCCTTGGCCATGACGCCGTCGAGGGCGTCGATCTCGCGCACCAGATGGCCCTTGGCCAGGCCGCCGATGGCCGGGTTGCAGGACATTTCGCCGATCGTTTCGGCCTTGTGGGTGAGCAGCAGGGTGCGCGCGCCGAAGCGCGCCGCGGCAGCCGCGGCTTCGCAGCCCGCATGGCCGCCGCCGATCACGATCACGTCGAAGTCCGTCATGGCCGGCACTTTAGGGCGCGGCGCGCCACAGTCAAATGACGAGATCGCGAAGCCCATTGTTTCACGTGAAACAGTCGCTCACTTGCCGATGCAGAATTCCGAGAAGATGACGTCGAGCAGGTCCTCGACATCGACGGTGCCGACCACCCGGCCGAGATCGCGCAGCGCCTGGCGCAGGTCCTCCGCCCGCAGTTCCGGCGGCAGCGCCAGGGGATCGAGCGCCCGGTCGAGCGCGGAGAGTGACGCCTCGACCGCCAGGCGATGGCGCGCCCGCGTGATCGCCGGGGCTTCTCCGGGGTTCAGCCGCTCGGCCACCGTCTGCCCGAGCATGGCCAGCAGTTCGCCGATTCCTGCCCCGGTGCGGGCCGAGACCGGCAGCGCCTCTGCCGGGCCGGGGCCGAGGTCGGCCTTGTTCAGGACGACGAGGCGCGCCCCCTCGCCCGGCGGCGGCAGCGGGTCGCCGGGCACGATCACCTCCAGGCGGAGGTCGGCCGATTCCGCCCTTGCGCGGGCGCGGCGCACCCCTTCCCGTTCGATCGGGTCCTCGGTCTCGCGCAGGCCCGCGGTATCGATCAGCACGACCCGGTAACCGCCGAGGTCGAGGGCGACCTCGATCACGTCCCGCGTGGTACCCGGCATGTCGGAGACGATCGCCGCCTCCGTGGCGGAGAGACGGTTGAGCAGGCTCGATTTGCCGACATTGGGGGCGCCGGTGATGGCGATCTCGAAGCCGTCGCGCAGCCGCTCGCCCCGGTGGCCGTCGGCCAGGTGGGCGGCGATCTCGGCCCGCAGCAGGCCGGCGCCGGCCCTGACCTCGCCCTCGATCGCCTCGTCCAGCCCCTCGTCCGGGAAATCGATCAGGGCTTCGAGCCGGGCCAGCAGCACCTTGAGCCAGTCGCGCCAACCCTCGTAGAGCCGGCCGAGGGCGCCGTCGAGCTGGCGCAGCGCCTGGCGCCGCTGGGCCTCGGTCTCGGCATCCACCAAGTCCGCCACCGCCTCGGCCTGGGCGAGGTCCAGCTTGCCGTGCTCGAAGGCGCGGCGGGTGAATTCGCCGGCTCCGGCCGGGCGGAGGCCCAGGCGGATCAGCACATCGGTGATGCGGGACAGAATGGCGCGGCCGCCGTGCAAGTGCAGCTCGGCGACATCCTCGCCGGTGAAACTGGCCGGCCCCGGGAACCAGAGCAGCAGGCCGCGGTCGATCTCCACCCCGTCCACCGGGTCCCGCAGGGTGGCGAGATGGGCGCGGCGCGCTTCCGGCCGCTGTCCGGCCAGGGCGTCCAGCGCCGACCCGGCCAGCGGGCCGGACAGGCGCAGCACGGCGACGCCGGCCCGCCCGCGTCCGCTGGCCAGGGCGAAGATCGTGTCGGCCATGGCCCTATTCGGCGGCGGGCGGCTTCTGGTCGGGCTGGAGCATCAGGCGGGTGACGCGGCCGCCCTGCTTCAGATGCACTTCCAGGATCTCGTCGATGTCTTCCCGGGTTCGCGGCGCGTACCAGATGCCCTCGGGATAGATCACGATCACCGGGCCCAGTTCGCAGCGGTCGAGGCAGCCGGACTGGTTGATCCGCACATTCTTCAGGCCGAGCTGGTCCGCCCTGCCCTTCATATAATTGCGCAGCAGCATGGCGCCCCGGGCCATGCAGGAGCCGCGCGGATGTTCCGCCGGCCGCTCGTTCACACAGGCGAAGACATGGGCTTCGTAATAGGGGGCGGGATCGTCGGGACGCAGACGGTCGGTCAGGCTCACTTGCTGTCTTCCTTGGTATCACGCCGCTTGCCGCGCACCGAGGAGGCGGCGCTCCAGAACAGGTCCTGCAATTTCTCGAACCCCTGGATGCCGCCCTGGATGCCCATGGGCACCCATTGCTTCAGGATGGTCTCGGGATCGAGGACATTGAGATATTGCATCATGCGCTGTTCGAGTTCGGCCAGCACGCGCTGCTGCAGCGGTTCGAGGTCGGGCAGGCCCAGGGTCTGACGCAGTTCTTCGGGCGTGATGTCGAATTCGACGTTGATTTTCATGGGCCTTCTCTTCTGCGTCTGTTGGCGCTCGACCGCCGGGTGCTGCCGTGGAACAACTAGTCTAAAGCAGGAAAGGGCACACGCAACATGACGCTCGGCAATGCGCTGGGCCGGGAAACCAGCCCCTATCTTCTCCAGCACGCCGGCAACCCGGTGCATTGGCAGCCCTGGTCTGCCGACACGTTGCGCCTGGCACGGGAATCCGGCAAGCCGATCCTGCTCTCGGTCGGTTACGCCGCCTGCCACTGGTGCCATGTCATGGCCCATGAATGTTTCGAGAATCCGGCCATCGCCGGCTTGATGAACGAGCTTTTCATCAATGTGAAGGTCGACCGCGAGGAACGCCCGGACATCGACACGATCTATCAGACGGCACTGGCCGCCATGGGCCAGCAGGGTGGCTGGCCGCTCACCATGTTCCTCAATGCCGCGGGCGAGCCCTTCTGGGGCGGCACCTATTTCCCACCGGAGGAACGCTATGGCAGGCCCGGCTTCCCCCAGGTGCTGCGCGGCATCGCCGAAGCCTATCGGAGCGATTCTGCCGCGGTCGAAAAGAACCGCAGCGCCCTGCTCCGCATCCTGTCCGAACTCTCGGCGACGGCGAAGCCCGGCGCCCTCTCCTTCGCCCTGCTCGATCAGGCGGCGGGAGCGCTGGCCAAGGCGGTCGACCCGGCGAAAGGCGGCCTCGGCGGGGCGCCCAAGTTCCCGCAGCCCTTCGTCTTCGATTTCCTGTGGCGCGCCCATCTCCGCAGCGGCGACGAGATCTGCCGCCAGCGGGTCGAGACGACCCTGACCAACATGGCCCAGGGCGGCATCTATGATCACCTGGCCGGCGGCTTCGCCCGCTATTCGACCGACGACCGCTGGCTGGCGCCGCATTTCGAGAAGATGCTCTACGACAATGCCCTGCTGATCGATCTCTATACCCAGGTCTGGTGCCGGACGGAAAATCCGCTCTACGCCCGCCGGGTGGCCGAGACGGCGGATTGGCTGCTGGCCGAGATGCGCCGGCCGGAAGGCGGCTTCGCGGCCAGCCTGGATGCGGATTCCGAGGGCGAGGAAGGCCGTTTCTACGTCTGGACCAAGGCGGAGGTAGAGGCCGTGCTGGGCCCGGCCGATGCCGCCTTCTTCTGTCCGATCTACGACATTTCGGCGGGCGGCAATTGGGAAGGCCACAATATCCCGAACCGGCTGCACCACCTGGGACTGCTGGACGACGCGGCCGAAGGCCGGCTGGACGATTGCCGGGCCAAGCTGCTGGCCGCCCGCGCCGCCCGCGTCCGCCCGGGCTTCGACGACAAGGTGCTGGCCGATTGGAACGGCTTGGCGATCCAGGCCCTCGCCCGTGCCGCCTGTGTTTTCGGGCGGGACGACTGGCGTGCCGCGGCGATCGCCGCCTTCGATTTCGTGCTGGCCGAAATGCGCCCCGGCGACCGCCTGCATCAGGCCTGGCGCGACCGCCTCACCCCGGTGCGCGCCACGCTCGACGCCGTGGCGAATATGGCGCAAGCCGCCCTCGCCCTGGTCGAGACGACGGGCGAGGATCGCTTCCTTGCCCTTGCCCGCGATTTCGTGGCCGAGGCGGAAGCCCATTACGCCGATCCGGTGAACGGCGGCTTCTTCCTGACGGCGGACGATGCCGAAGCCCTGATCGTGCGCACGCGGAACGCCCACGACAATGCGGTGCCCAGCGGCAACGGCACCATGGCCCATGTCTATGGCCGCCTGGGCCTGCTGACCGGCGAGGCCGGCTTCACCGAAAAGGCGGCGGCCCAGATCCGCGCCTTCGCGGGCGAGGCGACGCAGAATTTCGTCCCCCTCGCCACCCTGATGAACGCCTTTCCCCTGATCGCCGAGCCGGTCGAGGTGGTGATCGTCGGCGCCCACGGCGACCCGGCGGCGGATGTCCTGCACCAGGCGGCCTTCCGGGCCGGCGTGCCGGAGGCGACGATCCTCCGGGTGGCGCCGGGCGCCCTCTTGCCGCCGCTCCATCCCGCCTTCGGGCGCACCGATACGGAGGGCGCCTTCGTCTGCCATAACCGCACATGTTCCTTGCCGCTGGCCAACGCCCGCGACCTGGTCGAGACGATGCGGGCCGGCCATGGCTGAAGGCGGGGTCGAGACCCCGATCGGAACCTTCTACGTTACGGTCCGCGCCGATGCCGTGGTCGCGGCGGGCTGGAGCCCGAGCGGCGATCGCGGCGAAGGCGAGGACATGCTGCTCGCCCTCGCCCTGGCCCAGGTCGAGGACTATTTCGCCGGCCGCCGGCGGGACTTCGCACTTCCCATCGCCCCCCACGGCACGCCCTTCCAGCGCAAGGTCTGGCGCCGCATCGCCGCCATTCCCTTCGGTGCCTTCGAGACCTACGGCAGTCTGGCCAAGGCACTCGGCGGGGTCGCCGCCCAGGCGGTCGGCCAGGCCTGCGGGCGAAACCCGGTCGGTCTCCTGGTGCCCTGCCACCGGGTGCTGGCGGCAGGGCCGAAGCTCGGCGGCTACGGCGGCTCGGAAGCGGTCAAGCGCTGGCTCCTGGAGCACGAGGGCATCGTGCTCTGATCAGACGACGAAGAAGGTCGCCACCCCGACCGCGATCATGATGGCGGCGGAAACCGCGCGCACCACCGCGAGCGGAACCACTCGCGTCACCGCCTCGCCCAGGAACACCGCCGGCACATTGGCCAGCATCATGCCGAAGGTGGTGCCCAGGGTGACCAGCACCGCATTGCCGAAGCGGGCCGCCAGGGCGACCGTGGCGACCTGCGTCTTGTCGCCCATTTCGACCAGGAAGAAGGCGATCGCCGTGGTCAGGAAGACGCCGAGCTTGCGCTTGCCGTTGTCCGCCGCCTCGTCGTCCGCCTTGTCCGGGACCAGGATCCACAGGCCCATGGCGATGAAGGAAGCGGCCAGGATCCAGCGCAGCCAGTCGGGATCGACATGCGCGGCGACCAGGGCGCCCAGGCTCGCCGCCAGCAGGTGATTGGCCACGGTCGCGGCGAAAATGCCGGCGACGATCGGCCAGGGCTTGCGGAAACGGGTGGCGAGAAGGATGGCGAGCAGCTGCGTCTTGTCGCCCATTTCGGCGAGGGCGACGATGCCGGTCGAGACGAGAAAGGCTTCCATGAGGCCATACCGGGCGCAGGGTCGGGCGGACAACCGATGGCAAGCCGCGTTGCCCGACCCTGCAAGGACGGACGCGGACCTGCCAAAGGTCTCGCCAGGCGGTTTCCCGCTGCATGCGCCATGGCGGCCCGACGAAGGGCCCCCAAGTCTGTTGACGCATCCCCCGCAAAGCGCGGGCGACTACTCCCCAATGACGCCCTGGCTATAACAAGCGCCGATCAGGCGCACAAGAAAAACGATTGCCGCCCGGCGGGAAAAATGTTCTTTTTTCGTTCCAATTCGGGAGGCGATCATGTTCGGCTATATCACGCTCGGGGCGAAGGATTTCGAGGCCGCCCTGAAGTTCTACGACACGGTGATGGCGGTGCTCGGCCAGGAACGGCAATTTGCCGACGCCGAGAGCGGCTGGGCCGCCTGGGGCATCGCACCGGCGCCGCAGCTCCTGATCTGCAAGCCCTTCGACGGCGGCCCGGTCAGCGCCGGCAACGGCACGATGATCGCCCTTCTGGCGGCCTCGACCGAGACGGTCGACCGTTTCCACGCCGCCGCCCTGGCTGCCGGCGGCACGGACGAGGGCGGCCCGGGCACCCGCCCGCACTACAGCCCGGAATTCTATGTCGCCTATGTCCGCGACCCCTCGGGCAACAAGCTCTGCGCCTATCACATGATGGCGAGCTGAGCGGTCAGTTTCCGCGCCGCCCGGCGCTGCGGATCTGGTCGAGCCAGCCGCGGCGCGTCTCGTCCCTTGCCGCCGTGACCATGCCGAACAGGCTCTGCCGCACCACCCGGATGCCGACGAAGCCCAGGATGTTGCGCCGCATGGCGGCGATGCCATGGGCCCGGTACCACAGGCGGAACAAGAGGCTCGGCATGCCCATGGTGACGATCAGGCGGGCGGTCTTGCCGGCCAGCAGGCTCTGCGGCCCAGCCTCTTCGAGATAGAGGAAGGCGCCGCCCGGGCGCAGCACCTGTTCGAGGAAGCCTTTCAGCAGGGCGGGCATGGTGCCGAGCCAGAGCGGGAAGACGAAGACCAGATGGTCGGCCCAGCGGATCGCCTCGACCGCGGGCTCCAGCACCGCCGGGATCGGCTCCTTCTCATAGGCGCTCTGCGAGCGCAGCAGGGGAAAATCCAGTGTCGCGAGGTCGATCCGGCGCAGCTCGTGCCCGGCCTCCGCCGCCCCCTCGGCATAGGCGTCGGCCAGCCCCCGGCACAGCCGTGCCGGATCTCCGTCCGGGTGACCCTGGACGATCAAGATACGTTTCGGCGGCGTCACCACGGTACTCATGATGCGCCATTGGGCGCTTCCGCCGGCGCCGCCGCCTTGACCTGGATCAGCCGCGGCTGTGCTCGCGCTTGATGTCGGCGATCGTGTCCTGGAGCAGGCGGAAGGCCTTCAGGGCATCCTTCTCCCCCTCGCTCTTCGGTTCGATCTTCACATGGGCCAGGACGACCTCCAACGCATCGGCGATCTGGCCGAGCTGGCGGCCGTAGGAACCCGCCCGGCGCAACGCCTCACGCTCCACCTCCGGCGCATTGGAAAAGCCGAGGTCGATGTTGATCAGGCCGAAGCGGGCGCCCGACCAGTCGAAACCCTGGGTGACGTCGCCCGAGAGCGGCCAGTTAAAGGAGAGCGGAGCGAGGAACTGGGCCATGGCGGTTCTCCGGTGTTGCACCGCGTCATGCTACCATGGGATGCAGGGAAAGCAGTGCCCGGCCGCCGCGACTTTGGTGGCCTGGAACGCGCGCCCGTGCTAAAGGGGCGGCATGATTTCCATGAAGGAATTTCCGATGCGGACCGCCACGATCGCCCGCAAGACGAAGGAGACCGAAATCTCGGTCACCATCAATCTGGACGGCACCGGCAAATACCAGGTGTCGACGGGCATCGGCTTCCTCGACCACATGCTGGAACAGCTCTCCCGGCATTCGCTGATCGACCTCGAAGTGACGGCGAAGGGCGACACCCACATCGATTTCCACCACACCACGGAAGACACGGATCGCCATCGGCGA
>NZ_JBAZKR010000086.1:0-15673 GCF_041650655.1 Zavarzinia sp.
CCTCGCCAAGCAGGAGATCTGCGCCGCGCGTGGCGTCGCCGGCCTCTATCCGCTGGACGGCACCCTGCCGCAGGATCTCGCGCCCGGCGACCTGGCGCGGGCGATCTGCGCCGCCAATATCGCCCTGATTCGCCGGGCCGACGCGGTAATCGCCAATCTGACACCGTTCCGCGCTCCGGGTGCCGATGCCGGCACCGTGTTCGAGGTCGGCTTCGCTCTTGCGCTGGGCAAGCCGGTGATCGGCTATCGTAATACGACGCTGCCCTATGCCGATCGGGTGCGGCAGTGGAACGGCGGCACCCTGGCGGCCGACGGCGCGGGCACCCTGCGCGACCGCGACGGCCTGATGGTCGAGGATTTCGGCCTGGGCGACAATTTGATGATCGACGGTTCGATCGAGGTGATCGAGCGCGCGAGCGCCGCTCCCCTGACCGACCTCGCCGGCTTCGAGGCCGCCCTGAGGCGGCTGCTCCATACGCTCGAAGTTCCTTTCGCGCATTGATATCGCTCAAGGTTTGCCTAATTCGGAGGCAATAGCCTGCTCCCGTCGACGCGCCCATGAGCATCGACGGACAACGAAAGAAGGGCCAACCAATGACGATGTCATCAGCCGGTGCGGGTACCGGCGTGGCCGCGCCGTCCGCGCAGCGCGGCGCGAGCAAGGGCAAACTCCATCTCGGTATGCTTTCGGCCATCGTGATCGGCTCGATGGTCGGCTCCGGCGTGTTCAGCCTGCCGCAGAACATGGCGAATGGCGCGGGGCCTCTCGCCGTCATCATCGGCTGGGGTATCACGGCCGTCGGCATGTTGGCCCTCGTGATGGTCTATCGCGGCTTGGCGACCCGCCGGCCCGAACTGGATGCCGGCCCCTATGCCTATGCCAAGGCGGGCTTCGGCGATTTCATCGGCTTCAATTCGGCCTGGGGCTATTGGCTCAGCGCCTGGATCGGCAATGTCTCCTATGCCGTCGTGCTGTTCGGCGCGATGTCCTATTTCGTGCCGTCCTTCGGTGACGGCAACACCTGGCAGGCGGTGGTCGGCGCCTCGGTCGTGCTGTGGGCCGTGCATGCCCTGATCCTGTCGGGCGTGCGCCAGGCGGCGATCGTCAATCTGATCACGACGATCGCGAAGATCGCGCCGATCGTGGTCTTCATCGCGGTGATCGTGGTCGCCTTCAACCTGCCGACCTTCACCCTGGACTTCAGCGGTGCCGGCAATACCAATCTCGGTTCCGTGCTCACCCAGGTGAAGGCGACCATGCTGGTCACCCTCTGGGTCTTCATCGGGATCGAGGGCGCCAGCGTCGAATCGAGCCGGGCGGAACGCCGTTCCGACATCGGCAGGGCGACGGTGATCGGTTTCCTGACCTGCCTCGCGCTCTATGCCCTGGTCTCGCTGCTCTCGATGGGCGTCATGACCCAGCCGGAGCTGGCGGCACTGAAGAATCCGTCCATGGCCGGCGTGCTCGAGCATGTCGTCGGGCCCTGGGGGGCGGCGCTGATCAATGTCGCGGTGATCGTCTCGGTCGCCGGCGCCTTCCTGTCCTGGACCCTGCTGGCCGCCGAAATTCCCTTCGTCGCAGCCAAGGACGGCACTCTGCCGAAGCTCTTCGCGGGCGAGAATTCCCGTGGCGTGCCCTCGACCTCGCTCTGGGTCACCAATCTCCTGGTCCAGGCCTTCCTGATCGTCACCCTCTTCGCCCAGAGCACCTATCAGGCGCTGTTCTACATCGCCTCCTCGGCGATCATGGTGCCCTATGTCTTCTCCGGTGCCTTCGCCTTCAAGCTGGCGCTGACCGGCGAATCCTACGGTCCGGGCGAGACGCGGGCCGGCGGCCTGGTGGCCGGGCTGGTCGCCACGATCTACGGCATCTGGCTCATCTATGCCGCGGGTCCGACCTATATCTTCATGTGCGCCATGCTCTATGCCCCCGGCATCCTGATCTACCTGAAGGCGCGGTCGGAACAGCGGGCACGGTCCTTCACGCCGCTCGAAGGCTTGATCGCCCTCGGTCTCGTGGTGGCCGGCGTGCTCGCCGCCTATCTGATCTGGCACGGCGACATCAGCCCTCTCTGACCGGACGGAAGGACAGAAAATGCAACTCGGTGTCCATTCCGAGATCGGGCGGCTGCGCGAAGTGATCGTGCACCGTCCGGACCTCTCGCTCCGCCGCCTCACGCCGGACAATTGCCACGCCCTGCTGTTCGACGACGTGCTCTGGGTCAAGAAGGCCCGGCAGGAGCACGACGCCTTCGTCGATACGATGCGCGAGCGCGGCGTCGAGGTTCACCTCTTCGGCGACCTCCTGGCCGAGACGATCGAGAAGCCGGAGGCGCGGCGCTGGCTGCTCGACCGGCGGCTGAAGCCGGCGCTGGTCGGGCCCGACCTCGCCGCCGACCTGCGCGCCTGGCTCGACGAAATGCCGGCCGACCAGCTCTCCGAACTGCTGGTCGGCGGCATCGCCCGGGGCGAACTGCCCTTCCTGCCCAAGGGCCTGACGGCGGTCACGATGGAGCCCAAGGATTTCGTCCTGGCGCCGCTGCCGAACCAGCTCTTCACGCGGGACAGTTCGTTCTGGATCTACGGCGGCTATGCCGTGGCCAGCCCCTATTGGCCGGCGCGCCGGCCGGAGGCGGCCAATGTCGCCGCCGTCTATCGCTTCCATCCCCGCTTCGTCGAGGCGGCGCCGGAAGCCTGGATGGACGACGTCGACGCCGATCCCGGGCTCTCCACCATCGAGGGCGGCGACGTCATGCCGGTCGGCAACGGCGTCGTCCTGATCGGCATGGGCGAGCGCACCACGCCCCAGGCGGTGGCCCGGCTGGCCCGCCGCCTGCTGAGCTCCGGCGGGGCGGCCAAGGTGATCGCCGCCCTGATGCCGCGCGACCGCAGCTTCATGCATCTCGACACGGTCTTCACCTTCTGCGACCACGACAAGGTGACCCTGTTCCCCGCCGTGGTCGACCGCATCCGCCCCTTCGTGATCGAGGCGGACGGCGGCCCGCTTGGCATTGCCGTGCGCGAAGAGAAGAAGCCCTTCCCCGAGGTGGTGGCACAGGCGATCGGCGTCCGCCACCTGACCGCGATCGCCACCGGCGGCGACAGTTTCGAGGCCGAGCGCGAGCAATGGGACGACGGCAACAATGTCGTCGCCCTGGCGCCCGGCGTGGTCGTCGCCTATGACCGCAACGTCTATACCAACACCCTGCTGCGCCGGGCCGGCGTCGAGGTGATCACCATCGAGGGCTCGGAACTGGGCCGCGGCCGGGGCGGCGGTCACTGCATGACCTGCCCCATCCTGCGCGACCCCGCCTGAGCGACATAGGGAGAGAGACATGCCCGTCAATCTGCGCGGCCGCAGCGTGCTGACCTTGCGCGACTTCAGTCCGGCCGAGATCCGCTTCCTGCTCCGCCTCGCCCAGGACCTGAAGGCGGCCAAATACGGCGGTTTCGAAGTGCCGCGGCTGAAGGGCAAGAACATCGCCCTGATCTTCGAGAAGGATTCGACCCGGACCCGTACCGGCTTCGAGGTCGCGGCCTACGACCAGGGCGCCCATGTGACCTATCTCGGCCCTTCCGGCTCGCAGATCGGCCACAAGGAATCGATGAAGGACACCGCCCGGGTGTTGGGCCGGGTCTATGACGCGATCGAATACCGCGGCTTCGGCCAGAAGACGGCGGAGGACCTGGCGACCTATGCCGGCGTGCCGGTCTACAACGGCTTGACCGACCAGACGCATCCGACCCAGACGCTGGCCGATTTCATGACCATGCGGGAATTCACCCACAAGCATCTCTCCGACCTCAAGGTGACCTTCCTCGGCGACGGGCGGAACAATGTCGCCCATTCGCTGGCCGAAGGGGCGGCCAAGGTCGGCATCGACATGCGGATCGCGGCGCCGAAGAAGCTCTGGCCCGATGCCGCCACCATCGCCCGCCTGGAGGCCGACGCAGGCCAGAATGGCGGGCGCTTCACCCTGACCGAGGATGTCGCGACCGCGGTGAAGGACGCCGATTTCCTCTATACCGACGTCTGGGTCTCGATGGGCGAGCCGGACGCCATCTGGGCCGAGCGGATCGGCCTGCTCACCCCCTATCGCGTGACGCGGGAGGTCATGGCGGCGACCGGCAACCCCTATGTCAAGTTCATGCATTGCCTGCCCTCCTTCCACAATACGGAGACGGAAGTGGGGGCCGACATCGCCAAGCGCTTCGGCATCGACTGCATGGAAGTGACCGACGAGGTCTTCGAATCGCCGGCCTCCATCGTCTTCGACGAGGCGGAGAACCGCATGCACACGATCAAGGCGATCCTGGTCGCCACCATCGGGGCGTGATGCCATGCGTGTCGTCGCGGCGCTGGGCGGCAATGCCCTGCTGAAGCGGGGCGAGCCGCTGTCGGCGGCCAACCAGCTCGCCAATGTGCGGCGCGCCGCGGCGGCCCTGGCGCCGCTCGCCGCGGCCGGGCACCAGCTCGTCGTCACCCACGGCAACGGGCCGCAGGTCGGCCTGCTGGCGCTCCAGTCGGCCGCCGGGCCGGCCGAGGGGGCGCAGCCCCTCGACGTGCTGGATGCCGAATCGGAGGGCATGATCGGCTATCTGATCGAGCGGGAGCTCGGCAATGCCCTGGGGCCGGGGGCACAAGTGGCCACCCTGCTGACCCAGGTCCGGGTCGATCCCGCCGATCCCGCCTTCGCCAAGCCGACCAAGCCGATCGGCCCCGTCTATACCGAGGCGGCGGCGCGCGCCCTGGGCCTGCCCGTGGCGGCGGACGGCAAGGGCTGGCGCCGGGTCGTCGCTTCGCCGAAGCCGGTCGAGATCGTCGAGGCGGCGGTGATCGCCCGCCTGGTCGATGCCGGCATCACCGTGGTCTGTACCGGCGGCGGCGGCATTCCGGTCGCCCGCGGCGCGGACGGCAGGCTCGACGGGATCGAGGCGGTGGTCGACAAGGACTTGGCCAGCGCCCTTCTGGCGCGCAGCCTGAAGGCCGATGCGCTGCTGATGCTGACCGACGTCGCGGCCGTCTCGCTCGACTGGGGCACGCCCCGCGCGCGTGAGATCGCCCGTGCTCATCCGGATGCATTGGCGGGTCTCGGCTTCGCCGCCGGCTCCATGGGGCCCAAGGTCGAAGCGGCGATCGGCTTCGCGCGGGCATCAGGCGGGCGGGCGGCGATCGGCCGGCTGGAGGATGCCGCGGGCCTGCTCGACGGCAGCGCCGGCACCACGATCGACGCCACCGCCCCGGGGCTTCTCATGCGCCCGGCGGCAGGGCAGAGTTGAAAAAGATTAACGCTGATTCGCCATGAAGCGCCCTTGTCCGGCGGTAGGGGGGGACCTAAAGTCGCGGCCATGCGTGTCGTCTATCATCTGCCGCTGTCGCCTTTTTCGCGCAAGGTCCGTCTCGCCCTGAAGGAGAAGGGGCTCGATTTCGAGCTTCGGGCGGAGCGCGTCTGGGATCGGCGCCCCGAATTCCTGCATCTCAATCCGGCCGGCCAGGTGCCCGTGCTGGTCGAGCCGGACGGCAAGTTCTTCGCCGATTCCTGGGCCATCGTCGAATATCTGGACGAGACCTATCCGGACCGCCGGCTGATCGGCTTCGACCCCGTCTCGCGCGCCGAGACGCGGCGCCTGATCGCCTGGTTCGACCAGAAGTTCTATGCCGAAGTGACCCTGAACCTCGTCTTCGAGAAGGTGATGAAGCGCTTCTTCGGCCTGGGCAATCCGGATTCGACGGCGATCCGCGTCGGCAAGCACAACATCAACGCCCATCTCGCCTATATCGCCGATCTCTCGGAGCGGCGGCGCTGGCTGGCGGGCGACGATTTCAGCTTGGCCGACATCACGGCCGCCTCCCATCTCTCCTGCATCGACTATCTGGGCGACGTGCCTTGGGACGCCCATCCAAGGGCCAAGGACTGGTACGTGCGGGTGAAGTCGCGGCCGAGCTTCCGGCCCCTGCTGGGCGACCATGTCGCCGGCATGCCGCCGCCGCCCCATTACGCCGATCTCGATTTCTGAGGCACGGGGGCCCTGTTGAGCGCGAAAGGAACCGATCGCGCCACCCCCGACAGCCGTCGTGCCCGGATGCGTTCCGCGGGCGTCCGGTCTGGGCAATCGGATCGTTTTACACCTGCGCGTCACCTTCAATCGTCATGCCCGGGCTCGTCCCGGGCATCCACGTCGGGACGAGCCGCAGTCGTCGACGCAAGAAGCAGCTTGCCGGCGTGGATGGCCGGGACTTCGCCCGGCCATGACGATCGAGGGGGGGGCATAGGGGGCGTGAGACCGCCCGGCTTTCTCGACCGGATAGTCGGCACGCCCGGCCATGACGGCAAGGGGGCTGAACCCCCGCGGTGGCCGCGATGACCGGGCGGGCCGATCTTCGCGCCGCCCTGCTGGCCGAGGCGCGCCGTCTGGGCTTCGACCGGGCGGCGGTGACGGCGCCCGATGCCCTCGAACGGGCGGGGCGCGACCGCGATCTGGGCGACTGGCTGGCCGCCGGCCATCTAGGCGTCATGGCTTGGATGGCGGAGACGGCGGCGCGGCGGGCCGATCCCCGCGTGCTCTGGCCGGACGTGCGCTCGATCGTCATGGTGGCCCAGATCTATGCCCCGGCCGAGGATCCGCTGGACCTTCTGGAGAAGAGGGGGCAGGGGGCGATCGCCGCCTATGCCCGGCGGCGCGACTATCACGACGTGATGAAGGGCCGGCTCAAAATGCTGGCCCAATGGGCGGCGCGGAAACTGCCGGCCGAGGTGAAGGTCTTCGTCGACACGGCGCCGGTGATGGAAAAGCCGCTGGCCCAGGCCGCCGGGATCGGCTGGCAGGGCAAGCACAGCAACCTGGTGAGCCGCGACTTCGGTTCCTGGCTGTTCCTCGGCGCGCTGTTCACCACGGCCGAGCTCGAGCCCGATGCGCCGGAACAGGATCATTGCGGTACTTGCCGGCGCTGCCTCGACATCTGCCCGACCGGGGCTTTCCCGGCGCCCTATGTCCTCGATGCCCGGCGCTGCATCGCCTATCTGACGATCGAATATGGCGGCACCATCCCGGTGGAATTCCGCGCCGCCATGGGCAACCGCATCTATGGCTGCGACGACTGCCTGGCGGTCTGTCCCTGGAACAAATGGGCGGCGCAGTCGAAGGATGTGAAACTGGCGGAGCGGGGTGAGCTGGCGGCGCCCGATCTCGCCGATCTCGCCGGCCTCGACGATGCCGGCTTCCGCGCCCGCTTTGCGACGACGCCGGTCAAGCGGATCGGGCGCGACCGCTTCCTCCGCAATGTCGCCATCGCCATCGGCAATTCGGGCGATCCCGGCCTTCTGCCGGCGCTCGACCGCCTGCTCGGCGACGACAGCGCCCTGGTCCGCGCCATGGCGGTCTGGGCGCTGGCCCGGCTCGCCCCCGAACGGCTGGCGGCGGAGGCGGCGCGGCGGCGCCCGCGGGAGAGCGATGCCGGTGTATTGGTGGAATGGGTGGCCGCCGGGGCCTGACGGCCGATTATCAATTTATGTTTACATAAATTATGAATTTTGTAGAATGAGGGCGACAAGAGCCGCGCGGGCCCAGGATCCGGATTTCGACGATGCGCCATTTCAGACCCCTGCCGATCGCCGCCTTGGCGTGCGCCCTTCTGCTCGCGGTACCCGGCTGGGCTGCCGACTATGTCGTCGCGGCCAAGGAGCGGCCGGATACGAAATCGGTCTTCGCCATGGTCGAGAGCCGCACGGTGGTGCCCGCCCGGGCGCGCATCGGCGGCACCATCCGCGAGGTTTCGGTGGTCGAGGGCAGTGCGGTCGAGAAGGACCAGGTGCTGGCCCTGGTGGTCGACGACAAGCTGGCGCTCCAGATGGCGGCGGCGGCGGCCAACATCGCCGCCCTGAAGAATCAATACGACAATGCCAAGATCGAACTCGACCGCGCCCGCGAGCTGCGCGCCAAAGGCATCGCGCCGCAGAGCCGGGTCGATCAGGCCAAGACGCAATATGACGTCTTCGCCAACCAGATGACTGCCGCGGAAGCCGAGAAATCGGTGATCGACCAGCAGGCCAAGGAAGGCGCGGTGCTGGCGCCGGCCGCCGGCCGCGTGCTCACCGTGCCGGTGACGCCGGGCAGCGTCATCCTGCCGGGCGAGACGGTGGCGCGGATCGCCACCGGCCCCTATTTCCTCCGCCTCTCCCTGCCCGAGCGCCATGCCGGCCAGCTGACCGAAGGGGCTACGGTCGAGGTGATCGGCCGTGTCTCACCCACCGGGGAAGCCATGAGCGGCGGCGGCACCAGGCTCGGCAAGATCGCCCGCGTCTATCCCGAAATAACCGACGGCAAGGTGACGGCCGACGTCGAGATCGACGACCTGGGAACCTATTTCGTGAACGAGCGCCTGCTGGTCACCATCCCGGTCGGCCAGCGCCGGGTGATCGCGGTGCCGGCCGCGGCCGTCACCAGCCGCCACGGCATGGACTATGTGAAGGTTGGCACCGCCGACGGTACCGCCGAAGTCGCGGTGATCCCGGGCGCCACGTTCACCGAGAACGGCACGGCCATGGTCGAGATCCTGTCCGGCTTGGCGGACGGCGACCGGGTGCAGACGCCATGAAACAGGGTATCGCGGGCGGTCTCACCCGCTCCTTCATCGCCTCGCCGCTGACGCCGCTGTTCCTGCTCGCCGCCTTCGTGGTCGGCGTGCTCGCGCTCTTCCTGCTGCCGCGCGAGGAAGAGCCGCAGATTTCCGTGCCCATGGTGGACATCCGCGTCTCGGCCGACGGGCTCAAGGCGGAAGATGCCGTCAAACTGGTCACCGAACCCTTGGAGACCATCGTCAAGTCGATCGACGGCGTGGAACACGTCTATTCCCAGACGGTCGACGACGGCACCCTGGTCACCGCCCGCTTCCTGGTCGGCACCGATGCCGATGCCGCCATCCTTCGCGTGCACGAGAAGATCCGCGCCAACATGGACCGCATCCCGACCGGGGTGCCGGAGCCGCTGATCGTTGGCCGCGGCATCGACGACGTCGCCATCATGGTGGTCACGCTGAGCCCCGAGCCTTCGATGGCCGGGCGCTGGAGTGCTGCGGACCTGACCCGTCTCGCCCGCGAGCTTCAGGTCGAAGTCTCGAAGCTGCCGGATGTCGGCCTCACCTATATCGTGGGCGAGCAGCCGACCGAGATCCAGGTCCAGCCCGACCCCGAGAAACTCTCCCTCTACGGCATCACGTTGCAGCAGCTCGCCGGCAAGGTGGCGGGCGCCAATCGCTCGTTCCAGCTCGGCCTGGTGCGGAGCGAGGGCGGGCAGCAGAGCGCCGTCGCCGGCCAGACCCTGCAGGACCTGCCCTCGATCGACAATCTCCTGCTGACGGCGCGGGACGGCCGCCCGGTCTATGTCCGCGACGTCGCCAAGACCGTGCTGGCCACCGACACGCGGGAGACCCGGGTCGACACGGTGACCCGGACCGATGCCGGCTTCGCCAGCCGGCCCGCGGTCTCGCTCGCCATCGCCAAGCGGCCGGGGACCAATGCGGTCGCCATCGCCGCTCGCATCACCGAGCGGCTGGAACAGATGCGCGGCCAGATCTTCCCCGCCGGGGTCGAGATGGCGATCACCCGGAACTACGGCGAGACGGCGAACGAGAAGGCGAACGAGCTCCTGTTCCACCTCGGCCTCGCCACGGTTTCGATCGTGCTCCTGGTCGCGGTCGCGATCGGCTGGCGCGAGGCGCTGGTGGTCGCGGTGGTGATCCCGACCACGATCCTGCTCACCCTCTTCGCCTCCTGGCTGATGGGCTACACGCTGAACCGGGTCAGCCTCTTCGCGCTCATCTTCGCGATCGGCATCCTGGTCGACGACGCCATCGTGGTGATCGAGAACATCGCCCGCCATTGGGCCATGAAGGACGGCCGCGCCCGCATGGCCGCCGCCATCGATGCCGTGGCCGAAGTGGGCAATCCGACCATCGTGGCGACCCTGACCGTGGTCGCCGCCCTGCTGCCCATGCTCTTCGTCTCCGGCATGATGGGGCCCTATATGAGCCCCATTCCAGCCAATGCCTCGGCCGCCATGGTGCTGTCCTTCTTCGTCGCGGTCACGGTGACGCCCTGGCTCATGATGAAGCTCTCGGGCAAGGCGCCGCTGCATGGGCCGGCCGAGGGCGGGCATCAGGGCGGCAAGCTCGGCGCCCTCTATGCCCGGATCGCGGCCCCCGTGCTGCGCACGCGGAAGCGCGCCGGCCTGTTCCTGCTCGCTGTCGCCGTCGCTTGTTTCGCCTCGCTCGGCCTGTTCTATACGAAGGACGTCACGGTCAAGCTGCTGCCCTTCGACAACAAGGCGGAGCTCGATGTCGTCGTCGACCTGCCCGAAGGTTCCTCGGTCGAGGATACCGACCGGGTGCTGCACGCCATGGTCGACCGCCTGTCGGCCGTGCCCGAGATCGTCTCGTTCCAGACCTATTCAGGCACTGCCTCGCCCTTCAGCTTCAACGGGCTGGTGCGCCACTATTACCTGCGCTCCGATCCCTGGAACGGCGACGTCCAGGTCAACCTCCTGGCCAAGGGCGAGCGCGACCGCGACAGCCACGCCATCGCCCTCGACCTCCGCGAGCGGCTGAAGGGGCTGACGCTGCCGCCGGGCACCACCTTCAAGGTGGTCGAGCCGCCACCGGGTCCGCCCGTGCTGGCGACCCTGCTGGCCGAAATCTACGGGCCGGACGGCGAGACGCGCCGCGCCGTGGCGACCAAGGTGCGCCAAATCTTCGAGAGCGTGCCCTTCATCGTCGACGTCGACGATTCCTTCGGCACGCCGGCGGAACGTTCGCGCGTGCTGATCGCCGAGGACAATCTCGAATACCGCCGGGTCGAACAGGGCGATGTCTACGACGCGCTGACCACTCTGCTGCGGGGCTCTTCGGTCGGCTATTCCCACCGGGGCGGCGGGCGTTCGCCGCTGCCCATCACCATCGCGCTCCCGAAGAACGAGCGGGTGATCGACCAGCGCCTGCTGACCACGCCGATTCCGGCCAATGCCCTGCCGGGCGAACGGGGGGTGGTCGAACTCGGCGACGTCGTCCAGATCGCGCAGGAGCGGGCGTCCTTCCCGATCTTCCGCCACAACGGCCGCGCCGCCGAAATGGTCACGGCCGAACTGGCCGGCGCCTATGAGGCGCCGATCTACGGCATGATGGCGGTCGACAAGGCGATCGCGGAAGCCGATTGGGGCAGCCTGCCCCGGCCCGAGATCCTGATGCACGGCCAGCCCGACGACGAGACCCACCCCTCCTTGCTGTGGGACGGCGAATGGGAAGTCACCTGGGTCACCTTCCGCGACATGGGCGGGGCCTTCGGTGTCGCCATTCTCGCCATCTATATCCTGGTCGTGGCGCAGTTCGGCTCGTTCAAGCTGCCGCTCGTGGTGCTGACGCCGATCCCGCTCACCCTGATCGGCATCATGCTCGGCCATTTCCTGTTCGGGGCGCCCTTCTCGGCGCCCTCGATGATCGGCTTCATCGCGCTCGCCGGCATCATCGTGCGGAATTCGATCCTGCTGGTCGATTTCATCCGCCACGCCAGGACGCCGGGCCGGCCGCTCTATGACGTCGTGTTGGAGGCGGGCTCGATCCGCTTCAAGCCGATCCTGCTGACCGCGCTGGCCGCCATGATCGGCGCCGTGGTGATCCTGGCCGATCCGATCTTCCAGGGCCTGGCGCTCTCGCTCCTGTTCGGCCTGGCGTCCTCGACCCTGCTGACCGTCCTGGTGATCCCGGCGATCTATATCCTGCTGCGCGGCGAGCGGCCTACTTGACCTTGTCGAGCGCCTTCAGGCTGGCGTTCGCCGCCTGATATTCCGGGCTCGACTTGGCGGCGCTGGAGAGCACGCGCTTCCAATCCTCCGCCGCCCCCTTGCGGTCGCCGGCGAGCAGGCGGATGCGGCCCCGCTCGAGGAAATTGGCGGGCTCGTTCGGGGCCAGTGCCAGGGCCTTGGCGATCGCCTTGCTGGCTTCCGGCAGGTCGCCCGCCTCGCGCAGCGCGGTCGCATAGAGGAGCTGCAGCTCGGCATTGTCGTCCTCGACCTGGACGGCAGCGTCGAGATCCTTCACGGCATGGGGCCAGTCGCCCATGGCGGCATAGGCGCGCGCCCGCTCGGACAGGAGTTCGGCATTGTTGGGAGTCTGTTTGACCGCCCGGGAATAGGCTTGCACGGCGAGATCGGCCTTGCCGTCCAGCATGCGCACCTGGCCGAGCTGGGCCAGCAGGGCGGCGGACTCGTAAGGGTTCTCGGTCTGCTCGACCAGGCGGTTCAGGCGGTCGGCGGCGGCGCCGTAGCGCTTCAGGGCGACCTCGGCGAGGGCGGCGCAATGCTGGGCCGCCGGATCGTCGGTCTTCTTGGTCCAGTCGATCGCGGCGTTGTAGCCATCGGCCGGCGACTTGTCGACCAGGGCGGTGCATTCGCCGTAGGTGAGGGCGAAGGCCGGCGCCGTGCAGAGCAGCAGGGCGGCGGCGGGAGCGAGAAGGCCCAGGGTACGGGCGGCTTGTTCGAGGCGCGACATGGGGCCTAAAGTCCTCTCTCGTGTTCGGTGATGCAAGGTCCGGGATGCCCCGTCTCTTCTGTTTCGGCCTCGGTTACAGCGCGCAGGTCCTGGCGGCCCGGGCGGCGGCCTCGGGTTTCGCGGTCGCCGGTACCATGCGCAACGCCGAAGCGGCCGAATCCCTGCGCCGCCAGGGCTATCAGGTCTATCTGTTCGAGCGCGGCCGCCAACTGCCCGCCGGCGCCCTGGACGGCACTACCCATCTGCTCTCATCCGTGCCGCCGGATTCGGCCGGCGATCCCGTGGTCGACGAAACGGGCCAGGATCTGCGCCGGATTCATGGCCTTTTGTGGGCAGGCTATCTCTCCACCACCGGCGTCTACGGCGACCGCGGCGGCGAGACGGTGGACGAGACGACGCCGCCCGCCCCGACGACCGAGCGCGGTGCCCGCCGGCTCGCCGCCGAACGGGCCTGGGCGGCTCTCGGCCTGCCGCTTCATATCTTCCGCCTGCCCGGCATCTATGGCCCGGGGCGCAGTGCCGTCGACCAGATCCGCGCCGGCACGGCGCGCGCCGTGGTGAAGCCCGGCCATGTCTTCAGCCGGATCCATGTCGCCGATATCGCCAACGTCCTGCTCGCCTCCATGGCGCATCCCGATCCGGGTGCCGTCTACAATGTCTGCGACGACGAGGCGGCGCCGCCGGCCGAGGTGCTGGACCATGCTGCCCGTCTGCTGGGCTTGCCGCCCCTGCCGCGGATCGATTTCGCCGAGGCGAACTTGAGCCCGATGGCGCAGAGCTTCTGGAGCGAATCGAAGCGCGTCTCCAACCGCCGCCTGCACGCGGAACTGGGCGTGACCCTGGCCTATCCGACCTATCGCGAAGGCCTGGCCGCCATCGCCGCAGGGCAGGGGGGAGTACCATGAGCGCGCGGCCCGACCGGCTGGACCACCTGATCTGGGCGGCACCGACGCTGGCGGCCGGCATCGAGACCCTCGAAGCCCTGTCCGGCGTCAGGGCGGCGGTGGGCGGGCGTCACCCGGGCTTCGGCACGCGCAATGCGCTGGCCGCGCTCGGCCCCGGGCTCTATCTCGAAATCCTGGCGCCCGATCCGGAGCAGATGCTGGAAGGCACTCTCGGCGCCCTGGTCGAAGCCCTGCCGGAGCCGAGCCTGATCGGCTGGTGTGCCGAGGGGCACGATCTCGATGCCTTGGCCGCGGGCCTGCCGGCGGCGGGCCTCGCCAGCCCGGGCCGTGTCGCCATGGAACGGACGCGGCCCGATGGCGTGCGTCTTTCCTGGTCGATTCTCGGCATCGCCGGTCATGGCTTCGGCGCCCTGGTACCCTTCCTGATCGACTGGCAGGACTCGCCCCACCCGTCGGCCACGGCGCCGGGTGGGCTCACGCTGGTCGACTTCGGCCTCGACTGTCCGGCCCCGGCGGCCCTCGGCGCCGTGCTCGGTCGGCTCGGCGTGGCGCTCCAGCCCGTGGCCGCTCCGGCACGGCTCCACGCCACCATCGAAGGGCCGCGCGGGCGCTTCCGGCTGCAAACCGCGGGATCGGTGCCGGAGCGGACCTTCGGTCTTTAAAGCGTTGCTTTTCTCGCCCCCGGCCAACTGCTATTTCTGCCCCGTTGCGTGAAAACAAACGGGGGGAAACCCATGTCGATTGCGGTTCTGTGCATCATCATCGCCGTGCTCATGCCGGCGGTGACCAATCTCCTGCCGAAGCTCTCGTCGGTCGGCAGCTACGACAACAATGCGCCGCGCCTCTGGCTCGACAAGCAGACCGGCTGGCGCCAGCGTGCCACCTGGGCCCACAACAACCACAACGAGACGCTGGCCGGCTTCGTCGCCGCCGTGATCCTGTGCCTGTTCGCTGGGGTCGACCGTGCCTGGCTCGACCAATGGGCGATGATCTATATCGCCGTTCGCGTGGTTTATACAGCGATCTACATCGCCAACATCGGTCCCCTGCGCACCCTGGTCTGGGTCGGCGGCATGGCCATCGTGGTCTGGATGATGATCAAGGCCGGCACCGCGCTCGCCATGGTCGCCCCGGCCGTCGCAGGCTGAGGCAGCGTCCTTCGGCCCCGCGACGACGGCGGGGCCGGGGGATCAGCCGATCTGCAGCAGTTTGGCGGTCGCCGAGGCGCGGGCCAGCGAGCGTCCGTCGTCGCCCAGAAGGTCGCCCTCGAGGAAGACGATCGAACGGCCGAGGCGCAACACCCGGCCGCGGGCGCGGATGGTGCCGGGCATCACCGGCTCGAAATAGGACACTTTGAGTTCCAGCGTGGGCGGCACGAAGCGGCCCTCGGTCGCCATGATCAGGGTGACCGCCATGACGTCGTCCAGCATGGCGGCCTGGAAGCCGCCCTGCACGACACCGCGGGGATTACAGAATTCCGGCCGGCCGACGAAGGTCGCCTCGAGTTCCCGGCCGGCGGGATCGAAGTGCAGCGGCGAAAAGCCGAGGTGCCTGGTGCATTCCGGCACCGGCAGCGCGCCGAAGCGCGCCGCCAGTTCCGCCCCCGTCAGGCTCAATTGCCGCCTTCGAGCAGGCGGCGGGCGATGACATTGGCCTGGATCTCGGCCGCACCCTCGAAGACGTTCAGGATGCGGGCGTCACACATCACGCGGCTGATCGGATATTCCTCGGCATAGCCGTTGCCGCCGTGGATCTGCAGGGCGTTGTCGGCCGTGGCCCAGGCGACGCGGGCGGCGAGCAGCTTGGCCATGCCGGCCTCGAGGTCGCAGCGCCGTTCGGCATCCTTCTCGCGCGCGGCGAAGAAGGTGATCTGGCGGGCGATCATGACCTCGACCGCAGCCCAGGCGAGCTTGCCGAAGACGCGCGGGAAGGAATAGATCGGCTTGCCGAACTGGATGCGTTCCTGGGCATAGCGCAGGCCCAGTTCCAGCGCGCATTGGGCGACGCCGACGGCGCGCGCCGCAGTCTGGATGCGGGCCGATTCGAAGGTGGTCATGAGCTGCTTGAAGCCCTGGCCTTCCTGCTGGCCCAGCAGGTTCTCGGCCTTCACCTCGAAGCCGTCGAAGCCGATCTCATATTCCTTCATGCCGCGATAGCCGAGCACCTTGATCTCGCCGCCGGTCATGCCCGGGGTCGGGAACGGGTTGGCATCGTCGCCCCGCTGCTTCTC
>NZ_JBAZKR010000087.1:0-15366 GCF_041650655.1 Zavarzinia sp.
CGAGCGGGGTGAGCGGTGCGATGCCGCCGCCGCTGCCGGGCACCGGGCCGGGCGCAGCGAAACCTCTGGCCAAGCCGTAACCGCCACCCGGCAGCGGGGTCAGGACGACGCCGCGCTGCGACAGGGCTGAGGCCAGGCTGGCCGGATCGCCCTGATAGTCGATGCCGAGGGTAGCCGAGCCCACCACCAGCTTCTTGACCACGAGGCGCTTCACCGCCGGTGTATTCTCGATCGCGGTGCGCAGGTCGCGCCATTCGCCGAGGCCGGAGAAGCGCGCGATCGCTTCGAGGCTGACGGTCGGGCCGGCCGGCACGGCATTCCGGCTGCGGTAGCGGTCCTGGATCGCAGCGGCGGCGGCGGTCACGGCGGCATCATAGGCGCCGACCGGGAAGGAGCCGGTATAGAAGGACGCCTGCCCGGGTTCGGCGACCGAGACGGCGATACCGCCCGCCCCTTGCTGTGCCGTCGCCACCAGCGTGGCGCTGGCGCCATAGTGCTGCGCCACCTGGCCGAGGCCGACGGCGTCACCCGCCAAGGCCGCCTGGGCGCTGAGCGCCTGCATGTCGGCCAGATCGCCCTGCGGCACCACCAGGGGCTGGGGATCGTCATTGCCGTTCCGTCGCGCCCAGGCCAGGCGCCATTCGTTGTCCTCTTCCCAGAGGCCGGGCTTGCCGGAGACATCGAGACGGAGCGGAATCACCGCCAGTGGATGGGTCGCCGCCTCGACGTAGGAGACGCCGGCGCCGGCCAGCAGGGAATCGATCGCCTCGCCGCGGAATTCGACGGTCAGCAGCGCCGAATAGGAGGTCGCCGTGGTCTTTTCCTGCTTCACCTCGAAGCCCTGCATGGTCTGGAACACAAGCTGGTCAGTGACGCGGGGCATCGAGCCTTCGGTGCCCGGCGCGGCCAGGCGCTTCAGCAGGGTCTCCAGGGCGTCGCGCTGGGCCTTGGTCAGGGCGGCGTCCCGCGCGGTCAGCGGATCGGGCCCGGTCGCCTGGGCCACCACGCCATCGACCGTATAGGTTTCCGCGACAGCAGGCCCGGCCAGGGCGAGCACGCCGAACAGGGCCGCGGCAAGAAGGCGGAACAGCAGGCGGGATGCAGACATGGCCGGTCCGATGCAGGGGAGGATCCCGCGACTATAGCCGGACGGACGCCTGCCACAAGGCGCCTACAGCAGGTCTGCCACGCGCCGGCGCAATTCGGGCAGGACCTCCTGCTCGAACCAGGGATTCTTGCGCAGCCACAGATTGTTGCGCGGCGAGGGGTGCGGCAGCGGCAGGACATCCGGCAAGAAGTCGCCGAAACGGCGCACCGTGGCGGCCAGCGTCGCCTCCTGCCGGCCTTTCAGGTGCCAGGCCTGGGCATAGGCGCCGATCGCCAGGGTGAAGCGCACGGCCGGCAGGGCGGCCATCAACCGGTCGCGCCAGGCCGCGGCGCATTCGGGCCGGGGCGGCAGATCGCCTGCCTTGGGCACCGTCCCCGGATAGCAGAAGCCCATGGGCAGGATGGCGATTCGCGCTTCGTCATAGAAGATCTCGCGGTCGATCCCCATCCAGTCGCGCAGCCGCTCGCCCGAGGGATCGTTGAAGGGGATGCCGGTCTCGTGCACCCGCCGCCCGGGCGCCTGGCCGACCACCAGGAGCCGCGCCCCGCTGCTGCCGCGCAGCACCGGCCGGGGCTCGTGCGGCAGCACGGCGGCGCAGATCCGGCAGGTCCGGACCTCGGCCGCCAGTGCCGCGAAGTCGTCACCCGCCGCCGATTGCCTCATGATGCCCCCCGAGTATTGAGAATGGCGCGGTTTCCAGTATGGTCCCGCCATTCGGGCCGCAACAGGCCGGCGGACAGGACTGAGATGACGAGCGGTTATACCTATCGCGGCGCAGGCGTCGACATCGAAGCGGGCGATGCCCTGGTCGAGGCGATCAAGCCAGCGGCAAAGGCGACCATGCGGGCCGGCGTGATGGGCGGGCTCGGCGGCTTCGGCGCCCTCTTCGACCTCAAGGCGGCGGGCTACAACGACCCCCTGCTGGTCTCTTCGACCGACGGCGTCGGCACCAAGCTGAAGATCGCGATCGCCGCGAACAAGCACGACACGGTGGGCCAGGACCTGGTCGCCATGTGCGTGAACGACCTCGTCGTGCAGGGCGCCGAACCGCTCTTCTTCCTCGACTATTTCGCCTCCTCCCGGCTCCAGGTCACGGCCGCCGCCGCGGTGATCGAGGGGATCGCCAAGGCCTGCAAGGAATCGGGCTGCGCCTTGATCGGCGGCGAGACGGCGGAAATGCCCGGCCTCTATGCCGACGGCGACTATGACCTGGCCGGTTTCGTGGTCGGTGCGGTCGAGCGCGACAAGCTGCTGACCGGGGCCGACGTGGCGCCGGGCGACCTGCTGATCGGCCTCGCCTCCTCGGGCGTGCATTCGAACGGCTTCTCCCTGGTGCGGCGGATCTGCGACGGCGAAGGCATCTCCTATGCGATGCCGAGCCCGGTCGAAGAAGGCAAGAGCCTGGCCGAAACCCTGCTGACGCCGACGAAGCTCTATGTGAAGGGCCCCCTCGCCGCCCATCGCGCCGGCCTCGTCAAGGCCTTCGCCCATATCACCGGCAGCGGCATCATCGGCAACCTGCCCCGCGTGCTGCCGGAAGGCACCGCGGCCGAACTCGATGCCGCGCGCTGGGAGCTGCCGCCGGTGTTCGACTGGCTCCAGAAGGCGGGCCGGCTGACCGCCAGCGAAATGGCCAATACCTTCAACTGCGGCCTCGGCATGATCGCGGTGGTGGCGCGCGACAAGGCGGAAGCCTGCCTCCGCGTGCTGCACGAGGCGGGCGAGACGGTCTCGATCGTCGGCCGCATCACCGAGCGCAAGGGCGAGGCCCAGACCACCATCGTCGGCCCGGCCGGCGCCTGGGGCCAGGAGCAGATGTGGGTGGTGTCGTGACCGCGCGGCGGCGCACCGCCATCCTGATTTCCGGCCGGGGCTCCAACATGGCGGCCCTGCTGGAGGCCGCGGCCAATCCCGAATTCCCGGCCGAAGTGGTGCTCGTGCTCTCCAATAAGCCGGGCGCCGGCGGCCTCGCCCGCGCAGCCGAAGCCGACGTGCCGACCCAGGTGATCGATCACCGCGGCTTCGCCACGCGGGCCGATTTCGACACGGCGGTCGACGAAGTGCTGGAGGCGGCGGGGATCGAACTGGTCGTGCTGGCCGGCTTCATGCGCCTGCTGACCCCTGCCTTCGTCGAAAAGTGGCTCGGCCGCATGGTCAATATCCATCCGAGCCTGCTGCCCAGCTTCAAGGGCGTTCACGTCCACGAACAGGCGTTGCAGGCCGGGGTCCGCTTCTCCGGCTGCACCGTCCATTTCGTCACCGCCGACATGGATGCCGGGCCGATCATCGGCCAGGCCGTGGTGCCGGTGGTGCCCGGCGATACCGCCGACACGCTGGCCGCCCGCACGCTGGGCGCCGAACACCGCCTCTATCCCGCCGCCGTCGGCCTGGTGGCCAGCGGGCAGGCCCGGCTGGAAGACGGCCACACGGTCTATGACGGCGACGCCTGGACCGCCGTCACCCTGTCCTGAGATCACGCGAATGGGGCGCCGCCTCGCCCTCGCCGCCCTGCTCGCGACGTTGGGTGCGCTGCCCGCGCCGGCCGAGACGTCCCACGCCCGCCTGGCCGATGCATACACCCATCTCCGCCTGAAGACGGCGACGCTCGAAGACGCCCAGGTCATGCTGGATGCGGCGCAGGCAGGCGATCCCCGCGCGGCCGAGGCGATCGCCTGGATGCTGGGCACCGGCACGGTGCTGGACCAGAACCCGCCGCTCGCCTTCGAATGGTATCTGCGCGCCTATCTCCAGGGCCTGCCGGACGGGCTGAAGATCGCCTACAACTATTATCTCGCCATGAATGCGGTCGAACGGGCGCAGCTCGACCCCGCCGTGCTCGCCTATGTCGTGCGTGAGGCGACCAAGCCGCCGCCCGCCGAAGCCCCGGCGGCGCCGAAGCCGTTGACCGCGCCGCCACCGACTTCGGCCGAAGTCGCCGAAGTGCTGAAGATCCTGCAGGAAGAGACGCGGACCTCCAACGTCTCCTATGCCCTCGCCCGGGCCGTGGCCAAGGTCGAGTCCGGCTTCCGCTCCAACGCCCTGTCGCCCGCAGGGGCGCGCGGCATCATGCAGATCATGCCGGCGACGGCACGCGGCGAATTGGGGCTCGACCCCGATACTCTGTGGGATGCGCGGGTCAATATCCGCGCCGGTGTGCGCTATCTGGGCTCGCTGATCGACCGCTACGGCTCGGTCGACATCGCGCTCAGCCACTACAACGGCGGTTCCGCCGTGGGGCCGCCCGGCCGCGCCAAGGTGATCCCGGCGACCCAGCCCTATGTCGATGCGGTCAAGGCCTGGATGGCCTTCTATCTCCGCCAAGAGGCTGGTCCCCAGCCGGCGGCACCGCGCCAGGAGATCTTCGTGGTGCCGCGCTGAGGCGGCGGCGCGCCCCGGCGAACCGGGACGCGCTCAGGTGCTTCAGCCGACGATTTCGGTCTGGGCGAAGAAATAGGCGATCTCGATCGCCGCATTCTCGGCGCTGTCCGAGCCGTGGACCGAATTGGCTTCGATCGATTCGGCGAATTCCTTGCGGATGGTGCCGGCGGCGGCATTGGCCGGGTTGGTGGCGCCCATCACGTCGCGGTTCTTGAGCACCGCGCCTTCGCCTTCCAGGACCTGGACCACGACCGGGCCGGAGATCATGAAATCGACCAGCGAGGCGAAGAACGGCCGTTCCTTGTGGACGGCATAGAAGCCCTCGGCCTGGGCCTTGGTGAGCTGGATGCGCTTCTGCGCGACGATGCGCAGGCCCGCATCCTCGAACTTGGCGTTGACCTTGCCGGTCAGGTTGCGGCGGGTGGCGTCCGGCTTGATGATCGACAGGGTGCGTTCGACGGCCATGATGGCTTCCTTCATTCGACGACAGGCGGGAAAAGTGGGCGCCTTTTAGCCGAGGCAGGCCCGAGTGGCAACAGCGGCGCTTTATCCGCCTTCCCGCGCCGTGCTAATAGCGCGGCCATGTTACGGATAGACGGTCTCACCTTTCGCATCGCCGGGCGCACCATTCTGGACGGCGCCTCGGCCACCGTGCCGGACGGCCACCGGGTCGGCCTGATCGGCCACAACGGCGCCGGCAAGTCCACTCTGCTGCGCCTGATCCTGGGCCAATACCACCCGGACGAAGGCGAGATCGTGATCGAACGGCGGGCCAAGATCGGCACCGTCGCCCAGGAGGCGCCGGGCGGCGACGAAACGCCGCTCGACGTCGTGCTGGCCGGCGACGCCGAACGTGCGGAGTTGCTGAAGGCGGCCGAGACCGAGCAGGACGGCCACCGTCTGGCCGAGATCCACGAGCGCCTGGCCACCATCGGTGCCCACGCCGGGCCGGCGCGGGCGCAGCGCATCCTGGCCGGCCTCGGCTTCGACGAGGCAGCGCAGGGCCGGCCGATGCGCAGTTTCTCCGGCGGCTGGCGGATGCGCGTGGCGCTGGCCGCCGTGCTCTTCGCCGAGCCGGACCTCCTGCTCCTCGACGAGCCCACCAACTACCTCGACCTCGAGGGCACGCTCTGGCTCGAGGACTTTCTCGCCCGCTATCCGCGCACCCTGATCATCGTCAGCCACGACCGCGACCTCCTGAACAAGGCGGTCGGTCATATCCTGCATCTCGAACAGGGCAAGCTGACGCTCTATGCCGGCGGCTTCGACCGTTTCGTGAAGACCAGGGCGGAGAAGATCGCCAACCTCGAAGCCCAGCGGCAAAAGCAGGATGCGGCCCGCAAGCACCTGCAATCCTTCGTCGACCGCTTCCGCTACAAGGCGACCAAGGCGAAACAGGCCCAGGCCCGCCTGAAGATGATCGAGAAGATGGAGCCTCTGCCCGAACTGCCGGGCGAGCAGCGGATCGACTTCAGCTTTCCCTGCAAGGACGAGCTGGCGCCGCCCGTGGTCACCCTCGAAGGCGCCGCGGTCGGCTACGAGGGCCGGCCGCCGGTGCTGCGCAACCTGAACCTCCGCATCGATCCGGACGACCGCATCGCCCTGCTCGGCTCGAACGGCAACGGCAAGTCGACCTTCGCCAAGCTGATCGCCGGGCGTCTGGCCCCGGCCGCGGGCGAGGTGCGCCGCGCGCCCAAGCTCCGCCCCGGCTTCTTCGCCCAGCACCAGCAGGACGAATTCCACCTGGACGAGACGCCGATCAACCATATGGCCGCCCTGCTGCCCAAGGCCTCGCCGACCGAGGTGCGCAGCCGCCTCGGCGCCTTCGGCTTCGGTGCGACCCTGGCCGAAACCCCGGTCGGCCGCCTGTCGGGCGGCGAGAAGGCACGCCTGCTCTTCGCCCTGATGGCGGTCGACGCGCCCAACATGATCATCCTCGACGAGCCGACCAATCACCTCGACATCCAGGCCCGCGAAGCCCTGGTCGCGGCGGTCAACGATTATGCCGGCGCGGTCATCCTGATCAGCCACGACCGCCACCTGATCGAAGCCTGCGCCGATCGCCTGTGGCTGGTCGCCGGCGGTACGGTGAAGCCCTTCGAGGGCGACATGGAGGATTACCGCCGCCAGGTGCTGGCCGGCGCCTTCGACGAAGGCCCGGTGAAGAGCGCCGCCGCCCCCAGCGCGGACCGCAAGGATCAGCGCCGCGAGGCGGCCCGGCAGCGCGAAGCCCTCGCCCCCCTGGTCAAGCGGGTGAAGGCGATCGAAACACAGATGGAAAAACTGGCCAAGGATCTGGCCAAGACCGAGGCGGCCCTGGCCGACCCCAAGAATTTCGCCGATCCGGCCCGTCTGGCCGACCTCGGCAAGCAGCGCGCCGATCTGCTCAAGGCCCAGGAAGCGGCCGAGAACGATTGGCTGGAAGCCCAGGAGGCGCTGGAAGCGGCCTCCTGATCAGTCTCGTCTGGGCGCTGGAAGCCGCTTCCTGACCCCTCAGCCGCGGACGGAGAGGCGGGCGGGCTTCAGCGAAGGCTGCGGGACCGCCCGGAAGCGGAAGCTGCCGCTGCGCGATGCCTGAAGCCAGGTCCCGCGGCCGGCGGCATGGATCGCCGCCATGGCGGCGAAGGGAATGGTCACTTCCGTCGGCGTGAGGCCGAGGATTTCCGTCACCACCAGCAGCGGGAAGAGCACCAGCGCCGGCCGGCATGCCCAGGCCGCCCAGGCCACCGCACGATCGAAGAGCATCGCCACCATCGAAGCCTCCCGCTTTGTTCCGTGTTTGTTCTCGCACGGCAAAACGGCTTCGACAAGCGATATTTTCGCCTTTTGTTCTTTTCCGCAAGCGCCCCGTCAGCCGGCGGCGCGCTGGATCACGGCATACCAGCCGAGACCGTCGTATTCCTGGTAGCCGATGGTACGGGCAAAGGCCACGAGTTCGCCGCCTGGCGTCGCATGGAAGCCCTTCTGCCGGCCCTCATGCACCAGCGGATAGGTACCGAGCAGACCGGCTCCGTCGGAGGCGGCGATCACCCGGCATTGGCCGTCCAGCAGCAGGACACGGCAATGCGCCCATTCCTCGGGGCTCAGGTTCGGTTCGTCCTGGACGATCACCCGTGCCTGCTCCTCCCAGTCGAAATAGACGCCGAGGGCGCCGAGCGGGCGCCCGCCGACCCGTCCGCCCGCCCGGACAGCGGTCGCATAGACGGCGACCAGCCGGTTGTCGTGGCGCGGATCGCGGCGGATCTCGTCGACCACATAGTCGTCCCCGCTGCCGGTGGCGAGCGCCCGCAGGACCCACGGATCGGCCAGTTTCTGCCCCTTCAGGCGCGGGAACCGCCCTCCCTGGGAACAGGCCACGACCGTGCCGTCCGGCCCGACCAGCACCAGGTTCAGATAGACCGAATAGAAGCGGTTGATCAGCGTGAGGCGGGTTTCGGCATGGCCGGTATCGCCCGCCGCCATCGTCTCCAGGCAGCGGTAGAGTGCGTCGTCGGTCGCCCACCAGCGGACGTCGGCGGTCCGCTCATAGAGGTTGCGGACGATGAGCTGCACCAGGGTCTGCGCCATCTCGGAAAGGCGGGAACGTTCGGCCTCGTCGAACTGGCTCTGCAGCACCCGGGTCTGGACCTGGATCTCCTGCACCACATGGGTGCGCAATTCCTTGGAATTCTCCTGCGCTTGCTTGGCGAGGCTCTTCACCTCGCCGGCGACGACGCCGAAGCCCCTGCCCGCTTCGCCCGCCCGTGCCGCCTCGATCGCGGCGTTCAGGGCCAGGAGATTGGTCTGCCCGGCGATCTTCTCGTTGACGGCGACGAAGCCCTCGACCATTGCCTGGATCTTGTGGATGACGCTCGAAATGCTGACATCGCTCATGACGCCTCCGGAAGCCATGGCACGAAGCCTGCCCCGAGCGGAGAGAGTGCCGCCAAATCGGTAACAAACAACCAACGAATGGCAGCGGCGGCCCCGACCAAGGTCGAGTTCAGGCCTTGCGCTCCCAGCGTCCCTCGGGGCTCTGCTGCCAATAGGTCAGCGTGTGGCCGGCTTCCTTGAAATCGCGCCAACGCTGGCGCGCCGCGGCCAGCGCCACCTCGTCGCCACCGTCGAACATGTCGAGGCAGCGGGCATAGCCGGGCAGCGAGAGGTCGTCCGGCCGCGCGCCGTCGACCAGCACCAGCACATCGGCCCCGTTGGGCCGGTCGGCGGCGTCGCAGGTGAGCCAGATCGGCTCGTCGGCCGCGAAATCGTCGGGCGCCAGGCCATGGGGCAGGAACGACTGGTCGTCATAGGTCCAGAGTGCCGAATCGAGAAACGGCAGGCGTTCCGGAATGGCGCTGACCACCACGGCGCGCCGCCCGGAGTCGACGACGCGGGCGAGAAGGCGCGGCAAAGCCCATTCGAGCGGCCGCGCCTCCAGGTGGTAGAAGGAGACTTCCGCCATCGGCGGCGTCACTTGCCCTCGTAATTGTCGGCCACCAAGCGGTCGAGCAGGCGGACGCCGTAACCGGTGCCGCCCTTCGGCACGGTCGGCTTGTCCTTCTTGCTCCAGGCCATGGCGGCGATATCGAGATGGGCCCAGGGCACGCCGTTCACGAAGCGCTGCAGGAACTGCGCCGCGGTGATCGAACCGGCGGCGCGGTCGCCCGAGATGTTCTGCATGTCGGCGATCGGGGATTCGAGCATCTTGTCGTAAGCCTCGCCCAACGGCAGGCGCCAAACCTGCTCACCGGTCGCCTTGCCGGCGGCGGTCAGTTTCTCGACCAGGCCGTCGTCGTTGGAGAACAGGCCGGCATATTCGTTGCCGAGGGCGATGATGATGGCACCGGTCAGGGTCGCCAGGTCGATCATGAACTTCGGCTTGAAGCGGTCCTGGGTGTACCAGAGCGCGTCGGCCAGCACGAGGCGGCCTTCGGCATCGGTGTTCAGCACTTCGATGGTCTGGCCCGACATGGAGGTGACCACGTCGCCCGGGCGCTGCGCGCTGCCGGACGGCATGTTCTCGACCAGGCCGGCGACGCCCACCACATTGACCTTGGCCTTGCGCCCGGCTAGCGCCTTCATCAGGCCGACCACCGTGCCGGCACCGCCCATGTCCCACTTCATGTCTTCCATGCCGGCGGCCGGCTTGATCGAAATGCCGCCAGTGTCGAAGGTGACGCCCTTGCCGATGAAGGCGACGGGGGCGTCCTTGGCCTTGCCGCCGTTCCAGCGCATGACCAGGAGCTGGGATTCGCGGACACTGCCCTGGCCGACGCCGAGGAGCGCGCCCATGCAGAGCTTGCGCATCTGCGCCTCACCCAGGACCTCGACCTCGACGCCCAGCTTTTCCAAGGCCTTGGCCTGCTTTGCCAAGGTTTCGGGATAGATGATATTGGCGGGCTCGGTGACCAGGTCGCGGGTGAAGAAGACACCCTCGGCGATCTTCTCGAGGGGCTGGAAGGCCTTCTTGGCGGCACCGTCCTGAGCGACGCCGATGGTCAATTTGGCCAGGCTCGGCTTGTCCTCGGGCTTCTTCTTCGTGTGGTACTTGTCGAAGCGGTAGCTACGCAGCAGGGCACCGTAGGCGATACGGGCCGCGAGTTCGGCCGGCTTCAGGGCGACGCCTTCGACTTCGTCCACGATCACCGTGACCGCTTCCTCGCCCGAAGAAGCGAGACGGGCGACAACATTGCCGCCCAGCGTTTCGGCGCCCAACGCGTCGAGCGCCTCCGGCTTGCCGAGACCGATCAGCAGCACGCGGGAAAGGTCGATCCCGGCCGGCGCCAACAGTTCGACGATCTCACCCCTCTTGGCCGAGAAACGGCCGGTCGCGACCACGCGGCTGAGCGCGCCCGCCGAGAGCTTGTCGAGATAGGCGCCGGTCGCACTGAAATTGCGCCCTTCGAGGGCGAAGACGACGACCGCGCCGGCGGCGGGCAGGCTGGGCGAGGCAAAGGCGATCTTCATCGAGCAGACTCCGGAGGCTTTCTTGGCCGGCTGCGGCCGGCCCCGGCATCTTGATGCCGCCGCCCGCCGTTGGGAAGCCCGCTCGACAGCGCGGCATGGAACGGCTATCGACAGCGCATGACTGCGCCCGCCGCCCCGGACCTCGCCGCCGACCGCTCCGCCTTCCGCCTCGTGCTCGGCCTCGCTGCCGGAATCACGGTGCTGCGGCTCGCGGCGCTCGCGGTGGGCGGCCTGCCGCTCTATCTCGACGAAGCGCAATATTGGTTCTGGGCGCAGACGCCTGCCTTCGGCTATTTCTCCAAGCCGCCCCTGATCGCCTGGGCGATCGGCGCCACCACCGCGGTCTGCGGCGACGGTGCGGCCTGCGTGAAGGCGGCTTCGCCCCTCGCCTATGGCGTCGCCACCATCTTTGCCTATCTGCTCGGCCGGAACCTGTTCGGCGTCCGGGCCGGCGTGCTGGCCGCCCTCGGCTTCGCGACCCTGCCGGGGGTCACCTTCTCCGGCCTGATCATCTCGACCGATTCCCTGCTCCTGCTGTTCTGGACCGCCGCCCTCTGGGCCTTCGAGCGCGGTCTGGCGGCGGGGGCGCGGCGCTATTGGCTCTGGCTCGGGGTCTTCCTCGGCCTCGGCCTGCTCGCCAAATACGCCATGATCTATTTCGCGGCGCCGGCCCTGATCGTCGCCGCCTTGCAGCCGAAAGGACGCCGGCCCTGGGGCGGCCTCGCGCTGGCCGGCGCCGTCGGCCTCCTGATCCTGTCGCCGAACCTGATCTGGAACGCTTTGTCGGGCTTCGAGACGTTCCGCCACACAGCTGCCAACGCCAGCGTCGGCGCCAAGATCGGCAATATCGGCGGCGTCGTCTCCTTCCTGGGCGACCAGCTCGCGATCCTGGGGCCGGCGGCGGCGCTCGCCCTTATGGCCGTGTTCTGGCGGCCGCGGCGCCTGTTCGCCGATCCGGGCCTGCGCATGCTCGCCTGGTTCTCGCTTCCCGTGCTGGCGCTGCTGATCGTCCAGGCATTCCTGTCGCGCGCCCACGGCAATTGGGCGGCGGTCGCCTTTCCGGCCCTGATCGTGCTGATCATGGGCGCCCTCGACGGTTTCGGGATGCGGCGCCTCGGCCGGGCAGTGCTCGCGGTCGACGGCGCCATCCTGGCCGTCATGCTGGTCGGTGTCGCCTGGGGCGGCGTGCCCTTCATGACGCTCGCCGCCAAGACCGACCCTTTCCGCTGGGTGCGCGGCTGGGACCGGCTCGCCGCCGCGGTCGAGGCGAAGCGTGCGGGCGAAGCCCCGCGCGCCGTGATCGTGACCGACCGTGGCGCCACCGCCGAGCTGATCTATCACCTGCGCGATTCGGATGCCCTGGTCCGGCGCTGGTCCGAGGATCAGGACAATCCGGCCGACCAATTCGCCATGGTGCTGGATCTCGACGACGCCAGGGGCTGCGACACTGTGGTGGTTTCGCGCGCAGCGACCTTGCCAGCGGCGCTGGCGGCCGAATTTTCGGCCGTGGAAGGACCGGAAAAGGTCGAGATGCGACCCTATCCGGACCCCAAGGGGACCTACTATCTCTTCATCGGCCGGAATTTCGGCAATGGCGCGCCCGCAGCGCAGGGTTGCCGCTCTATCACCCGAACCGGGCGGAAGCTATAGTCGCCGCCGATGAGTCGGATGACATCCTATATAAGGCGCCAGATCGCCGGTCCCATGATCTTCTTCACGCTCGCACTGACGGGCGTGATGCTGGTCGGCCAATCGCTGCGCACGGTCGACCTCATCGTGAACAAGGGCCTGTCGCTGCAGACCCTGCTGGAATTGACCGCCCTGCTGATCCCGGGCGCGCTCTCGCTGATCCTGCCGATCGCGCTCTTCTGCGCCGTGATGTTCGCCTTCTACCGCATGTGGATGGACAGCGAGCTGATCGTCATGGCCGCCTCGGGCATTTCGGTCTGGCGCCTGATCGGCCCGGCGCTGGAACTGGCCGGCCTGGTCATGGTGATCACCCTGGTGCTGAACTGCTATGTGACGCCGCTCGGGCTCCGCTCGTTCAAGAACGAGGTGGCGGAGATCCGGGGCGATCTCGCCGCGGTCTTCCTGCAGGACGGTGAATTCTCGGAACTGACCGACGGGCTCACCGTCTATGTGCGCGAGCGTACGACGGACGGCGAACTGCACGGTATCCTGGTCTATGACGCGCGCCGCCCGGACAAGGCCGTGACCATGATGGCCGAGCGCGGCACCCTGCTGCCCGACAGCGACGGCGCCAAGATCCTGCTGGTCAACGGCAACCGACAGGAGAGCGAGCTCTTCACCGGCAAGGGCAGCTACCTCAGCTTCCAGCGCTACGTCCTGGACCTCGGCGGGCTGACGGACGACAACGCCACCCACCGCATGAAGCCGGGTGAGCGCTACCTGACCGAACTCCTGCCGCCCTATGACACGCAGGACGCCCAAAACAGGGCCCTCCTGCTGACCGAGGCGCACAAGCGCCTGTCCTCGCCGCTCTATGCCCTGCCGTTGGCCCTGATCGCCGCCTGCGGCCTGCTCTCCGGCGAATATTCGCGGCGCGGCAAATACACCCGCTCCGCCGTCGCGGCGATCGGCGGCCTCGGCCTCAGGCTCAGCGAACTGGGGCTTTCCGGCATCGTCACCTCGACCCCGGCGCTGGCCCCCATCCTCTACCTGGTGCCGCTCGGCGCCTGCGTCGTGGCCTTCTATGTGCTCCGGCCGAGGCTGCGCGCGGCCGTGGCACCGCCGGCCGCCCTCCCGGCCACGGGCGAGGGCTGACCATGCATCGCATCGCCCCAGTCTTCGCGCTCTATATGATGCGCCGCTTCCTCCTGGGTTTCGGTCTGGTGTTCGGGCCGATCGTGGCGCTGATCTATATGATCGACCTCCTGGAACTGACCCGGCGCGCCACCCGCGTGACCGGCCAGCAGGCCGACTTCCTGACCCTGATGGCGATGTCCGGTATGCACCTGCCCGGCCTCGCCACCCTGGCCCTGCCTTTTGCCTGCCTGTTCGGCGGCATGTGGACCTTCGCCCGCATGACCCGCTCGAACGAGCTGATCATCGCCCGCGCGGCCGGCCTTTCGGTCTGGCAGTTCCTGGCGCCGCCCATGCTGGTCGCCCTGCTGCTCGGGATCTTCGCGGTCGGCATCATCAATCCCTGGTCCTCGGCGCTGAACTACCACTACCGCCAGCTCGAAGCCTTCTACATCAAGAGCAGCACCTCCAGCCTGTCGGCCGTCACCGATTCCGGCATCTGGCTGCGTCAGGCGGACGACCAGGGCAGCGCCGTGATTCATGCCCTGGCAGCGTCCGACGGTGGGCTCCGGCTCAATGCGGTGGTCGTCTTCATGTTCGACCGCCAGGAAACCTTCCTCCGCCGCATCGAAGCCTTCAGCGCCAAATTCGACGGCGACGTCTGGACCCTGAGCGACGCCTGGGTGATCGAGCCGGACCGCCAGGCCAAGGCCGTGCCCGTCTACCGCCTTGCTACCAACCTTCGGCCGGACGACATCCAGCAGAGCTTGGCCAACCCCGATTCGGTCTCCTTCTGGGCCATTCCGGATTTTGCCAAGCGGCTGGAAGCGGCCGGCTTCTCCGCCACCCGCTATCTGGTGCAATGGCACAGCCTGGCCTCGATTCCCCTGGTGCTCTGCGCCATGGTGCTGGTCGCGGCGACGGTTTCGCTGCGCCATTCGCGGCGCGGGGGCGTCGCCATGCTGATCGGGCTCGGCGGCATTGCCGGTTTCGCCCTCTTCGTCGTATCCGACATTGCCCGCGCGCTCGGCATCGCGGAAAGTGTCCCGGTCATTCTCGCTGCCTGGGGCCCTGCGATCGCCGCGACCCTGGTGGGCATCGCGCTGTTGTTTCATTTGGAAGATGGTTGATGGCCGTCGCACTCCCTCCTGATGCCCTGCCCGGCGCCGCCGGCCGTCCCGGCCGCCGGCCAGCCCGGGGCCGTGCCTCGCTGCGCAACCGTACGGCGATCGCCCTGGTGCTGGCCGCCGTGGCGCTGGCCGGGCCGACCCTCGCCGTCGCCGATCCGCTGCCCGGCAGCCCCGCGGTTGGCCAGGGACCGGTGCAGATCATCGCCGACGAGGTCATCTACAACCCGAACACCCATACGGTGACCGCCCAGGGCAAGGTCGAGCTGTCCCAGGGCGAACGGGTGCTGATGGCCGACAAGGTCACCTATTTCGAAGAGAGCCGGATGGTCGCCGCCACCGGCAACGTCTCGCTGCTGGAGCCGACGGGCGAAGTCCTGTTCGCCGACTATGTCGAACTGGACGACCAGTTCCGCGACGGCTTCGTGCAGACCGTCAGCCTGCTGTTCTCCGACAATTCGCGGGCCGCGGCGGTGCGCGCCATCCGCCAGGACGGCAATGTCACCACCCTCGACCATGCGGTCTACAGCCCCTGCCTGCCCTGTGCCGAGCATCCGGACCGGCCGCTGCTCTGGCAGGTGAAGGCGGTCAAGGTGACCCACGACCAGGCGGCCAAGAAGGTCGAATACGAGGATGCGACCTTCGACGTCCTCGGCGTGCCGGTCGCCTATCTGCCCTATTTCTCCCACCCCGATCCGAGCGTGAAGCGCCAGAGCGGTTTCCTCACGCCCCATATCGGCGAGAGCACGCGCCTCGGCTTCCGCATCGGCACGCCCTATTTCTGGGCGATCGACGACAATAGCGATCTGACCCTGACCCCCTTCTATACCTCGAAGGAAGGTTCCTATCTGGTCGGGGACTACAGGAAATTGTTCGCCGACGGCGAGCTGATGGCCGAATTCAGCGCCGGCTACGGCAATTCCTACGACGGCGACGGCAACGACACCGGCAACGACGAATTCCACGGCCATATCTTCGCCCACGGCCGCTTCAACGTCGACGACAACTGGCGCTGGGGCTTCGACGCAGCGCGTTCCTCGTCCG
>NZ_JBAZKR010000088.1:0-15225 GCF_041650655.1 Zavarzinia sp.
CCCACAGGGAAAGCGATCGCCAGCAGGGTGCCGAGGAAGGTCGCCACCCCCTTGCCGCCCTTGAAATTTAGCCAGACCGGGAAGCAGTGGCCGAGGAAGGCCGCCCCGCCCGCCACCACGGCGGCGAGCGGCGAGAGCAGCCAGAGGGCGAGACCGACGGCGATCGCCCCTTTGCCGCCGTCGAGCAGCAGGGTGGCCAGCGCCAAGCCTTTGTTGCCCGTGCGCAGCACGTTGGTGGCGCCGATATTGCCGGAACCGACGGCGCGGATATCGCCGAGCCCGGCCGCCCTGGTCAGCACCAGACCGAAGGGGATCGAGCCCAGCAGATAGCCGCCGCCCCCTGCCAGTGCGATGCCCAGTCCCCCCTCCAGCGCCATGTCAGGCTCCGATATTGCGGTCGTAGACCTTGAGGCCGTCGACCACGGTCATGAGCACGCGACCGGTCAGTGGCAGCCCTTCGTAGGGCGTATTCTTGGACTTGCCCTTGAATTTGTCGACGTCGACGCGCCAGGGCTTCTCGGGATCGAACAGGGTGAAATCGGCCTTGGCCCCGGCGCGCAAGGCACCGCGCGAATTCAGGCCGAGCAGCCTGGCCGGACCGCAGGTCATCTTGGCGAGGAGCTGGTTCAGGCCGAAGTCATAGGAATGATACAGCGAGAGAGCGACCGAGAGCATGGTCTCCAGCCCGGCCGCGCCGAAGGCGGCCTGGGCGAAGGGCAGGCGCTTCGATTCGACGTCCTGCGGCATGTGGCCGGAGACGATGACATCGATCGTGCCGTCGCGGATCGCCTCGATCACGGCCAGCCGGTCGTCCTCGGAACGGAGCGGCGGCGAGACCTTGGCGAAGGTCCGGTAATCGTTCACCGCATTCTCGTTCAGCATGAAGTAATGGGGCGCCGTGCCGCAGGTGACTTTCAGGCCCCGCGCCTTGGCCGTCCGGATCACTTCGATCGTATCGGCCGCCGAAACCTGGGAGACGTGATAGCGCGCCCCCGTGAGCGCCACCAGGCGAAGGTCGCGCTCCACAACCATGGCTTCCGCCGCCGTGGGAATGCCGGCGAGGCCGAGGCGGGTGGCGACTTCGCCCTCGTTCATGACGCCGTCGCGGGCGAGCGAGGGGTCTTCGGCATGCTGGATCACCAGCTTGCCGAACAGGGTCGAATAGGACAGTGCCCGGCGCATCACCCGGGCCGAGGCGACCGCCCGGTCGCCGTCGGTGAAGGCCACCGCGCCGGCCTCGACCAGGAGGCCCATCTCGGTCATCTCCTCGCCCTTCAGGGCCTTGGTGATGGCGGCCATGGGCTGGACGCGGACGACCGAATTCTCGCGCGCGCGGCGCTCGACATATTCGACGATCGCCGCCTCGTCGATCGGCGGATCGGTATTGGGCAGGCAGATCAGGGTGGTGATGCCGCCCGCCGCCGCCGCATGGCTGGCGGAGGCGAAGCTCTCCTTGTGCTCGGCCCCGGGCTCGCCCACGAAGGCGTGCATGTCAATGAGGCCGGGGCTCAGGCAATGGCCGCCGCAGTCGACCGTCTCGACCCCGCTCGGCACGCCGTCGGCGAAGAGCCGGGGGCCGAGGTCGGCGATCTGCTCGCCCACGGTCAGCAGGGCGCCGGGCGTGTCGAGCCCGGTCGCGGGATCGAGCAGGCGGGCGTTCAGATAGGCGACGAGCTTGCCCTTCTCGGCACCGGGATTGGCGGGACGTTTCACTGTGCGGGCCCCACGTTCGGCAGGTGATGGGTGAGCGCTTCGAGGCAGGCCATGCGCACCGCGACGCCCATTTCGACCTGCTCGCGGATCACGGAGCGGTTGATGTCGTCGGCCACCAGGCTGTCGATCTCGACACCGCGGTTCATCGGTCCGGGGTGCATGATCAGGGCATCCGGCTTGGCCAACGCCAGCTTGGCCTGGTCGAGGCCGTAGAGATGGAAATATTCGCGGAGCGAGGGCACATAAGCGCCCTGCATGCGCTCCATCTGGAGCCGCAGCATCATCACGATGTCGACCCCTTCGAGGCCCGAGCGCATGTCGTGATGGACCTCGACGCCCAGTTCGTCGATCGCCCGCGGCATCAGGGTGGGCGGGCCGATGACGCGGACGCGGGCGCCCATGATGTTCAGGAGGTGGATATTGGAGCGCGCCACCCGAGAGTGCAGGATGTCGCCGCAGATCGCCACGATCTGCCCTTCCAGCCGGCCGCGGCGGCGGCGGATGGTCAGGGCGTCGAGCAGCGCCTGGGTCGGATGCTCATGCGCCCCGTCACCCGCGTTGATGACAGCGCAGGAGACTTTCCGGGCCAGCAACTGGACCGCACCGGAATCCTGGTGCCGCACCACGAGGACGTCGGGATGCATGGCGTTCAGCGTCATCGCGGTGTCGATCAGCGTCTCGCCCTTGGAGACGGAAGAGCGCTGCACCGCCATGTTGATGACGTCGGCGCCGAGCCGCTTGCCGGCGAGCTCGAAGGAGGTCGAGGTCCGGGTCGAGGCTTCGAAGAACAGGTTCACCTGGGTCCGGCCGCGCAGCACGGACTTCTTCTTGTCGACCTGCCGGTTCTGCTCGACGTAGGAGTCGGCCAGATCCAGCAGATAGGTGATGTCCGGGGGCTGAAGCCCCTCGATCCCGAGCAGATGCCGGTGCGGGAAACCCGGGGAAGCGGAGTCGGTCATGGCCCCGTTCTATACGGCGGGCCCGTCACCGCCGCAAGCACGCCGCCGGGCCGCGGCGACCGCCGCGCTGCATCACAATCGGAAATTGCAAATCGGATCGGGCGGCCGCACTGTTTCATTCGAACGACCGACGTCGATCGGGGACCGACCATGCCCGGCACGCAGCACACCGTCACCTCGCTTCCACCCGACGACCTGACCCCGGACGAGGTGGCTCTTTGCTTCCCCGAGCAATTGGATCCCCTCGAAGGCGGGGTCTTCGAGATCGCGCTGGTTCTCGCCGGGACGGCTTCGGCCGGGGCCTATACCGCGGGCGTGCTGGACTATCTGATCGAGGCGCTGGATGCCTGGGAGGCGGAACGGGGCAAGCCCGGCGTGCCGGCCCACCGGGTGGTGATCAGCTCGGCCACCGGAACCTCGGGCGGGGCCATCAACGGCGCCATCCTGGCCCGGGCGGCACGCTACGCCTTCCCCCATGGCCCATGCAGCGGCAATCCCTTCTATGACACCTGGATCGGGGCCGCCGGCCTCGAACATTTCCTGGCCACGCCGGAAAACGAGAGCACCCTGGAAGCCCTGCTCAGCACGCAGCGGATCGAGCAGGTCGCGAGCCGCCTGCTGACCTTCGAGGGCCAGCCGTTACAGCGTCCCTATCTGGCCAATCCGTTCCGCCTGTGCATGACGCTCGGCAATCTGACCGGCATCCCCTATTCCGTGCGCTTCGCCGGGACCGATGACTTTCGTCACGGCATGACCGCCCATGCCGACCATGTCCGCTTCAGCCTGGCCCTGGAGGGCGGCCATCCCAACCGCGACGATCCGCGCCGCGACCAGTTTTCCCTGAAGCATGGCGATCCGGCGAACTGGCAGCAGCTTCGCGCCGGGGCGCTGGCCACCAGTGCCTTTCCCGGCGCCTTCAAGGCGCGTCCGATCGAGCGACCGTTGGATTTCCTGCGCTATCGCGCGATGGCCGTACCGAGAGAAGGAGGCGGCATCGACGTCCGCCCGCTCGTCCCCGACTGGGACGTTCTGGCGACCGACGGCAAGCTGCCGCACCTCGTGAAGACCGCCAATGTCGACGGCGGCGCCTTCAACAACGAACCGATCGATTTCGGCCATGCCATGCTGGCCGGCCTCGCCGGTCGCAACCCGCGCACCGCCGACCTGGTGACCCGCGCCCTTGTGCTGATCGATCCCTTCAGCAACGGCCAGACCCTGGGCGCCGCCAGGCCGGGCAACCTGCTGAAGACTCTGGGGGCGCTGGTCGGGGCGGAAATCGCCCAGGCACGCTTCAAGCCGTCCGATGTGGCCCTGGCGGGCGACGAATCGACTTTCAGCCGCTTCTTGCTGGCCCCGGTCGGCCCGAGTGAACTGAGCCCGCGCGAGATCGGCAGCGCGGCGATCACGGCGAGCGGTCTCGACGGCTTCTTGGCCTTCGTCCACCCCGACCTGTCGCGGCACGATTTCGAGCTGGGGCGCTACAATGCCCATCGCTTCCTGCGCAGCCATTTCGCCCTGCCCTTCGGCGTCGCCAATGCCGGGATCACCAACTGGGAAGCGAATACCGAGGACGGCGCCTGTTTCGAAGACGACGGTGCCAAGTGGCGGCGCCTCGTCTATCTGACGCCGGCCCTGCTGAAGAACCCGCCGCCACCGCCCGAACGCCCCTCGATCCCCCTGCCGGAGGCCGAGACCAAAAAGGCCATCCACGCCCGGCTTTCCCACGTGGTCGAACTGGCCGAAGACCTGGCCGGCCTGAACGACACGCTGAAGGGGCAACTCCTCGGCGCCTATCTCTCGCCCGTCAAATGGATCGGCGAGACGAAGGTGGTCGATGCCGCCTACGAGATGATCCGCACCGCCCTGGACGAGCGGATGCTGCTGCTCGAAACCTGAGCCGTCAGCGCCGCAAGCGGCCCGCAGCAGCGTCGAGATAGCCCTGGAGGATATAGGCCGCGGCCAGCTTGTCGACGAGTTCGGCCCGCCGCGCCCGGCTCATGTCCGCCTCGATCATCATGCGGGTGACGGCGGCGGTCGACAGGCGCTCGTCCCAGAAAGTCAGCGCCAGGTCGCGGCGCTTGAGCACTTCATTGGAGAAGGAGCGCGTCGCCTGGACGCGGGGCCCGCTGCTGCCGTCCATATTCATGGGCAGGCCCAACACGACGCCGGCCACCTGGTGCTCGTCGATCAGGGCGAAGAAACGCTCGACATCGATCGAGAATTTCACCCGCCGGATCGTCTCCAGCGGGCTCGCCACCGTGCGGGAAATGTCGGACAGCGCAAGACCGATCGTCTTGGTGCCGAGGTCGACGCCGAGCAGGCGTCCCACGGGCGGCAGGGCGGCATCGAAGCCGGCTTGGTCGAGCAGGGGCATGGCGGGCTTATAGCGGGAGCATGGGCTTGGCGCCACCCTCGAGACCTCCGGCGGCGAAGCCGAGGTCCTCGACCGCCGCCAGGACCTGGCCGCGCAGCCAGGCATGGGCCGGTTCCTTGTCGTAGCGGCTGTGCCAATAGAGGTTGACGTCCGGCGCCGGGATGGCGATCGGCGGGCGGAAGCGGCGGAGCGCCAGGTGGGGCGGCAGGCTCCGCGCGAATTGCTGCGGCACGGCGGCGATATGGGTGCCCGCGGCGACCGCCAGCGCGACCGCCTGGAAATGCGGCAGCGCCAAGCTGACCCGCCGTTTCAGGCCAAGCACCGTCAGCGCCTCGTCGACCATGCCGGACATGCTGCCGTCGATCGAGCGAAGCGCGTGGGGCAGCGTGGTGAAGACGTCGAGCGGCATTTCCGCCCCGTCCGCGACCCCGGCGAGGGCGGGATTGCCGGCCGCCGCGATCATCACGAAGGGCGCCTTGAAGAGGAGCTGGCACGACATCCAATCGGGCACTTCGAGCGGGCGCTCCAAGGCGAGGTCGACGCTGTTCTCCTGCAGCAGGCGGCCGACCTCGCCCCGCGCGCTGTCGAGCAGGCGGAGCCGCACCTCCGGCGCCTGTGCGTGCACCCGGCGGGCGAGATCGGGCATCAGCAGCATCGAGAAGAAATCGGCCCCCATCAGGGTGAAGGTGCGGGCCAGGCCCGCGAGGTCGAGGCCGCGCACCGCCTGCACCATCGCCTCGATTTCGGCCAGGGCCGCGCGGGCGTGTTCGGCGAGCTCGAGGGCGCGCGGCGTCGGCAGCATCTCGTTGCCCTGGCGGACGAAGAGCTGGTCGTTGAACAGCTGGCGGAGGCGCGCCAGCGCGGCACTCACCGCCGGCTGGCTGAGGCCGATGCGGTCGCCCGCCCGGGTCACGCTGCGTTCCCTGACCAAGGCATCGAAGACGCGGATCAGGTTGAGGTCGAGGGCGTTGAAATTCATGAACCCGATCGGCTCCATATGATCTCGCGATTGGGCTTGCACGCGGCCGGCCGTTACCACTCCCGCCACCACCATCGAGGACGGGAGATCCCCATGAGCATGACGACGGCCGAGGCCGAGGGCTACCGCTGGTTCGGCAATTCCCTGATCGCCATTCGCCTTTCCGCCGGTGATGGAGCCGACGGCCTCTGCCTGGTCGAACAATGGCTGCCCCCGGGCGAGGCGCCGCCCGAGCACCTGCACCGGAACGAGGACGAGGTTTTCCACCTGCTCGCCGGTGAACTGCGCATCCGCGTGGGCACGGCCGAGCGCCTGGTCCGCGCGGGCGAGACGCTGGTCGCCCCCAAGGGCGTGCCCCATGCCTTCGCAGTCACCGGCGAGGAGGGCGCCCACCTCCTGACCGTCACGCGGGGCGGGGATTTCGAAGCCATGCTGCGCCAGGCGAGCCGGCCCGCCGCAACGCCGACCCTGCCCGAAGCCGGCGTGCCGGACGCGGGCGCCATCGCCCATCTGACCGAATGCTGCCGGCGCAATGCGATCGAGATCGTCGGCCCGCCGCTGGCCTGAGCGCCCCGGATTGACTTGGCGGCGCCGCGGTGCACCAATGGCCCCGGGGATTCCCGGGGCCTTCTGTTCGGACATCGGCCATGACCGTCAATCGTCGCTTCTTCCTGCTGGGTTCGGTTTCGGCGCCTGCGCTGGTGCTGGGGGCGGCGTCCGCCCGGGCGTGGTCGAGCCAGCCACTGGGGCCGCAGGACGGCGCCACCTATGCCGCGCGCTGCGACGTGCTGCCCCACGACGGCCACCTGAAACAGGCGCTCGACCTGTTGGCCAAGACCGGCATCGCCGTGCCGCTGGCCAGCGCCCAGGCCTGCCCGATCTGCGGCTGCAGCATCACCCCCGCCTGATGATCCTGATCGGCCAATACGACTCGCCCTTCGTGCGGCGGGTCGCGGTCGCGCTACAGCTCTATGGCATGGCCTATGAGCATCGGCCGTGGTCGGTGTTCGGCGATGTCGAACAGGTGGCCCGCTACAACCCGCTTCGCCGCGTGCCGGTGCTGGTGCTCGACGGTGGCGAGGCGCTGGTCGACAGTGTCTCGATCCTCGATCACCTGGACGAAGTGGCGGGGCCGGAGCAGGCCCTTTTCCCGGCTGCCGGGCCTGCTCGCCGCGCCGCCCTCCGCCTTACTGCCTTCGGCACCGGCATCGCCGACAAGGCGGTGAGCCTGGTCTATTCCAGGGCCTGGCACCGCGAGACGGCGGGCGACTGGATCGCCCGCTGCCGCGGCCAGATTTCCAGCGTGCTCGACCATCTGGAAGCCGAACGCTCCGCCCTGCCCGGCCCCTTCTGGTTCGGCGAGAGGATCGGCCACGGCGACATCGCCCTCGCCTGCGCCCTCCGCTTCACGGCCGAAGCCCATCCCGGCGTCTTCGAAGCCGCCCATTGGCCCCATCTGGCCGCCCATGCCGCCCGCTGCGAAGCCCTGCCCGCCTTCTCCGCCGTGGTGCAGCCGCTGGTCACGCCGGACTGACCCTTACCGCTGACCCGCACCGCTACCTGCGCCCGCGCCGCTTGCCATAGCGCCCCCCGGGTTGCTAGGTTCCCCGCCTGCATTTCCGGGAAACTCAAGTCATGTCGGTCGATCCCGCCACCGTGAAGAAAATCGCGCGCCTGGCCCGCCTTCGGGTGGACGAGGCGGAACTGCCTGCCCTCGCCGAGGAAGTGAACGGCATCCTGCATTTCGTCGAACAGCTCCAGGCGGTCGACGTCACCGGGGTGGAGCCGCTGACTTCGGTCGTCCATGTCGCCCTGCCGCGCCGCCAAGACGTGGTGACCGACGGCGGCGACGCCGAAGCCGTGCTGGCCAATGCGCCGAACCGGATCGAGAGCTTCTTTACCGTGCCGAAGGTGGTCGAGTGATGACGTCGGAACTGAACCGCCTGACCCTGGCCGCGGCGAAGGAAGGCCTCGCCGCGCGCGAGTTTTCCGCCGTCGAGCTGACCAAGGCCCTGGTCGAGGCGATGGACGCCGGCCGCGTGCTGAACGCCTATGTCACCGAGACGCCGGAAGCCGCGCTGGCCCAGGCCGCCGAGGCCGACGCCCGCATCGCCAAGGGCGAGGCGCGCCCGCTCGAAGGCCTGCCGATCGGCGTCAAGGACCTGTTCTGCACCAAGGGCGTGCTGACCACCGCCGCCTCCCACATCCTGGACGGCTTCAAGCCGACCTACGAGTCGACCGTGACCGCCAACCTGTGGCGCGACGGTGCGGTGATGCTGGGCAAGCTGAACATGGACGAATTCGCCATGGGCGGCTCCAACGAGACCTCCTATTACGGGCCGGTGGTGAACCCCTGGCGGCGCACGGGCGACAATCGCCCGCTGGTGCCCGGCGGCTCCTCCGGCGGTTCGGCCGCGGCCGTGGCGGCGGATCTCTGCCTCGCCGCGACCGGCACCGATACCGGCGGCTCGATCCGCCAGCCGGCCGCCTTCACCGGCATCGTCGGGATCAAGCCGACCTATGGCCGCTGCTCGCGCTTCGGCATCGTCGCCTTCGCCTCGTCGCTCGACCAGGCCGGGCCGATGACCAAGACGGTGCGCGACGCCGCCCTGCTGCTGCAGTCCATGGCCGGCCACGATCCCAAGGATTCGACCAGCGTGCCGACCCCGGTGCCCGACTATTCGGCGGGCCTGACCGGCGACCTGCGCGGCCGCAAGATCGGCGTCCCCAAGGAATACCGCGTCGATGGCATGCCCGCCGAGATCGAGAAATGGTGGGCGCAGGGCATGGAGTGGCTCCGCGATGCCGGGGCCGAGATCGTCGACGTCTCCCTGCCCCACACCAAATACGCCCTGCCCGCCTATTACATCGTGGCGCCGGCCGAAGCCTCGTCGAACCTCGCGCGTTACGACGGTGTCCGCTTCGGCCTCCGCGTGCCGGGCAAGGACTTAACCGAGATGTATGAGAACACGCGCGGCGAAGGCTTCGGCAAGGAAGTGCGCCGGCGTATCCTGATCGGCACCTATGTCCTCTCGGCCGGTTACTACGACGCCTATTACACCCGCGCCCAGAAGCTGCGCCGCCTGATCTCGAACGATTTCGAGAAGGCCTTCGGCACGGTCGACGCCATCCTGGCGCCCGCCACCCCCTCGGCCGCCTTCGCGAGCGGCGAAGTGGCCGATCCGATCGCCATGTATCTGAACGACGTCTTCACCGTGACCGCCAACCTGGCCGGCCTGCCCGCCATGTCGGTCCCCGCCGGCCTTTCGGCCGAGGGGCTGCCGCTCGGCCTCCAGGTGATCGGCAAGGCCTTCGACGAGCCCATGGTGCTCAACGTCGGCTATGCCCTGGAACGGGCGGCGAATTTCACGACGAAGCCTGAAACCTGGTGGAGGGCCTGACCATGTCGAACCTGATCAAGGGCGCCACCGGCGATTGGGAAGTGGTCATCGGCATGGAAGTCCATGCCCAGGTGCTGTCCAACGCCAAGCTGTTCTCCGGCGCCGCCACCGCCTTCGGGGCGGAGCCGAATTCCCAGGTCAGCCTGGTCGACGCCGGCTTCCCCGGCATGTTGCCGGTGATCAACGACTATTGCGTCGAGCAGGCGGTGAAGACCGGCCTCGGCCTCAAGGCGAAGATCAACCTGCGCTCGGTCTTCGACCGCAAGAACTACTTCTATGCCGACCTGCCGAACGGCTATCAGATCTCGCAGTTCAAGGACCCGATCGTGGGCGAGGGCCGGCTGATCCTCGACATGCCGGACGGTTCGACGCGCGAGATCGGCATCACCCGCCTGCACCTCGAGCAGGACGCGGGCAAGAGCATGCACGACCAGCACCCGAACCTCACCTTCGTCGACCTCAACCGGGCCGGCGTCGCGCTGATGGAGATCGTCTCGGAGCCGGACCTGCGCTCGTCGGAAGAGGCCGCCCTCTATCTGACCAAGCTCCGCACCGTGCTGCGTTACCTCGGCACCTGCGACGGCAACATGGAGGAAGGCTCCATGCGCGCCGACGTGAACGTCTCGGTGCGCCGCCCGGGCGACGAATACGGCACACGCTGCGAGATCAAGAACGTCAACTCGATCCGCTTCGTGCGGGCCGCGGTCGAATACGAGGCGCGGCGCCAGATCGACATCATCGAGGATGGCGGCACGATCAAGCAGGAAACCCGCCTGTTCGATTCGGGCAAGGGCGTCACGCGGTCCATGCGCTCCAAGGAAGAGGCGCATGACTATCGCTACTTCCCCGATCCCGACCTGCTGCCCCTCGAACTCGACGCCGCCTGGGTCGAGAAGCTGAAGGGGACGCTGCCGGAACTGCCGGACGAGAAGAAGGCCCGCCTGGTCGCCGACTATGGCATCAAGCCCTATGACGCCAGCGTGCTGGTGGCCGAGCGCGAGCCGGCCGACTTCTTCGAAGCGGTCGCCAAGGGGCGCGATTCCAAGCTCGCCGCGAGCTGGATCATGGGCGATTACTTCGCCATGCTGAACCGCCTCGGCAAGAGCGTGGCCGACAGCCCGATTTCGGCCGCGGCGCTGGGCGAGCTGATCGACCTGATCGCCGACAACACGATCTCGGGCCGCCTGGCCAAGGAAGTGTTCGAGGCCATGGTCGAGAGCGGCAAGGCGCCCGGCGTCATCGTCGAGGAAAAGGGCCTGCGCCAGGTCACCGACACCGGCGCCATCGAAGCCGCGATCGACGACGTGCTGGCCAAGAACCAGGACAAGGTCGCCGAATACAAGTCCGGCAAGGACAAGCTGTTCGGCTTCTTCGTCGGCCAGGTGATGAAGGCGACCCAGGGCAAGGCCAATCCGGCCGCCGTGAACGACATCCTGAAGGCCAAGCTCCAGGCCTGATCGCTGTGTCAGATCCGGCCGGGCGCCGCCCGGCCGGATGCGGTAGAATGGCCGCCGATCATCGGAGACCGGCCATGCTCGACCATATCGGCTTTTCCGTGCGGGACATCGAAGCCTCCCGCACCTTCTATGTCGCCGCCCTCGCCCCCCTCGGCATTGCCATACAGATGGAAGTGACGGCGGAACAGACCGGGGCCGGCGCGCACCTCGGCTTCGGCACCGCCGGCAAGCCCTTCTTCTGGATCGGCTCCAGCGCCGCCCCGCTGAGCGGTACGCTCCATGTCGCCTTCGCGGCGCCCGACCGGGCCACGGTCGATGCCTTCTATGCCGCCGCCATGGCGGCCGGCGGGCGGGACAATGGCGCGCCGGGGATCCGCGCCCATTACCACCCGAATTACTACGGCGCCTTCGTGCTGGATCCGGATGGCCATAATATCGAGGCCGTCTGCCACCTGCCCGCCTGACTATTCGGCGGCGCGCGGCCCGTAATAGGGCGCGCGCCGTGCCTTTTCGGGATAATGGCCCTGGAGGCGGGCAGCGAGATGGCGCTGGATCAGCCAGACCGGCTCTTCCAGATGGGAGAGCCGGCCGCGCACCGCCATCCGAGAGTGCAGGCCGCGCTGGACCGCGGCATTCACGGCCATGTCCTCGGTATGGAAGGCGCGCAGCATTTCGGTTTCGGCCGCCAGCACCTGGTCCCAATCGGGCGCCGCCTTGGTTTGCCGCTTCACCAGGGTGGTCGTCAGCAGGCGGCATTTCTCCGCCCCGTCGGGCAGCAGGCGGTACCAGATCACCCGGTCGTGGGTGGTCAGCAGCATAAAGCAGGGATGGCCGAGGTAGAGGCCCCATTCGTGGGCCTGCTCGTCAGAGAGCCCCTCGATCGCGGCGAAACCCGGCACCTTGCCGGCGGCGAGGTCGGCGCGCATTTCCGGCGTATAGGGCAGATGGGCCTTGATGAAATGGGGCTGTTCCGCCTCGCTCCAGGTCTTTTCGCCCGGCATGGTCAGGTTCAGCGTGCGGGCATGGGCGCCGATGTGGTGATAGGACTCCATCCAGTTCTCGACCATCACCTTCCAATTGAAGGCGCAGTCCCAGGTCATTTCGATCGCGATTTCCATCGCGCCGATGTCCCAGGGCGCGATCGCGGCGGCGAAATCGGCATATTGGGATGCCAGCGGTTCCGCCTCGCCATCGAGATTGACGAAGACGAAGCCCTGCCAGACCTCTGACCGGAAGGCCTGCAGCGGCCAGTCCTTCTTCTCGAAACCCTCCGCCCCCTGCATCTGGGCGCAGCCGCGGAGAGAACCATCCAGGTTATAGGTCCAAGAGTGATAGGGGCAGGTCAGGGTGGCCCGCCTGCCCTTCTCCGGCACCGCGCCGCCGGGCGGCATGATGTCCATCGCCCGGTGGGCACAGACGCGGGAGAGCACGCGGATCGTGCCCGCCTTGTCGCGCACCACGACCATCGGCTCGCCCAGCAGATCGACGGCGAGATAGGAACCCACGTCCGGCACCTGGGAGACATGGGCAACACACATCCAGCCCGCCTCGAAGACGGCGCGGCGTTCGAGATCGAACCAGTCTTCGGCGGTATAGACCGCGGCCGGCAGCGTGCGCGCCCGGCCGAGCGGCAGCGCCGCCGTGGCGATCACGTCGCGGGCGAGCGCGTCGAGGCCGGCTGTGCTCAAAGCCCGAATTCCTCCCGCACCGCCGCCGCGATCAGGGGCACGTGGTCGTCCAGCAGCCACTGGCCCTTTTCCGCCGTGGAGCCCTGGGCACGCGCCAGCACGCCGGAGGCCGGCACCTTGTCGGTCCAGACCGGGGTGCGGTCGTAGGTCGGGAATTTGGCCGGGCCGTCGTTCGGGATCTTGCCCATGTCGACGAGGTCGGGCCGGATCGCCAGCATGAGCGAGGTCTCGAGCAGGCTGGCGTGTTCGAGATCGGTGCCCGGGAAGCCTTCCGGGAACAGCCGGTCCAGCGTCTCGCGCTTGACGAAATCCCAATATTCGAGGCGCAACGCCGTAACATCCGCGATGCCGTCGCGGCGGAGTTCGCGCAGGCCGAGGTCGAGGCCCTCGACCGCCGGCCAGGCATTCTCGAAATGACCGTTCAGGATGACGAAACGGCGCACGCCATGGAGGCCCAGGTCGTGCACCACGTCCTTGATCACCAGCGAAAGGGTCTGGGCCGACAGGCTGGTGGTGCCCGGAAAGGCCTGGCCGCCGCCCGAGCGCGGCTGCGACTTGTAACCATAGGGGATCGTGGGCGCGACCAGGCCGCCGACCTCGCGGGCGACCGCCGCCGCCACCGCCGAGGGCAGGAAGACGTCGACGCCGAGGGGCAGATGCGGCCCGTGCTGCTCGGTCGCACCGAGGGGCAGGAACACCGGCGCGCCGGCCGCGACCCTGGCCTGGAAGTCCGGCCAAGTGATTTCCTGCATGAAGACCGAAGCGGCCATGATCATCCCCTATCGCATGGCGGCGCCGCCATCGACGCCGAGACATTGACCCGTGACGAAGCCGGCCCCGGGGCCGGCGAGAAAGAGAACCGCCGCCGCCACCTCTTCCGGGCGGCCGATACGGCCGAGCGGGTTACCCGTCTCGACCGCCTTCAAGGCGGCATCCATATGGGCGAAATCCAGGAGCGGCGTGTCGACCGGCCCGGGTGCCACCGCATTGACCCTTATCGCCGGCCCCAGTTCCCGCGCCCAGGAACGGGTGAGCGACAGGATCGCCCCCTTGGTGGCGGCATAGACCGAAGAGCCGGCCCGGCCGAGATAGGCGAGTTCGGACGCGATGTTGACGATCCGCGCATCGGCCGCCAGATGGGGCAGTGCCGCCTGGGTGACCAGGATCGGCCCCTTCAGGTTGACCGCGATCAGGCGGTCCATCTCGTCGACGCTGAGGGCGGCCAGGGTCCGGCTGATCTCGATCCCCGCGCAATTGACCAGGACGTCGATGGTGCCGAGCAGGTCGGCCGCGGCCTCGACGCCGGCCCGCGCCGCCGCCGGGGCCGAGACGTCGGCGGCCAGGATGACGAAACCGTCGCCCTGCCCTGCCGCGAGGTCGAGGCCGACCACCAGCGCGCCGGCGGCGGCGAAGGCTTCGGCGATCGCCCGGCCGATGCCGCTGGCGGCACCCGTCACCACCACCCGTGCTCCCGAGAATTCGCCGCCCATCTCGCCCTCGCTGTTTCGGGGCCAGGATGGCGGCAGTCCCGGCCTTGTCGAAGCCGCGAAATGGCAATGGCCGCCATTGATGGAATCAATGATAGAATGCGACCGGCCCGCAACGGAGCGTGACTTGGCCGACAAGCGACCCGACCGCGATGCCGGCCTGTTCCGCCGCATCGACCTCAACCTTTTCCGCGTCTTCCTCGAGATCGCCCGCGCCGGCGGCATCGGCGCTGCCGCGCGGCGCCTCAATCTGCGCCAGCCGGCGGTGAGCCTGGCGCTGCAAAGGCTCGAGGGCCATCTGGGCCACGAACTGTGCAGCCGCAATTCCCGCGGCGTCACCCTGACCCCGGCGGGGCGGGTCGCGGCCCATTACGCCGAACAATTATTCCGCGAGGTCGAAGCCCTGCCCCGCGCCCTCGCCGCCGCGGCCGGCGAGGTCGAGGGCGACCTGGTGATCCGCGCCGTCTCCGGCGTCGTCTCGCCCGAGGTCGATGCCACGCTGGAGACCATGGCCCGGCGCCACCCCCGCATCCGCCTGCTGATCGACATCGCGCCCCGGCGCATGGTGCTCCAGGCGCTCGCCAAGGGCATGGCCGATGCCTGCATCACCTTCGACGCCGCCCCCCGTGCCGATCTCCACTACGAAGTCCTGATGCGGGAATATCAGCAGATCTACTGCGGGCGGAGCCATCCGCTCTATGGCCTTCGGGTGAGCGATCCCGCCGTGCTGGCGGGCGAGCGCTTCGTCCTCATGGGTTCGGACGAGCCGGACGACGTGCGCCATTTCCGCCGCCGCTACGGCCTCGGTGAGAATCCGGCCGGCATCGCCGAAAACCTGGCCGAGACCATCCGGCTGATCCGCCTCGGCATCGGCATCGGCTTCCTGCCCACGCTGATCGCCGAAGGCGTGACCCCGGCCGAGACGCTGTGGCCCCTGCTGCCGGCGGAGATGCTGCCCAATTACCTGATGTATCTGGTGACCCGCCCGGCCGACGAGCAGAGCCTGCCGGCCCAGCTCTTCCTGGCCGAGATCCGCCGCCGCCTGGCCGCCCAGGCGCCGTGATTTCTGGCGCCCTGACGCCTCAGCCCGGGGCGCGGGACATCCGCCCTTCTTTGTCGAAGAAGGGGAAGATGCCGATCTTGAAGCATTTGCCCATGGTGGTGGCG
>NZ_JBAZKR010000089.1:0-15033 GCF_041650655.1 Zavarzinia sp.
TCGGCGGTGCCGCCGAGATCGCGACGGAAGCGGTCCTTGTCCAGCTTCTCGTTGGTGCGGATGTCCCACAGGCGGCAATTGTCCGGGCTGATCTCGTCAGCGAGGACGATGCGCATCTCGTCGTTCTGCCACAGCCGGCCGAATTCCATCTTGAAATCGACCAGGCGGATGCCGACGCCGAGGAACAGGCCGACGAGGAAGTCGTTGACGCGGAGCGCCAGGGCCAGAATGTCGTCGATGTCCTGGGGCGTGGCCCAGCCGAAGGCGGTGATATGCTCTTCGGTCACCATCGGGTCGTTCAGCTCGTCGGCCTTGTAGAAGAATTCGACGATCGAACGGGGCAGCTGGGTGCCTTCCGGAATGCCGAGACGGGTCGACAGCGAGCCTGCGGCGACGTTACGCACCACGACTTCGAGCGGGATGATCTCGACTTCCTTGATCAGCTGTTCGCGCATGTTCAGCCGGCGGATGAAATGCGTCGGAACACCGATCTCGTTCAGCAGGGTCATGATGTATTCGGAGATGCGATTGTTGATCACGCCCTTGCCCGTGACCGTCCCCTTCTTCTGGTTGTTGAAGGCGGTTGCATCATCCTTGAAATACTGCACCAGGGTGCCGGGCTCGGGTCCTTCGTAAAGGATCTTCGCCTTGCCCTCGTAAATCTGCTTGCGGCGGCTCATGAGTGGTATGGTCCTCTGGCAGATCCGGAACACGGCTGCCAGTCGAGAAAACGAAGCCGGCGCGGTCAAGCCCGTGGGGCTCCGCGCGAAGCGGGACCATACAGGACGTTGCCGCGGGAAACAATGCGGCGATCATCGCGTTTTGTGCACGCACGGGGGCCTTGCCAAGCACAGGTCCGATCGCCTTATATCCCGGCAAAGGATCCAGTTCTGTCCAGGGGGTTGCCATGGCCGATTTTGGTGAGCGCGAGAAGGGCTTCGAAGCCAAGTTCGCGCATGACGAGGAAAAGCGTTTCCGCGCCGTTGCCCGGCGGAACAAGCTTCTCGGCCTGTGGGCGGCGGGCAAGCTCGGCCTATCGGGCGAGGCCGCCGACGCCTATGCCAAGGAAGTCGTGGTCGCCGATTTCGTCGAAGCGGGTGACGAGGACGTGATCCGCAAGGTGCTGGGCGATTTCAAGGCCAAGGGCCTGGATCTGACCGACCGGCATATCCGGATGGAAATCGAATCCCTCAACGGCCAGATCCTCGCGGAGCTGGAGTGAGTTGGCGGTGGCCCAGGTCACCGTCACCGAGGAGGCGCCCGACCAGCCGGAGGTTGCGGCGCTGATTCGGGCGCTGGACAATTTCCACGCCGACCTCTACCCGGCCGAGAGCAACCATCTGCTCTCGATCGCGGAACTGAAGGCCGCGGGCACGAAATTCGTGGTCGCCCGCCGGGACGGCGTCGCCGTCGGCACCGGCGGCCTGCTGCCGCGCCCGGGCTACGGCGAGATCAAGCGCATGTATATCGCCCCCGAAGCCCGCGGCAAGGGCCTGGGGCGCGAGATCCTGAATGCGCTGCTCCAGCTCGCGGCGCAGGCCGACATCACCGTGATCCGCCTGGAGACCGGGGTGCGCAATGCCGAAGCGCTGAGCCTCTACCGCTCCTTCGGCTTCGCCGAGCGGGGACCCTTCGGCGAATATGTCGCCGATCCCCACAGCATCTTCATGGAACGCCGCCACCTCCGCTGAACGGACGACGACGGCCGGGCTCGCCTGCGTTCCAATTCCCTCGTCCGCGGGGGAGGGAACATGTCGCTGGCGCCGCTCTTGAATGCTTCGATCGCGATCCAGGTTCATGTCGCCGCGGCGCTGCTCGCGCTCGGCATCGGCGCCGGCATCCTGCTCGGCCCCAAGGGCACGGTGCCGCACCGGGTGATGGGCTGGCTCTGGGCCCTGACCATGGGCGTTGTGGCGCTCGGCTCGTTCTGGATCCACGAACTCCGCCTGGTCGGGGATTTCAGCCCGATCCACATTCTCTCGCTCGCCACCCTGATCGGCCTGCCGATCCTGGTCGCGCGGGCACGGCGCGGCGACGTCACTCGGCACAGGCGCGCCGTGCTGCTGCTCTACTTCGGTGCTCTCGGTGCGGCGGGCATCTTTGCCTTCATGCCCGGCCGCATCATGAATGCGGTCGTGTTCGGGTCTTAGCGCGGCAATTCGTCGGCGAAGACCACCATGCCGGTGCAGGCGCCGCTGACGCCGGTGGAGGCCGCCTGGACGAGGCGGGTCTCGCGCTTGCGTAGCGGCACGACGACGGCCGGTTGGGCGGCAGCGGGCGTAGCGGCCGGGGCGGCGGCTTCGGTGGCGGGACGGGTGACGGCGACGGGGCTCATCTTCTTGGGCTCATTGTTGTTTGACGATAGCGTCACAACATCAATGCGCCTTCCCGTATGAAAGATCCGTGACCTGCATCACTCCGTTGCGAATGTGGCGTCGCTGCCACAGCTCATGCATGGGGTGCAAGGGGCTACGGCGGGCCTGGCCGTTAACCCGACCAATATGCTCGGATATTCTGCGGCCATGACGACCAGCGTTTCCCCCGTCCCGGCCGGCCGCCGGATCTTTCTGGCCATGGCGGTCGGCTGCGGCGTCGCCGTCGCCAACCTCTATTACAACCAGCCGCTGCTCGGTCTGATCGCTGCCGATTTCGGGGTTTCGCCCGGGGCGGTCGGCCTGGTGCCGACGGCGACGCAGATCGGCTATGCGCTGGGCCTGCTCCTGCTCGTGCCGCTGGGCGACGCGCTCGATCGCCGGCGCCTGATTCTGGCGCAGGCGGCGGCCCTGACCGTGGCCCTGGTGGTCATGGCGCTGGCACCCGGGTTTTCCGCCGTGCTCGTCGCCTCGGTCGCGATCGGCGTCGCCTCGACCATCGCGCAGCAGATCATTCCCTTCGCCGCCGCCCTGGCCGACGACCGGAGCCGCGGCCAGGTGGTGGGCATCGTGATGAGCGGCCTGCTCGGCGGCATCCTGCTCGCCCGGGTCTTTTCCGGCGTGATCGGCGAACATCTCGGCTGGCGCGCAGCTTATTGGGCGGGGGCGCTGCTCACCCTCGGCCTCGCCGCCATGTTGGGCACGATCCTGCCCCGGGGCGGCGCCCGTTCCGACGCCCGCTATCTGTCGCTGCTCGGCTCGATCGTCGATGTCGCGCGGCGCCATCCGCTGCTGGTCAAGTCGTCCCTGGTACAGGCGACGCAGTTCTGGGGCTTCTCGGTCTTCTGGTCGACCTTGGCGCTCTATCTCGAGGGGCCGCCATTCCACCTCGGCGCCGATGCCGCCGGCCTGTTCGGCGTGCTCGCCTTGGTCGGCGTCTTCGCAGCGCCGGTCGCCGGCCGGCTGGCCGATACCCGGGGGCCCGCCCTGGTGATCGGGGCCGGCCTCGTCGCCGTGGCGCTCGGCTTCATCGATTTCGCCTTCGTGCCCTCGGTCGCCGGCCTGGTGGTCGGGGTGATCGTGGTCGATTTCGGCGTGCAGCTCTCCATGGTCGCCCATCAGGCGCGCATTTTCGCCCTGGAACCGGCGGCGCGCAGCCGCATCAACACGGTGTTCATGACCACGCTGTTCAGCGTCGGCGCGGTCGGTTCGGCGGCGGCCAGCGTCGCCTGGGTGCAGGGGGGCTGGATCGCCGTTTCGATGCTGGGGCTCGGCGCCTCGGTGCTGGGCCTCGCCCTGCACGTCCTGTGGCGGCCGACGACCTAACGGTTCAGCAGCGCGCCGACCACGATCAGCAGGGCCAGGAACTGGACGAGGTTCAGGGCCTGGCTGACGCCGTGCAGGCGACGGAACGGGGCGATCGCTTCGACGTCGCCGGCCGCCTTGCGGTCGCTCAGGGCATTGATCTCGGGCCGGAGCAGCAGGTGGCCGACCAGGAAGCCGATGGCGGTCAAGGCCAACACGGCCCCCATCCAGAGTGGCGGCACGGTCAGGGCGGAAGTCCCGGTCAGCACCGCCATGGCGGGGTAATAGACGGCGAAGGCGTCGCGCATGAAGCGCCCGGCCTGTTCCGGCCCCAGCTTGCCGAACACGAGGGGCGCCATCACGAAGGTGAAGAAGGCCATGCCGCCGAAGGCGAGGCTGGCCAGTAGGCCGGCGAAGGTGCCCATGCTTGTCTTTCTGTTCCGTCTCAGCCGAAGGAGACGATAAGCGCGACGGTCAACAAGGCAAGTGCCCACAGCACGCCGTCGCCGAGCCCGCCGGCCGTGAGGCCCCGCGCCGTCGCCAGCAAAAGGCGCCCGCCGGTCCGGCCGATCGCAGCGGTGAGCGCACTCGCGACCGCGCCGATGCGGCTCAGCATCTCGCCGAAGACCGTGAGGCCCGTGATGGCGCCGGTGACCCAGGCGGGCTTCGGCAAGGCCAGGAAATCGAGCGCATCGGGCCATTGCGGCCAGCGCCGCCGCACCGCCGGCACCATGGTAAGGCAAGCCAGCGAAAGGGCGATTGCCTGGACGATCAGCGGCCCGGCGTGCCAGGCGACCGAGGCCGCAGGCGCGATCAGCGGCCCGAACAGCCCGACGAGCAGGCTGCCGGCGACCAGGAGCGCCGTGGCGGCGGCCTCGCGCAGGCTGATCCAGGGCGCGCCGGGGGCAGGCGTGCAGCGCTCGACCAGCGGGCGGAGACCGACCGCGGCGAAGACCAGGGCGCCCACCACGACGATCACATAATCGGCCCAGGCCATGTGGTGATGGATCAGCGCTTCGCCGATCAGCGCCTTGCCGCCATAGCCGGCGAGCCCGGGCAGGCCGATCGACAGGGCGCCGAGCAGGGCGAGGACGCGAAGCCCCCGGGGCGCCTTTCCGTCCCGGATTTCCAGCGAACCGGCGGCCAGGAACAGCAGCGTCGAATAGAGAATATGGCCGATCGCGAGCAGGACGACGCCCTGCATCGCTTCCGGGCTGCCGAGGCCGATACCGGCGACCATGACGCCGAGCTGGCTGACCAGCGACCAGGACAGGGCGCGCCGCCAATGGGCTTCGAACAGCATGGGGATGGCGGCCCCGACCGCCATCACGAGGCCGAGCCAGAGCAGCGGCTCGGCCCCCGCGAGGGCGGCGCCCAGACTGACCACCGCGACCTTGGTGGCGAAGGCGGCGAGGAAGAGCGAGCCGGTCGGACTGGCGGCCGGATAGGCCGCGACCAGCCAGCCGTGCACCGGGGGCACCGCGACCTTGAGGCAAAAGGCCGCGAACAGCAGCCACAGCACGACCGGCGCATCCATCTGGCCGAGGGCGGCGGCGATCAGCAGCAGCACCCCCGCGGTCACCTGGAGCAGCAGATAGGCGAGGCCGGCACTGAGCGCGCGCGGGGTGCCGCCTGCCATGACGATGAAGGCGGAAGCCAGCGCGATCACCTCGGTCCAGATCGCGAAGCCGAGCAGGGTGCGGGCCGCCAGCGCCGCCAGCGCGGCTCCCCCGGCGATCAGGCCGCCGGCGACCGCGATCCGGTCCGGCCGCTGACCGGCGAACAGGATGCCGATGCCGACCACGAGGTGGAAGGTCACCATCAAGGCGAGTTCCAGCGGCAGGAGGTTGGCTGCCGCCGCCAGGTCGGGGACCAGTGCCAGGCTGGCGCACAGGCCGGCGATGCCGGCGAGCCGGCCGATGACCTCGCTCCGCACGGCAAAGGCGATCAGGCCGGCCAGCAGCAGCGGCCAGCCGGGCGGCAGGCCGCCGCCGAGGAGCGCGTGCGCCATCTCCGTCATGGCAACGTCTCCAGCCCGATCGCCGGGGCGATGAAGGCGAGAATCGCCGGCGCTGCCAGGAACAGCAGGATGCAGCCGGCCGCGGTGATCACCGGCGGCAGCAGCGCGAGCAGGGGTAGGGGGGACGGCTCGTGGCCCGTGTCCGGCAGGGCGTGGGGATCCTCGTCGCGCGGCTTACGGAAGAGAGCGGTGATCACGACCGGCAGGAGATAGCCGAGGGTCAACAGGGTGGAAAGGCCTAGGCAGACGACGAGCAGCACCATGTGCCGCCCGGCCGCCGCTTCGAGCAGCAGATACTTGGGCCACATGCCGCCGAAGGGCGGCAGGCCGGCGACCGAGAGCGCCCCGCCCAGGAAGGAGACGATCAGCAGCGGCATCTGCGCCCCGATCCCGGCGATTTCCGAGAGCTTCTTCTTGTGGGTGGCGATCTGGATGGCGCCCGCGCCGAAGAACAGCGTGATCTTGCCCCAGGCATGCATGACGAGCTGCAGCACCCCGGCGGCGATGGCCAGGGGCTCGCCCAGGGCCACGGCCAGCGTCACCAGGGCGAGCTGGGCCACGGTCGAATAGGCGAGCCGGGCCTTGAGATCGTCCTTGGTCATGGCGATCAGGCTGGCCGCGATCACGCTTCCCCCGGCGACCCAGACCAGCCAGTCCCCGGCCGCCGCCATCGTGGGCAGGCCGAAGATATAGACCGCGATCTTCAGCAGGGTGAAGACGCCAGCCTTCACCACGGCGACGGCATGGAGCAGGGCGGAAACCGGGGTCGGCGCCACCATGGCGGCGGGCAGCCAGCCGTGCAGCGGCATCAAGGCGGCCTTGCCGACGCCGTAAGCATAGAGACCGAGGAGGACGGGCATCAGCGCGGCCGAAACCTTGCCGGCCAGAATGCCGCCGGGGGTGAAATCCAGCGTGCCGGCGGCGACCCAGGTCCAGACCAGCGCCGCCATGAAGGGCACCAGCGAGGTCGCCAGGAGATAGGCGAGATAGCGCCGGGCGCCCTCGATCGCCCCCTCGGTCTGCCAATGGACCACCAGGGGATAGGTCACCAGGGTGAGGATTTCATAGGCGACGAACAGGGTCGCCAGGTTGCCGGACAGCGCGATCGCCATGGCGGCCGAGAGGGCAAGGGCGAAACAGGCATAGAAGCGGGTCTGGCGCGGCGCATGCTCGGCCCGCATGTAGCCGATCGAATAGAGCGAATTCAGGATCCAGAGGCCGGAAGCCACCCCGGCGAAGACGAGGCCGATCGGTTCCGCCTTCAGGGTCAGCGAAAAGCCGGGGACCAGCGTGGCCAGCACCAGGGGGGCTGCCGTGGCGCTGTCGAAGCCGGCGATCATCAGGGCCACGGTGATGGCCAGGGCGGTGGCACCGGCCAGGGTCACTGCCTCGCGGAGGTCCGGGCGGCGCTCGCCCACCAGGGCGATCAGCAGCGCGGTCGCGAGCGGCAGGGCCAGGGCGGCGAGCATCAAGCCGGCGCCGCTCACGACGCACCCCCGGTCAGGGCGGCGGCGATCCTTGTCGCCACATCGAGCAGGGGGCCGCCCTCGATGCCGAGCGCCAGCGTGCCGACGCCGAGCAGGGCCATGGGGGCGGCGAAGATCGGATGCACATCGTGGCGCCGGCCGGGCTTTGCCGGTTTGGCGATCATGCAGGCCTCGACGATGCGCCAGACATAGACGACCGAAATCAGCGAGGACAGCAGGACGCCGGCGGCGATCATGGTCTGCCCGAGGTCGAAGGCCGTCTTGACGACGAGGAGCTTCGAGACGAAGCCGGCGGTCAGCGGCACGCCGATCAGGCCCATGCCGCCGATCATCAGGAAGACGAAGGCGAAGGGCATTTCGCGCGACAGGCCGGCCAGGCTGTCCATCCGGCTGGAGCCCCTTCGGTGCACGATGCCGGCGACGGTCGCGAACATGCCGCCCTTGATCACCGCGTGGTTGATCAGGTTGACCAGGGCGGCGGCGATCCCCGCCGCCCCGCCGAGGCCGAGGGCGACCAGCATCAGCCCGAGATTGGCGATCGAGGAAAAGGCCAGCAGACGCTTGAGGTCGGCCGAGACGACGGCGAGGGCCGAACCCGCGATCAGCATGACGAGGCCGATCGGCGGCAGAACGGTGGCGAAATTGATCCGCCCGATTTCGTCCGGCGTGCCGAAGACCAGCACCGCCAGGCGGATCATCAGATAGAGCGCCACCTTGGTCGCGGTCATGGCCAGGAAGGTGGTCACCGCGGCGGGGGCGAAGGTATAGGCGTTGGGCAGCCAGCGGTGCAGCGGCATCATCGCCGTCTTCAGGGCGAGGCCGACGAAGAGGAAGCTCGCCCCGACCACGCCCGCCCGCTTGCCCGCGAGCGGCAAGCGGTTGCCGAGGTCGGCCATGTTCAGCGTACCGGTGACGACATAGAGGAAGGCGATGCCGATCACCACGAAGGTCGCCCCGACGGCGCCCAGGATCAGGTAGTCGAAGGCGGCGGTGAGTGCCCGCCGGTCCCGCCCTGCGCCGGCCGCGATCAGCACATAGGTCGCGAGCGACGAAATCTCGAGGAAGACGAAGACATTGAACAGGTCGCCCGTGACCACCATGCCGGTCAGTCCGGCGAGGCAGAGCAGGAAGGCGGCGAACAGGCGGGGGCGGTCGCCCGGCGTCACCTCTGGGGCGATCGAGACGGGCAGGAACCAGGCCACCAGGGCGGCGCTGAAGCTGGTCAGGCAAGCCATCACGGCCGACAGCAGGTCGATCCGGTATTCGATGCCGATGGGCGGCGCCCAGCCGCCCATGGCATAGGAGATCACACTGCCGTCGAGCGTCCGGGCGAACAGTACGAAGGCGAGGGCGGCATCGAGGGCGGCGACCACGAAAGTGGCGACCCCCGCCACCCGGGCGCTGCGCAGCAAGGCGATGATCGGGGCCGTCAGCAGGGGCAGGACGACCACCAGCACCGGCGCGTGATCGAGCACGCTCATGCGTGAGGCTCCGCGTCGGCCGGGGCCTCGGGCTCGGTCAGGGGCAACAGCTCGTCCTCTTCGACGGTGCCGAAACTCTCACGGATGCGGACGGCCAGGGCGAGGCCGACCGCCAGCGTGGCGACGCCGACCACGATGGCGGTCAGGATCAGCACCGAGGGCAACGGGTTGGAATAGGTGACGAAGCCGGTTTCCAGGATCGGCGGCGTGCCGCCCGAGACGACCCCCATGGCGATATAGAGGACGAAGACCGAGACCTGGAAGATGCCGAGGCCGATCAGTTTCTTCACGAGATTGCCCTGGGCGATGACGATATAGAGCCCTGTCATCATCAACAGGGCGACGGCCCAATAGGGGAAGAGTCCGACCAGGTCCTTCATGCCTCACCCCGGCCGGCGAAGCGCTGGAACAGCAGGGTCATGACGGCGCCCACGGTCATGAAGACGCCGAGTTCGATCACGGTCAGGCCGATCTGCTGGCCGACCGGCCGCGTCCCGAAGGCGTCGTAGTCGAGGAAGCCCTTGCCCAGCGCCAGGGTGACCAGTCCAGTGCCGCCGTAGGTCAGTACGCCGAGGGTGGCGATGACCCGGAGGACGGCTTCCGGCACCAGGCGGTTCAGCCGCTCGACCCCGAAGACCAGGCCGTAGAGGATCAGGGCGCCGCCCAGGATGGCGCCGGCCTGGAAGCCGCCGCCCGGGCTGTAGGCGCCGTGGAACTGGACATAGGGGGCGAGGAACAGGGTCATCGGCACGAAGAGCGTGGCGATCGCGCGCAGGACCACGTCGCGGTCGGCCCGGGCCGGCGCCTCGCCCCGCTTGCCCGGCCGGGCCTGCGCCCCGCCGATCAGCAGCAGGACACCGAGGGCGGCGGTGAACACCACCACCGTCTCACCCAACGTGTCATAGCCGCGGTAGCTGCCGAGCACGGAGGTGACGACATTGGGAATGCCGATCTCGCCCTCGCTCCGGGTCAGGTAGTGGGGCGCGACATGGCCGTTGGCGGGCGCGCGGGGATCGCCGAAACGCGGCAGGTCGAGCGAACCATAGACCAGCGCCAGGCCGCAGACAGTGGCGACCATGGCGGCGATCGCGGTGGCCGGCCGGCCGCTGCGGCGTTCCTGCCGGCCGGTCAGGCGCAGTGCCGCCAGGGTCAAGACGGTGGAGACGCCGGCGCCGATGCAAGCCTCGGTGAAGGCGACGTCGGGCGCATCGAACAGCACGAAGAGGGCGCAGCAGGCGAAGCTGAAAATGCTCGACAGCATGGCGACGACCAGGAGGTCGCGCATGAAGGCGACGGCGACCGCGATCGCCGCCAGGGCGGCCAGAAGGCCGATCATCAGGAATTGTTCCAAGGCCTATTCCCCCGGTGCCGCCGGCGGCAGACGGTTGCCGTGGAGCGCCGGCCGATGGCCGGAGCGGAAGGCCGCCCGGGCCAGCGCATGGCAGCTCGTCGGCGAAGCGAAGAGCGAGACGGCGAGCACGATCAGCAGCTTCAGGGAGACCAGCGGGTCCGGCGCCAGCAGGGCGAGGCCGGTCAACATGGAAATCGCCCCGGCGGTATCGGTGACGCCGCCGGCATGGGCGCGGGTGTAGAAATCGGGCAGGCGCAGCAGGCCGATGGCGCCGACCAGCACGGCGAGCGCGCCGAGCCCGAGCAGCCCTTCGCCGAGCAGGCGGCGGGCGAGGTCGAGGATCTCGCCCGCGCTCACGATGCCTCCTTGTCCGCGGTCAGGAAGCGCAGTAGCGCCACGGTGCCGATCAGGTTCAGAACGGCGTAGACCAACGCGATATCGATGAAATCGTAACGGTCGGTGGCGAAGCCCAGTACGGCGATCAGCAGGATCGTCTTGGTGCCGATCATGTTGAGGGCCAGCACGCGGTCGAACACCGAAGGCCCGGCGAAGGCCCGAATCAAGGCGAGCGCGAAGCAGGCGAACAGGGCGATGGCGGCGCCGTAGAACATTTCAGGCGGTCCGCCCGCGGAAATTTTCGTCCAGATCGGTGCATCGCCGCGCCATCTCGCCGGTATTCAGCGCCGCAATGCCTTCGCGATGCAGCGCATGGACCAGGAAATGATCGCCCTCGGCGAGCACGGTGACGGTGCCCGGGGTCAGGGTGATCGAATTGGCGTAGAGGGTGCGGCAAAGCTCGGTCTTCTGCGGCGCCGGTATCCAGGCCATGGTCGGCGTCGCCGGGCGGCCGAGGCCGAGCACGCAACGGGCGACGTCCAGGTTCGATTTGGCGATCTCGACCAGCAGCCAGCCCCAATAGACGACAAGTGATGCAACCAGAGCGAAAGGCTGGTATTCCTTTGCGATCAGGCCGAGATGAATGAGCAGCAGGACGACACCGGCGACCGACAGGACGGACGTGACCAGAAGAAAAGGCGAGAAGTGGCCCGAGAGCGCGACCCAGAGAAGATAGAAGGTCGCCCCCAGCAACAGTCTTTGTGCCACCAGTCTCCCTTTCAGACCGTCTGGTTTCAACTTCGGGCCAGTCTGGCTTATCCGGGCCGTAATGGGAACCCTGTGACGTGTTGCGGGGCAGCGAAGCCTTCGCGACGCAGCAATTCTGCATCCATTTGGGAGCAATTTGACTTCACAGGCAAAAATCATTCTTCGTGACAGGATCGGGTCACGGTGGGAATATGGCGTCACAAGAACGCAGGAAAATCTGCGCGTAAAAATAGGGGGATAGCCCGAAAAGGTGACCTGCCCGTCATCTTTTCAGTGTGGGAAGAGTTGCTCATGGAACACATCATGGCGGCGAGTGGCGGCGCCGATATCGCCACAATCGAAATCTCCGGACGCGTGAAATGGTTCGACATGACGAAGGGCTACGGCTTCGTCACGCCGGGTGATGGCCAGGGGGACGTGCTGCTGCATTTGTCGGCCCTTCGCCAGGCGGGACTCGATCATGTCGACGAGGGGGCGACGGTGCGCTGCGAGGCGGTCCGCCGGCCCAAGGGCTTCCAGGCCCTCAGGGTGATCGACCATGATCCGTCGACCGCCCTGCCCAGCGACCGGCTGAGGCCGCCGCCCAGGCGCGCCCTGCCGCAGGTCGAGGAAGCCGGTCCGCCGGTCTCCGCGATGGTGAAATGGTTCAATCGCGCGCGCGGCTACGGCTTCGTCTCGCGCGGCGAGGGAACGCCCGACATCTTCGTCCATATGGAAGTCTTGCGCAGGTCCGGCGTCGCCGAAGTGGCGCCCGGCCAGGCCGTCTCGGTCCGCATCGTCGAGAGCGACAAGGGACCGCAGGTCGCCGAATTGAAACCGAACTAGGCATCCGGTTCCTCGCGAACTATGCCGACGGCGCGTCCCGGGCAGGGTACGCGCCGTTCTTTTGTCTTCAGGGCATCAGGGCATAGTCAGACGGCTTGCCCGCCGTCTTGATCAGGCCGGCCTGCTTCAAGAAGGCGGCGAGGCGGGTGTAGCGGCCGGGGTCCAGCGCCGCGGGCGAGGCCGCCAGGCGCGGCACGGTCAAGGTGTAGGCTTGGCGGTCGAGGTCGTCGTTCAGGTCCGGGTAGGCCTTGACGAAGCCGGCCCAGGCGTCCTCCGGGTGGTTCAGGACATAGGTGGCGCCCTGTTCCAAGGCGGCGACGAAACGGGGCAGGCGCGGGTCCGCCGCCTTGTCGGCCGCGACCACGGCGATCAGCTCGTCATAGGCCGGCACGCCGTGATCCTCGACCGCGAAGATCCGCGCCGGCTTGCCCAGGAGCGCCATTTCCGGGATCTCGAAATTGCGGTAGGCGCCGATCACCGCATCGACCTGACCGGAAGCCAGGGCCGGCGCCAGGGAGAAATTGACGTTCACCAGCTCGACGTCGGACGTCTTCAGGCCGGCCTCGGCCAGCATGGCGCCGAGCAGGGCATCCTCGAAGCCCGCCACCGAATAGCCGATCCTGCGGCCCTTCAGGTCGGCCAGCGTCTTCACCGGCCCGTCGGCCAGCACGGCGACGCTGTTCAGCGGCGTGTCGACCAGCGTGGCGATGCGGCGGAGTGGCAGGCCCTGGTCGACCAGGAGGAGAAGCTGCGGCTGATAGGTGATGGCGACATCGGCCTTGCCGGCGGCGACCAGCTTGGGCGGGTCGTTGGGATCGGACGGGGCGATCAGTTCGACATCGAGACCCTGCGCCTTGAAATAGCCCTGGCTCTCGGCGGCGACCAGGGCGGCATGGTCGGGATTGACCGCCCAGTCGAGCAGCACGGTCAGCTTGTCGGCCGCCAGGGCCGGCGCGGCCGCGAGCAGGCCCGCCAAGGCCAGGGCGATTGTCTTCTTCATCTTATGCCTCCGTCAGGAAATCGGGGATTGAGGCGCGGCCCAGGGGGCGGCGCGGCGAAGCCCGGCGTCGACCAGGCGGTAGAGGGCGACGGCCATGACCGCGAGCACGATCAGGGCGGCGAACATCAGGTCGATCCTGGCCCTGGCATTGGCCTGCAGCATGAGCCAGCCGAGGCCGCCGGCAGCCCCCACCCACTCTCCGACCACGGCGCCGATGGGGGCGACGGCGGCGGCGATGCGCAGGCCCGAGGCGAGCGCCGGCAAGGCGGCGGGGCCGTAGAGGTGGCGGATCAGGCGAAGCCGCCGGCCCGGCCTGGCGCTGCCGCCGGTCATCACCCTTGCCTGGTCGGCCAGGACCGGATCGAGGCGGGTGATGCCGTCCGCCATGGCCACGGTGACCGGGAAGAAGATGATCAGCGAGGCCATGGCGATCTTGGAGGCGAGGCCGAAGCCGAGCCAGAGCACCAGGAGCGGTGCTACCGCGAAGACCGGGATCGCCTGGCTGGCGACGACGAGCGGCAGCAGCAGGTGGCGCAGGTGGCGTGTGGCGCCGAGGCCGATGCCGGCGCCGATCCCCATCAGGCTGCCGACCGCCATGCCGGCCACGATCTCGACGAGGGTGAGCCAGCCGTGGCGGAGCAGAAGGCCGCCCTGGTCCATCAGCGCGCGGGCGACCGCGGCCGGGCCGGGCAGGATGAAGGGCGGTGGCGCGGCCAGCCAGACCACCACCTGCCAGAAGAGGACGAGAAGGGCGAGGGTGGCGATCCCTGCGGCGATCTGTTTCATGCGGCCTCCGCGGCGAGGGCGGCGAGCAGGCGCGACTCCGCTGCGGCGACATCGGCAGCACCCGGATCGCGCGGCAGCGGCCCGGCCGGCACCGCCACCTCGGTCAGCCGGGCCGGCCGCCCGGCCAGCACCAGCACCCGGTCGCCCAGGCGCAAAGCCTCGCCCGGGTCGTGGGTGACGAGGAGGACCGTGCGCCCGGCGATCTCCCGCGCCGTCTCGCCCTGCAGGCGATAGCGGGTGACGGCGTCGAGGGCGGAAAAGGGTTCGTCCATCAGGATGACCGGCCGTGCCTCGTAGAGCGTGCGGGCGAGCGCCACACGCTGCCGCATGCCGCCCGACAGCGCCGCCGGGCGGAGCGCCAGCGCCTCGTGAAGGCCCAGGCGGCCGAGCAGGGCGGCAGCCCGTTCGGGCTCGGCCGCATCGCCGCGCAGGCGTGCCCCGAGCATCACATTGTCGAGTACGGAGGCCCAGGGCACCAGGCAGTCGCGCCGGTCCATCAGGGCGACCCGGCCGGCCAGCGGCCGCCCGTCATCGGCCGCGATCCGCCCGCTCAACCCGGCCGGGGCGAGGCCGGCCAGGGCACGCAGCAGGCTCGACTTGCCGACCCCGCTCGGCCCGAGCAGGCAGGTCGTGCGGCCGGCCTCCACGACGAGGTCCAGGCCCTCGAAATGGCAGGTCGCGCCGAAGCGCAAGTCGGCACCGGTAATCGATACGGCAGGAGACGCGCCGGCACCGGCCGGACACGGAGAAGAAGCCATCGCACCCATCCCTACGCCGGTCTGAACCGGATCAGGTTCTAGGGGTCGTTCCGCGTGGAACCTCTCAGCCGGCGCTCCGGCTCCCCCGAGTGAAGATCGGCGGACTATGACCTGTCGGCGCTTGACGGGCAAGGGGCTCGGCGGCACCGTCCTCGGCATGACCATGCGCCGTTCCCTTTTTGCCGTTCTGGCCCTTCTGTTCGCCTTCGTGGTGCCGGCTGCCGGAAGGGCAGCCACGGTCGAGCCGCTGACCATCGTCGACTCGGCCGGGCAACGCCACCTGTTCCAGGTCGAGCTGGCCTTGACGGAGGAGGAGCGGGAGCGCGGCCTGATGTTCCGCGACCATCTGGCCGCGGACGGCGGGATGATCTTCCTCTATGCCAGGCCCACTGCGATCACCATGTGGATGAAGAACACGCCGATCGCGCTCGACATGCTCTTCATGGACGGCCACGGCACGATCACCCATATCGCCGCCGACGCGGTGCCCTACAGCCTGACCTATATCCCCTCGGGCGGGCCGGCGGTCGGCGTGCTCGAAGTG
>NZ_JBAZKR010000090.1:0-15015 GCF_041650655.1 Zavarzinia sp.
CCGCCAGAACCTTGGTGATCGCCGCCGTCAGCGACGTCTTGCCATGGTCGACGTGACCGATCGTCCCGATGTTGCAGTGCGGCTTCGTCCGCTTGAAACTTTCCTTGGCCATCGTGGCTCTCCGTAACTCTAGCGGTTTCGAACTCAGGCGTACTTGGCGCGGACTTCGTCCGCGACCGCCTGAGGCACCGGCTCATAGTGGTCGAATTCCATGGCGTACTGCGCACGGCCCTGGCTCATCGAACGCAGGGTGTTGATGTAACCGAACATGTTGGCCAGCGGCACGAAGGCGTTGATCTCCGTGGCGTTGCCGACCGCAGCTTCGGTGCCCTGGATCTGGCCGCGGCGGGAGTTCAGGTCGCCGATCACCGAACCGACATATTCGTCGGGGGTGGTGACCGAAACCTTCATCACCGGCTCCAGCAGCCTCGGGCCCGCCTTTTCCATGCCTTCCTTGAAGGCGGCACGGGAGGCGATTTCGAACGCCAGCACGCTCGAGTCGACGTCGTGGTAGGCGCCGTCGATCAGGGTGGCCTTGAAGTCGATCATCGGGAAACCGGCGATGACGCCGTTGTCCGCGACCGAGGCAATGCCCTTTTCGACGCCGGGGATATATTCCTTCGGCACCGAACCACCGACGATGGCGCTCTCGAAGATGCGACCCTTGCCGGCTTCGAGCGGCTCGAAGACGATCTTGACGCGGGCGAACTGGCCCGTGCCGCCGGTCTGCTTCTTGTGGGTGTAATCCACCTCGGCGCGCTTCGTGATGGTCTCACGATAGGCGACCTGCGGAGCGCCGACGGTCGCGTCCACCTTGTAGGTGCGGCGCAGGATGTCGACCTTGATCTCCAGATGGAGTTCGCCCATGCCCTTCAGGATGGTCTGGCCAGATTCCTGGTCGGTCGAGACGCGGAACGAGGGATCCTCGGCGGCCAGCTTGCTGAGCGCGATGCCCAGCTTTTCCTGGTCGGCCTTGGACTTCGGCTCGATCGAGATCTCGATGACGGGATCCGGGAATTCCATCTTTTCGAGGATCACCGGCTTGTTGATATCGCACAGCGTATCGCCGGTGCGGACTTCCTTCAGGCCGGCCAGGGCGACGATGTCGCCCGCATAGGCTTCCTTCACGTCCTCGCGGCTGTTCGCGTGCATCTGCAGCATACGGCCGATGCGCTCGCGCTTGTCCTTGGTCGAGTTCAGCACCGAGGCGCCGGACTCGAGCTTGCCCGAATAGACGCGGCAGAAGGTGATGGTGCCGACGAAGGGGTCGTCCATGATCTTGAATGCGAGCACGGCGGTCGGCTCGTCGTCCGACGAGTGACGCTCGGTCTCTTCGCCGGTCTTGTAGTCGATGCCCTTGATCGCGGGAACGTCGAGCGGCGACGGCAGGTAGTCGACCACGGCGTCGAGCAGGGGCTGAACGCCCTTGTTCTTGAAGGCGGAACCGTTCAGCACCGGCACGAAGGCCAGCGAGATCGTGCCCTTGCGGATGCAGGCCTTCAGGGTCGCTTCGTCGGGCTCGGTGCCTTCGAGATAGGCTTCCATGGCCGCATCGTCCATCTCCACCGCGGTCTCGACCAGGATGTGACGGTATTCAGCGGCCTTCTCGGCGTATTCGGCCGGGATATCGACGACGTCGAACTTGGCGCCCAGCGACTCTTCGCGCCAGATGATCGCCTTCATCTGCACGATGTCGATGACGCCGGCATAGTCCGACTCGGAGCCGACCGGAATCGACAGCACGAGCGGACGCGCGCCCAGGCGCTCGACCATCATGTCGACGCAGCGATAGAAGTTGGCGCCGGTGCGGTCCATCTTGTTGACGAAGCACATGCGCGGCACGCCGTACTTGTTGGCCTGGCGCCACACGGTCTCGGACTGCGGCTCGACGCCGGCGACCGAGTCGAACACGGCGACGGCACCGTCGAGCACGCGGAGCGAACGCTCGACTTCGATGGTGAAGTCGACGTGGCCCGGGGTGTCGATGATGTTGACCCGGTGGTCGTTCCAGAAGCAGGTGGTCGCGGCCGAAGTGATGGTGATGCCGCGTTCCTGTTCCTGCTCCATCCAGTCCATGGTCGCGGCGCCGTCGTGGACTTCGCCGATCTTATGGCTGCGGCCGGTGTAGTAGAGGATGCGCTCGGTCGTGGTCGTCTTGCCGGCATCGATGTGGGCCATGATGCCGATGTTACGGTACCGCTCGAGTGGCGTGGTGCGAGGCATGGGTGGCTCCCGTTACCAGCGGTAATGCGAGAAGGCCTTGTTGGCCTCCGCCATGCGGTGAGTGTCTTCGCGCTTCTTCACTGCGGTGCCGCGGTTGTTCACGGCATCGAGCAGCTCGCCCGACAGACGCTCGGTCATGGTGTGTTCGGAACGCTTGCGCGCCGAGGAGATCAGCCAACGGATGGCGAGCGCCTGGCTGCGGTCGTGACGCACTTCCACCGGGACCTGGTAGGTGGCGCCACCGACGCGGCGGCTGCGCACCTCGATCGCCGGGCGGACGTTCGCCAGCGCATCGTGGAACACGCGGATCGGATCCTGGCCCGTCTTGGACTGGACGCGCTCGAAGGCACCGTAGACGATCGTCTCGGCGGACGACTTCTTGCCGTCGTACATCAGGCTGTTCATGAACTTGGTCACGACGACGTCGCCGAACTTCGGATCCGGCAGGACTTCGCGCTTCTCGGCACTGTGGCGGCGAGACATGGGGCCTCTCCTTACTTCGGACGCTTGGCGCCGTACTTCGACCGGCGCTGCTTACGATTCTTGACGCCCTGGGTATCCAGAACGCCGCGGATGACGTGATAGCGGACGCCCGGAAGGTCCTTCACGCGGCCGCCGCGGATCAGCACGACCGAGTGTTCCTGAAGGTTGTGGCCTTCACCGGGGATGTAGGACGTGACTTCGAAGCCGTTCACCAGGCGCACACGAGCGACCTTACGAAGGGCCGAGTTCGGCTTCTTCGGGGTCGTGGTGTAGACGCGGGTGCAAACGCCGCGCTTCTGGGGGTTGCCGGTGATCGCCGGCACCTTGTTCTGGAACGCCGGCTTCTGACGCGGCTTACGGAGCAACTGATTGATGGTCGGCATCAGTCCCTGCCTTCTCTTCCCTCGTTCGAGTCACGTAAGCCCCGCCAGATTGTCAAAGAGCGGCCTCACGCAACAAAGCCGACCTACAGTGCCTCGGCACTGTCGCCGACCAAAAATCTCGTGGCCCTGGGTCATCCAGAGCCGATGTCCGGTACTCTTAACTCGTCGGCGCCGCGTTCAGGTTGGACCCCAACCACCGCCGTCCGAGTGGAGGCGCGAACATATGTGCGGGGTTCCGACTCGTCAAGCGGAAAGCACGGCGTTCACGCGGGCTTTCCATGCAGTGGCCGCGGGGTACCGCGCTCAGGCGCGCTGTGCCACCAGAACGGCGCCGAGGGCGATCAGGAAGACTCCCGCCCAGTTGAGAAACGAGAGCTTTTCGCCCAGGAAGAGTGTGGCGAACACGGCGACGAAGACGACGCTGAGTTTGTCGATCGGGGCGACACGCGCCGCCTCGCCCAGCTTCAGGGCCCGGAAATAGCAGAGCCAGGAGGCCCCGGTGGCGAGGCCGGAAAGACCCAGATAGAGATAGGTCCGCGCCGTCACCGTGCCCGGCGCCGGCCAGCGCCCGGCGGCGAACACGATCAGCCCGGCCAGCAAGGCGACCACCAAGGTCCGCGCGAAGGTGGCGAAATCGGAATCGACCCCGGCGACGCCGGCCATGGCGAGCAGCGCCGTCGGCGCGGCGAAGCCGGCAGAGAGTAGCGCCCAGAAGGCCCAGGAGCCGGTCACGATGGTCAGCCCGGCGGCAGGGGAGCGTGGGCCAGCCCCTCCGCCTCGAGCCAGGCGGCGGCGCGGAGCACCCGATCCTCGCGCCAAGGGGCCGCGATGAGCTGGACGCCGATGGGCAGCCCGCCCTCCCCCGCGACCGGCACCGGCACAGCGCAGACCGGCAGGCCGATCGCCGAAATGGGCTGGGTGAAGAGGCCGAACATGGGGCGAAGCGGCACCGTCTTGCCATGCAGCTCCATGGTCTTCTGGCCGATCTCGGGCGCGCACATGGGCGTGCTCGGCGCGATCAGCAGATCGAATTCGCGGAACACCGCGGCCGCCTTCTCCGCATACCAGCGCCGGACCTGATGCGCCTTCACCGACCAAGCGGCGGGCAGCAGGGCACCGGCCAGGAAACGGTCCCGCGTCTCGGGATCGAAATCCATCGGCCGGGCGCGCAGGCGGTTCAGGTGGAAGGCCGCCGATTCGGTATTGGTGATGAGGAAGGCGGCGGCCCGCCCTTCGGCAGCCCCCGGCAATTCGATCGTGCGCCGCGCACCCAGCGCCCGGGCCACCCGGTCGACCGCCCGGGCCGCCGCCGCCATGCCTGCGGTATCGAAATGACCGCCCAGCACGGCGACCCGCAGTCCCGCGGCGCCGAGGGGAAGCTTGTCCGAAACCGGCTCCACCGGGCGGTCGGCACAGGCATGATCGCCCGCGTCGTGGCCCTGCAGCAGGTCATAGGCGAGCGCCAGGTCGCCGACGTTGCGGGCGAAGGGGCCGAGATGGTCCAGGCTGTCGCAGAAGGGAAAGCTGCGCGTCCGCGGCAGCCGGCCATAGGTGGGCTTCAGCCCGAAGATGCCGCACAGCGAGGACGGCACCCGGATCGAGCCGTTGGTATCGGAACCGAGCGAGATCGGCGCCAGCCCGCCACCCGTCGCCGCCCCGCAGCCGGAGGACGAGCCGCCGGTCATATGGTCCGGATCGTGCGGGTTCCGGCAGGCACCGTCATGGACGTTCTCGCCCGTGAAGTCATAGGCATATTCGCCCATGTTGAGCGCGCCGAGGGGCACCGCATCGGCCGCGATCAGGCGCTCGACCAGGACGGCGTCGCGCGTCGCCGGGGCATTCTCGCGATTGATCTTGCTGCCGGCGCGGGTGACCACGCCTTCGAGGTCGAGCAGATTCTTGACCGCGAAGGGCACCCCGGCGAGCGGGCCGAGCGGCTCGCCCTTGGCTTTGCGGGCATCGATCGCATGGGCGGCGGCCATGGCGCGGGCCGCGGTCACCTCGGTATAGGCGTTCAGCACGGGATCGATCGCCTCGATCCGGTCCAGGAACAGGCGGGTCACGGCGACCGCGGTGGTGCGGCCCTCGCGGACCGCCGCGGCGATCTCGCGCGCCGGGGCGAAGGGATCGACGCTCATGGCGCCACCGGATGGAAGGCGCCGTCGAGCTCCAGCGTGTCGCCGATCGGCGCCGCCTCGACCAGGGCCGCCATCTGGGCGGCTAGCTTCAGGAATTGCACGACGCCCGGGCGTTGCTCCGGCCCGATTTCCAGCCCCAGCAGGGCCGCATTGGCATCGATCACAAGGTCGGCATCGAAATCAGCAGGCATGAACACCTCGAACCTCACCGCCGGGGAAGCCCGCGCAAGGCTGCCGACAGCGTGCCACAGCCGACGGCCCGGCTCCACCACCGCCTTCCGGCGCTCCGCCCCGGCCCGAGGGGGCCGGGGCGACACCATTCGTCGGGGACCGTCACTCGGCCGGTTCGGGCACCGCATCATGGTGGCCGCCGCCGACATCCACGGTCGAGGGCACCACCCGGTGGGCGGCCAGGGCGAGCGCCCCCGCCACCATGAGATAGCCGATCACCACCATCGGGCTCTGCCCGATGCCGATCGCCACGCTGTGCATGAAGCCGAAGAAGGTCAGCACCGCGGCGCCGACCGCGAAGAAGGCGCCCTTGACGAATTGCCGTTCGATCACGAAGACGCCGATCGCGCCGAGCATGAGCCCGCCCAGGATCGAGCCGCCGCCCAGCACTTCGAGGCCGTGATAGATCACCCCCTGGGTCGCCAGCTTGTCGAAGCCGACCGCCGCGGCCGAGGTGCCGGCCGCGCCCAGGGCGCCGTCGATCATGGTCTTGCCCCATTCCGCCATATGGGGCGTGAGCGCCAGGATGATCGCCGGGGCATGGGTGCGCGGCGTTTCCTGGAAGGCCTGGGAGCCGATCAACATGCCGATATAGAGAAGGATGGGCGAGATCGCGACCACCGGCACCAGCGCCAGCAGCACCGCGACGATGCCGAACCAGGAGAGCACGATGACCATGGCGCCGACCGCGGCCGAATAGCCGATGCGCCCGCCCATCGCCTTCCAGCCCGGATGGCCGATATAGACCGCGTTGATGAAGGGATTGCCCATCAGGCAGCCGATCAGCGAGACGACGCCGTCCGCCGTCAGCACCCGCGTCGTCGGATAGGCGTCGCCCGCGACATCGGCCGACTCCACATTATCCATGGCCTCGACGAGGTCGTAGATGCCGAAGGGAATGGCGGTGACCAGGATCACGCCCAGGAACTCGAAGCCGCCGAAGACATGGTCGAAGGCCGGCAGCGGCACCGAGAAACCGAAGTTCGAGAAGGCGGCCGACAGCCCCTCGCCCGTCAGCCCACCGAAATTGAAGCCGAACAGATTGGAGCCCCAGGCGACCACCAGCCCGACGACGATGGCGACCAGACCGGCCGGAATGCTTTTCGGGTATTTCAACCCGCCGAACCAGGCCATCAGGATGACGCCGAAACAGGTGAGGCCGATCACCGGGGTGAGGAACATTTCCAGCGCCGGCTTCATCGAGATGAAGGTGATGGAAACGCCGGCCAGGGTGCCGAGCAGGGCGGCCCTGGGCGTGATCTTGCGGATCACCGGCGCGATGAAGCCGCCGGCCATGAGCACGAAGCTCTGGATGAAGACCCAGGTCAGCCCCGCTTCCCAGCCCTTCACCGGGTCGCCGGTGGTGAGCGCGATGGGCAGCATGATGACGAAGGTCACCACGAACATATGCGGCACCGAAATGCCGGACGGCAGAGCGCAGACGTCCGAGCGCCCGGTCTTCTTGGCCAGACGATAGGCCAGGAAGGCATAGTAGCCGGTCGACAGGCACATCATCAGGCCCATGGCGGGCAGGATGCGGCCGAACACGATGGCGTCCGGCATTTTGAGCACGAAGCGCAACAGCCCGGTCAGGGTCAGCATATTGACCAGGATGTTGGTGCCGAAGCCGAAGAAGGCGTTGAGATCGCCCGGTGTCCAGATCTTGGGTTTGAAGGCCGTCGTCGTCATAAGCTTCACCCCCCGCTATTCCGCCGCCGCAGCGGCCGATGCGCCGAGCGCCGAAACCACTTTCGCGGACTCGGTCACCCAGCCGAAAATGCCCCCCTGCGCCTTCACCATGCGCAGCGCGACCTCGTGAAATTCCGGGAAATAGGAGGCGCAGCAGTCGCCCACGGCGATGCAGCGGTAGCCCCGGTCGTTGCCCTCGCGGATCGTGGTATGGACGCAGACCTCGGTGGTGACGCCGCAGACCAGCAGGGCGTCGATCCCCCGGTTGGCCAGGATCAGGCCGAGGTCGGTCGCGAAGAAGGCGCCCTTGCCCGGCTTGTCGATCACCACCTCGCCCTCGATCGGATAAAGCTCGGGGATGATGTCCTGGCCCGGCTCGCCCCGGATCAGAATGCGGCCCATGGGGCCCGGCGCACCGATCCGGTGGGTGGGGCTGCCGCGGTTCACCTTGGCCGGCGGCGCGTCGGAAAGATCGGGCCGATGGCCTTCGCGGGTGTGGATCACCAGCATCCCCGCCTTCCGCGCCGCGGCCAGCAGCGCCTTGGTCGGCGGCACCGCCTTGGCGAGGAGAGAGACGTCGTTGCCCAGCGTCTCGCCGAAGCCGCCAGGCTCCAGAAAGTCGCGCTGCATGTCGATGATGACCAGCGCCGTCCGGCCGATGTCGACCGTGATCGCCCCCGGTTCCGCCTGGATGACCATTGACGTCATGCTCGATCCCCTGCGCAGCCTTGCCTTTTGTATGCAATGCAAGAGGCAGACCAAGCCGCGAGGGCCTGTCACAAAGCGGTTAACTAACTGATATAAAAAGATATTCTCTCAAGGCACGGGGGTGTTCCCGCCCCCCGATCCAGCACGCTTTAGCCTATTTTTTAGGCATGTATGCAATTTTCAATCAGTCGTGATTGAATGTTGATCATCGGTCTTGTAGGAGTAACCCATGAACGAGAGCGACGAGACAGCCCTCTGGATCGACCACCCGACCGCGCTGATGGAAATCAAGGCGGCGTTCGAGGCCTATGAGCGCGCCCTCCTGGCCAACGATACGGCGGCCCTCGGCGCCTTCTTCTGGAGCGATCCCCGGGTGTTGCGTTTCGGGCCGACGGAAAATCTCTATGGGCCGGAGGCGATCGCCAGCTATCGCGCCGCCCGCGATGTGAGCGACCTCGCCCGCCGCCTGGAAAACACCAGGATCACCACCTTCGGTCCCGATCTCGGCGTGGCCAACACCGAATACGTCCGCCTGAAATCCGGCAAGCGCGGCCGCCAGACCCAGGTCTGGGCCCGCCTGCCCGAAGGCTGGCGCATCGTCTCCGCCCATGTGAGCCTGCTCGACTGAGCTTGCCGCGTCTTCGGCAATGAGTGAGGTGCTCGGATGACGACCAGCGACGACATCCGCCGCGACAAGGAACGGGCCGACCGCGAAGCCCTCGACCGGCTGAAGGCCGCGCTCCCCCTCGCCTTTGCAGCACCTGAGTCGAGCTATCACCCACTGGCGGCGGCCGAAGTGATCGCCCGCGATCGGCGCTGAAACATCTCGACTGTCAGCCCGGCAGCCGCCGTTCATAGTCCGCCCGGAGTACCGCCCAACCGTCCCAGAAGGGCGGCGGGTTGGCGCCGGTCAGGCGCGCGGCCAACAGGTCGAGATGGGTGTGCCAACCGGCCGCGACACTGAGTTCGGCCGAATGGTCGGCCAGGCGGCGATGAATCACGGTCAGCAGCACGCGACCGCCCGCCGGCGCCAGTTCGAACGAAACTTCGCCCGTCTCGCCCCAGGTGAAGACCAGGCGGTGGGGCGGCTCGGAGACCAGGATCCGGCTCGCCATCCGGCGCTCCGCCGGGAAGCCGTCCGGCCGGCGGCCGGGCGGGTCGGTCAGTTCGTCGTTCCGCCAGACCAGCTCGACGGTGCTGCCGGCGCCGCCCGTCATGTCGCCCGCGGCGAGCCATTTCCGGCGGAGCTCGCTCTCGGTCAGATAGGACCAGATGCGCTCGATCGGGCCGGGCAGCAGGCGCTGGATCTTCAGCGTCGCCGGCTCGATCAGGGTGCCATGGGGATCGAGGTCCTGGATCTCGGTCATTCGTCGTCTCCCTTGCCTGCGTTTCGCAGCAGTTGTTCGAGCCGGTCGAGCCGGCCGGTCCAGAAGGCTTCATAGAAGGCGAGCCAGTCGTGCGCACTGGCGAGCGGGCCGGGATCGAGCCGGCAGACATGGGCGCGCCCGCGCACCTCACGCCGGATCAGGCCCGCGCCCTCCAGCACCTTGATGTGTTTGGAGGCGGCGGCGAGCGACATGGCGAAGGGTTCCGCCAGTTGCCCCACCGTCCGCTCTCCCCCGGCGAGGTCGCGCAGCATCTGGCGCCGCGTGGCATCGGCGAGGGCGTGGAAGATCGTGTCGAGGCGGGCATCGAGATATTCAACCATGCAGTTGAATTTAAAGACGCCCCGCGAAACCGTCAACCAATTGGTTGAGGAATTTCACGACGCCAACAAAAAGGCCCGGGACGTCGCCGTCCCGGGCCTTGTGATTTTGCGCTGTTACGCCGGTCAGGCGGCGGAAGCGCCGCCCTCGACCGCCGGGGTGGCGGTGCCGGCGTCGATCGCCGCCAGTTCCTTGTCGCGGTTGGAGGCGACTTCCTTCAGGCGGTTCATCATCGCGCCGGTACCCGCCGGGATCAGGCGGCCGACGATGACGTTCTCCTTCAGGCCCACCAGGGTGTCGACCTTGCCGGCAGTCGCCGCCTCGGTCAGCACGCGGGTGGTCTCCTGGAAGGAGGCCGCCGAGATGAAGGAGCGGGTCTGCAGCGAGGCCTTGGTGATGCCCTGCAGCACCGGGCTGCCCGTGGCCGGACGCAGGCCCAGCTTGATCGTGCGCGCATTCTCTTCCTCGAACTCGACGCGGTCCACCTGCTCGCCCTGGAGGAAGGTGGTGGCGCCCGAGTCCTCGATCTCGACCTTCTGCAGCATCTGGCGGACGATCACTTCGATGTGCTTGTCGTTGATCTTCACGCCCTGGAGCCGATAGACGTCCTGGATCTCGTTCACGAGGTAACGGGCCAGGGCTTCGACGCCCATGACCTTCAGGATGTCGTGCGGCGCCGGGTTGCCGTCGAGCAGATAATCGCCCTTCTGGATGATATCCCCTTCCTGAACGGCGATGTGCTTGCCCTTCGGGATCAGATATTCCTGCGGCTCGGTCGCGGTGTCACCTTCCAGCGGGTGCAGGATCAGGCGGCGCTTGTTCTTGTAGTCCTTGCCGAATTCGACCCGGCCCGAACGCTCGGCGATGATCGCGTGGTCCTTCGGACGGCGCGCCTCGAAGAGCTCCGCGACGCGCGGCAGACCGCCGGTGATGTCGCGGGTCTTGGCCGATTCCAGCGGGATACGGGCGAGCACGTCGCCAGCGTTGATCTTGCCGCCGTCCTCGACCGAGAGGATGGCGCCGGCGGCCAGGAAGTAACGCACTTCCGTGCCGTTCGGCTGCAGGATCGGGCTGCCGCTCTCGTCGCGCAGGCCGATACGCGGACGCAGGTCCGAGGTCTTCGGCTGGGAGCGCCAGTCGATGACTTCCTTGTTCGCGATGCCCGTGGCCTCGTCCGTCGTCTCGCGCACGGAGACGCCTTCCACCAGATCCATATAGGCCGCGAAGCCTTCGCGCTCCGAGATGATCGGCAGGGTGCGGGGATCCCACTCGACCAGCTTGGCGCCCTTGGTCACGGTCTGGCCGTCGTCGAAGAACAGACGCGCGCCATAGGCGACGCGGTGACGCGCACGCTCGCGCCCGTTGGCATCGACCAGGACGAGTTCGCAGTTGCGGCTCATCACGATCATGCGCTTCGAGCTGTCCACGACGATGTGGCGGTTGTTGATCTTCAGCGTGCCGTCGATCGTCGCCTCGACGCTGTTCCGTTCCGAGAACTGCGCCGCACCGCCGATGTGGAAGGTGCGCATGGTGAGCTGGGTGCCCGGCTCGCCGATCGACTGCGCCGCGATGACGCCGACCGCTTCGCCCATGTTCACCGGCGTGCCACGCGCCAAGTCACGGCCGTAGCACTTGGCGCAGGCGCCGCCCTCGGCCTCGCAGGTCAGCACCGAACGGATCAGGACCGACTGCACGCCGGCCTTGTTGATACGTTCGACGTCGTCTTCGAGGATCATCTCGCCGGCCGGCAGCACCAGTTCCTGGGTTGCCGGATCGACCACGTCGACGCCCGCGGTACGGCCGAGGATACGGTCGCCCAGCGGCTCGATGACGTCGCCGCCTTCGACCACTTCGGTCACGGTCAGGCCGTTCGAGGTGCCGCAGTCGTCGATCACGATGATGCAGTCCTGCGCCACGTCGACCAGGCGGCGGGTCAGGTAACCGGAGTTCGCGGTCTTCAGGGCGGTGTCGGCCAGGCCCTTACGGGCGCCGTGGGTCGAGTTGAAGTACTCGAGAACCGACAGGCCTTCCTTGAAGTTCGAGATGATCGGCGTCTCGATGATTTCGCCCGACGGCTTGGCCATCAGGCCGCGCATGCCGGCGAGCTGCTTCATCTGGGCCGCGGAACCACGGGCACCCGAATGGGCCATCATGTAGATCGAGTTGATCGGCTTGGCGCGGCCCGTGGTCTCGTCGATCACGACCGACGAGATTTCCTTCATCATCTCGTCCGCGACCTTGTCGGTGCACTGGGCCCAGGCGTCGATGACCTTGTTGTATTTCTCGCCCTGGGTGATCAGACCGTCGAGATATTGCTGCTCGTATTCCTTGGCCTGTTCCTGGGTCGCGGCGACCAGCGCTTCCTTCGCCTTCGGAATGACCATGTCGTCCTTGCCGAAGGAAATGCCGGCGCGGCAGGCATGGGCATAGCCGAGCGCCATCAGGCGATCGGCGAAGATCACCGTCTCCTTCTGGCCGCAGTGGCGATAGACGATGTCGATGACGGTCGAGATGTCCTTCTTGGTGAGCAGCTTGTTGATCAGCGAGAAGGGCACGTTCGGGTGGCGCGGCAGCAGCTCCGAAAGAATCATACGGCCCGGCGTGGTCTCGACGCGGACGACGATCGGATCGCCGTTGCTGTCGACCGTGTGCAGGCGCGACTTGATCCTGGTGTGCAGCGTGACCGACTTCGAATCCAGCGCCGCCTGGATCTCGTTGATGTTGGCGAAGGCCATGCCCTCGCCCGGCTCGTTCGGCCGTTCCATCGTGAGATAGTAGACGCCGAGCACGATGTCCTGCGACGGCACGATGATCGGCTTGCCGTTGGCGGGGCTCAGGATGTTGTTGGTCGACATCATGAGCACGCGCGCTTCGAGCTGGGCTTCGAGCGACAGCGGCACGTGGACGGCCATCTGGTCGCCGTCGAAGTCCGCGTTGAAGGCGGCGCAGACGAGCGGATGCAGCTGGATCGCCTTGCCTTCGATCAGCGTCGGCTCGAAGGCCTGGATGCCGAGACGGTGCAGCGTGGGCGCGCGGTTCAGCATCACCGGATGTTCGCGGATCACCTCTTCGAGGATGTCCCAGACCTCCGGCCGCTCCTTCTCGACCATCTTCTTCGCCATCTTGATCGTGGTGGCGATGCCCTTCATGTCGAGCTTGGCGTAGATGAAGGGCTTGAACAGCTCGAGCGCCATCTTCTTCGGCAGGCCGCACTGATGGAGCTTCAGCTCCGGCCCGACGACGATGACCGAACGGCCCGAATAGTCGACGCGCTTGCCGAGCAGGTTCTGGCGGAACCGGCCCTGCTTGCCCTTCAGCATGTCGGAGATCGACTTCAGCGGCCGCTTGTTGGCGCCCGTGATGACGCGGCCGCGGCGGCCGTTGTCGAACAGGGCGTCGACCGCTTCCTGCAACATGCGCTTTTCGTTACGGACGATGATGTCCGGCGCGCGCAGCTCGATCAGCCGCTTCAGGCGGTTGTTACGGTTGATGACGCGGCGATAGAGGTCGTTCAGGTCGGAGGTCGCGAAACGGCCGCCGTCGAGGGGCACCAGGGGACGGAGTTCCGGCGGGATCACGGGGACCACCGTCAGGATCATCCATTCCGGCTTGTTGCCGCTCTCGATGAAGGACTCGATCAGCTTCAGGCGCTTCACGATCTTCTTCGGCTTCGCCTCGGACGTCGTGGTGGCGAGTTCCTGGCGGAGCTCGTCACGCTCGCCCTCGAGGTCGAGCTTTTCGAGCATCTTGCGGATCGCCTCGGCGCCGATGCCGGCCTCGAAGCTGTCCTCGCCATATTCGTCCTGGGCGCGGATGTAATCTTCCTCGTTGAGGAGCTGATTACGCTTCAGCGCGGTCAGGCCCGGCTCGGTCACGACGTAATTCTCGAAATAGAGAATGCGTTCGAGATCCTTCAGGGTCATGTCGAGCAGAAGGCCGATGCGCGACGGCAGCGACTTCAGGAACCAGATGTGCGCGACCGGCGAAGCCAGTTCGATATGGCCCATGCGCTCGCGCCGGACCTTCGACAGGGTGACTTCGACGCCGCACTTCTCGCAGGTGATGCCGCGATACTTCATGCGCTTGTACTTGCCGCACAAGCACTCGTAATCCTTGATCGGCCCGAAGATCTTGGCGCAGAACAGACCGTCCCGCTCGGGCTTGAAGGTACGATAGTTGATCGTTTCCGGCTTCTTGATCTCGCCATGGGACCAGGCGCGGATCTTTTCCGGGCTGGCGATCGAGATCTTGATCTGATCGAAAGCCTGGGTGCCGGGGGCATGCCCGAACAGGGCCATAACCTCTTGGTTCATTACTTTGCTCCCTCATGCGGCGCGGGCGTCCCCGACGCCGCTCGGTTGCGAAAAATCACGGTCGACAAAGGGTTCAGCATCAGGGGCGCCGCGCTTACGCGGCGCCCTTGCCGCCCATGTCGACGTTGAGGCCGAGAGACCGCATTTCCATGACGAGAACGTTGAACGATTCCGGAATACCGGCCTCGAAATTGTCCTCGCCGCGCACGATCGCCTCGTAGACCTTGGTGCGGCCCGCGACGTCGTCCGACTTCACGGTCAGCATCTCCTGGAGGGTGTAGGCGGCGCCGTAAGCCTGGAGCGCCCACACTTCCATTTCGCCGAAGCGCTGGCCACCGAACTGGGCCTTGCCGCCCAGCGGCTGCTGGGTGACGAGGCTGTAGGGGCCGATCGACCGGGCGTGGATCTTGTCGTCCACCAGGTGATGCAGCTTCAGCATGTAGATGTAACCGACCGTGACCTTACGGTCGAAGGTCTCGCCAGTACGGCCGTCGATCAGCGTGCTCTGGCCCGAGGAGGCGAAGCCCGCCATCTTCAGGTAGTCCTCGATGTCGGACGGCTGGGCGCCGTCGAACACCGGGGTCGCGATCGGCACGCCGCGGCGCAGGTTGTCCGCCATCTCGAGGAGCTGGCTGTCCTCGAGCGGCTCGATCTTCTCGGCGTATTCGGTCGCCGAATAGATGGTCTGCAGCTTCTCGCGCAGCGCGTTCGCCTTCTCGTTGCCGCGACGGATCTTGTCCGCCACCTCGCCGATCTGGCGGCCGAGACCGGCCGCGGCCCAGCCGAGGTGGGTTTCCAGGATCTGCCCGACATTCATGCGCGAAGGCACGCCGAGGGGGTTCAGCACGATGTCGACATTGGTGCCGTCCTCGAGATAGGGCATGTCCTCGCGCGGCATGATGCGCGAGATGACGCCCTTGTTCCCGTGGCGGCCGGCCATCTTGTCGCCCGGCTGCAGCTTGCGCTTCACCGCGACGAAGACCTTGACCATCTTCATCACGCCCGGCTGCAGCTCGTCGCCGCGCTGCAGCTTCTCGACCTTGTCCTCGAAACGCTTCTGCAGGCGATCCTTGGCCTCGTCGAAGTGCTTCTTCAGCGCTTCGATGTCGAGGTTGGTCTGCTCGTCGCCCTTGATCGCGAT
>NZ_JBAZKR010000091.1:0-14979 GCF_041650655.1 Zavarzinia sp.
TGGGCCAACAACGTCTATGTCGCGGTCGCCAATACCGCCGGCTTCGACGGCGTCTACACCTATTTCGGCCATTCCGCGATCGTCGGCTTCGACGGCCGGACGCTAGGCGAATGCGGCGAGGAGGAATACGGCATCCAATATGCCCAGCTCTCCAAGTCGCTGATCCGCGACGCCCGCCGCGTCGGCCAGTCGAACAACCACCTGTTCAAGCTGGTCCACCGCGGTTACACGGGGATGATCAATTCGGGCGACGGCGACAAGGGCGTGGCCGCCTGCCCCTACGACTTCTATACGAAGTGGATCACCGATCCCGAAGGCACCCGCGAGATGGTGGAGAGCTTCACGCGCGACACCGTCGGTCACGAGGAATGCCCGATCGACGGCATCCCCAACAAAGCCACGCATCGCTGACCGAAAAACCAGCGCTCAAGAGATCCGGCAGGCGAATGCGCACGCCTGCCGGCGTCCCCCGCGTCCTGTGCATTAGCGTCCACGGAGGAATGTCATGAGCAATACTGTCGATGCCGAACAGGTACTCGCCGACGAGTACGAACACACCCCGGTGCCCCAGCACGCGAGGCACCCGCTGTTCTCCATGGTGATGGTCTGGGCCGGGTTCCCGATGATCATCACGGGGGCCATGACGGGTTCCATCCTGGTTCTGGGCATGGGTTTCACCAGGGCTGTCACCGCCATGGTGATCGGTAACCTGATCATGCTCGGCTATGTCGCGGCACTCGGGCACCTGGGCGCCCGCTCGGGCGAGAATTTCGCCCTGATCGCCAGCCGCGTGTTCGGCCACAAGGGTTATGTCGCCGCCTCGGGCCTGCTCTCCACCCTCCTGCTCGGCTGGTATGCGGTACAGACCGGCATCACCGGCGCACTGATCTCCGGCACCTATGGCCTCGACTATGTCGTGATGACGATCGCGGCCGGCATCCTCTATATCGCCGTCACCTTCATCGGGGTGAAGGGGCTGCACTGGATCGGCATGGTCTCGGTGCCGCTCTTCGTCGTGCTCGGTCTCTTCGTCGCCTTCCACGCCGCCTCGACCACGACTTTCGACGCGATCGTCTCCTATGCCGGCAACAACGGCACCGCCACCATGGCGATGGGTGTCGGCCTCACCGTGGTGCTCGCCCTCTTCATCGACGCCGGCACCGTCACCGCCGACTTCAACCGCTGGGCGCAGACGCCGAAACAGTCGTTCATCGCGACCTTCAGCGCCTTCCCGGTCGCCAACCTGGTCGCCATGCTGGTCGGCGGCCTGATGACCGCGGCCCTCGCCGTGCCCAACGCCAACCCCTTCGGTACCGACAACATGTTCGGTTACATGAACGGGCTTCAGATCGGCTGGCTCAGCGCGCTCGCCTTCGCCTTCCTCTACATCAACCTGGGCTCGGTCTGCTCGCACTGCCTCTATAATGCCGCGACCGGCTGGTCGCGCATCCTGGGTTCCAAGATGCGCCTGATGACCGTCGTGCTCGGCGTCATCGGCATTGCGGTCGCCGCCACCAACGTCTGGGCCTTCTTCATCCAGTGGCTCTCGCTGCTCGGCATCCTGGTGCCGCCGATCGGCACCATCATCCTGGTCGACCAATATCTGACCCGCGGTGCGGCCGGCGTCGAACGCGCCTTCCGTCCTGCGCCCTTCGTCGCCTGGGCGATCGGCTCCGCCTTCGCCTTCGTGGTCGAATTCTACATGCCGGGCCTTTCGACCGCCCTGTCGTCGGGCATCGTCGCCGCCATCGCCTATCTGGTCGTCGGCCGCATCACGGTGCGCAGCGCCCAGCCGGCGTGAGATCGAAATAGTTTCATCCCATTTCCAGAGGTAGGACCATGCCCCTCGATTACGAGATCTACGACCTCGGCGACTTCAAGCTCCAGCGCGGTGCGACCATCCGCGATGCCAAGCTCGCCTACAAGACCTTCGGCACGCTGAACGCGGCCAAGGACAATGTCATCGTCTATCCGACCTGGTATTCGGGCCAGCATTACGACAACGAATGGCTGATCGGCGAGGGCATGGCCCTCGACCCGGCCAAATATTTCATCATCATCCCCAACATGTTCGGCAACGGCCTGTCCTCCTCGCCGAGCAACACGCCCGAGCCCTACAACATGGGCCGTTTCCCCGACGTCACGGCCTATGACAACGTGAAGGCCCAGCACAAGCTGGTGACCGAACTGTTCGGCATCTCGCACATCCGCCTGGTCGTCGGCTGGTCGATGGGCGCACTCCAGACGTTCCATTGGGGTGCCATGTATCCCGACATGGTCGACCTTCTGGCGCCCTTCTGCGGCTCGGCCAAATGTTCGCGCCACAACTTCGTCTTCCTCGAAGGCGTCAAGGCGGCACTGACCGCCGACGCCGCCTTCAACGAGGGCTTCTATACCGAAAAGCCGGCCAAGGGGCTGCGCGCCGCCGCCCGGGTCTATGCCGGCTGGGGCTTTTCCCAGACCTTCTACCGCCAGGAACTGGACCTGAAGACGCTCGGCTATTCCTCGCTCGAGGATTTCCTGGTCGCCTTCTGGGAAGGCTTCTTCCTGCCGCGCGACGCCAACAACCTGCTGACCATGCTGTGGACCTGGCAGCACGGCGACATCTCGGACAACGAGATCTACAAGGGCGACTACAAGGCGGCACTCGGCGCGATCAAGGCCAAGACCTTCGTCATGCCGGGCCAGACCGACCTCTATTTCCCGGTCGAGGACAGCCAGAACGAAGTGGCCGCCATGCCGAATGCGAGCTATGTGCCCGTGCCTTCGGTCTGGGGCCATTTCGCCGGCGGGCCGGGCACCAACCCGGTCGACGTCGCCTTCATCGACAGCAAGCTGAAGGAACTCCTGGCCTCCTGACCGGGAACGAAGGGAAACGCCATGCCGCATGATCATCACCCCGATGTCCGCCACGACGCCCCCCGCGTGCGCCACGTCAACCAGGTGCTGGGCAGCCGCATGGCGTTTCCCTTCAACGACGTCCTCCACCGCCTGGAACACGAGGGATCGCTCGAATACCTGCGCATCCCGACCGCCGACCTTTCGCGGCGGCGGCTTCGCGTCGTCGGCACCAAGGGCACCGAATATCTGATCGCCTTGCCGCGCGAGAGCGTGCTCTACGACGGCGCCGTGGTGGTGATCGAGGATACGCTGGGTGCCGTCGTCCGCGTCGACGAGCAGCTCTGGCTCCGCCTCGCCCCCGCGACCACCGCCGATGCCCTCGAACTCGGCTATCACGCCGGCAACCTGCATTGGCGCGTGCGCTTCGACGGCGCGCAATTGCTGGTCGCTCTGGAAGGCCCGGCCAGCGCGGTGACCGCGCGCCTGAAACCCCTGCTCGACGCCGGCCGCGTCGAGGTCCTGGGGGAGGAGGCATGAGCGCCGGCCTGCTGCTCGCCCTGCAACATGGCGACAGCCTGTTTCCCTCCGGCGGCTTCGCCTTCTCGCAGGGGCTCGAAGCAACTGCGGCGGAGGCGGAATGCCTGGGGTCCCTCGACCTCGCCCGCTTCATCGGCGCGCAGATCCGCCGGCGCTGGGCCGGCTTCGACCGCGTCGCCGTGATCCGGGCCCACCGTGCCGGCCAGGACCTCGACGCCCTCGCCGCCCTCGACCAAGAGATCGAGGCGTCGAGCCCGATCGAAGCCTTCCGCACCGGCTCGCGCCGGAACGGCGCCGCCCTGCTCACCACCCACGAACGCCTGGGCACCGAAGGGGCCGCCGCCTATCGCCGCCTGCTGCGCCAGGGCGCGGCACTCGGCCACCTGGCCGTCGTCCAGGGCCTGGTCTGGCGCGCCCTCGGCCTTGGCGAGGCGGAGGCGGCGACACTCTCCGGCTATGTCGCCGTCACCGGGCTCGCCACTGCGGCGATCCGCCTCGGCCTCGTGGGGGCCATCGAGGCGCAGCGGGTGATCGCGGGCGCCCTCGCCCTGGTCGCGGCCGAGACGGCACCGGTCGCCGACGGCCAACCCCTGGCCGCCTTCCTGCCGCTCGCCGACATCGCCGTCTGCCGCCACGGCCGGAGCGGCCAGCGCCTGTTTTCGAACTGAGGCCCGAGAAATGCTGCTGACTCCGACCGAACTGGAACGCCTGACGATCTTTTCCGCCGCCGAACTGGCACGGAAACGGCGCGCGCGCGGCTGCAAGCTGAATTTCCCCGAGGCGGTCGCCCTGATCAGCGACGAGATCCTGGAAGGTGCCCGCGACGGCCGCTCGGTCGCCGACATGATGGCCTTCGGCGCCGAAATCCTGACCGAGGCGGACGTGATGCCCGGTGTCGCCACCATGCTGCCCATGCTCCAGGTCGAGGCGACCTTCCCGGACGGCACCAAGCTCGTTACCGTGCATGAACCGATCCGCAGCCTGCCCGGCAGCGCTGCCCCCGCCTTCGAGCCCGGCGCCCTGGTGGTCGAAGACGGCGAGATCGAACTGAACGCCGGACGGCCCAGGCTCACCCTGACTGTCACCAATACCGGCGACCGGCCGGTGCAGATCGGCAGCCATTACCATTTCTTCGAAGTGAACAAGGCGCTGGATTTCGACCGTGCCGCCGCCTTCGGCTTGCGCCTCGACATCCCGGCCGGCACCGCCGTCCGCTTCGAGCCCGGCCAGGCCAAGGAGGTGGTGCTCACCACCTTCGGCGGAACCAAGACCCTGTCCGGCCTGAACGGCCTGACCGACGGCGCCGCCGACGATCCCGCCGTGAAGGCGGCGGCGATCGACAAGGCCCGGGCGGCCGGCTTCCGCGGTCTCTGAGGAGGAACCCATGGCGATCATGTCCCGCCGCGACTATGCGGCCATGTACGGACCGACGGTGGGCGACGGCGTCCGCCTCGGCGATACCGATCTCGTCGCGGTGATCGAGAGGGATCACGCGGCCTACGGCGACGAATGCCTGCACGGCGGCGGCAAGACGCTGCGCGACGGTGCCGGTCTCGCCGCCGGGGTCACCGCGGCGGAAGGTGCCCTCGACCTCCTGCTCTGCAATGTCGTGGTAATCGATGCCGTGCTCGGCATCGTCAAGGGCGACCTCGGCATTCGCGACGGGCGCATCGTCGGCTTCGGCAAGGCCGGCAATCCGGCGATCATGGACGGCGTCGACCCGCGCCTGATCGTCTCCGCCGCCACCACGGTGCGCGACTGCGAAGGTCTCATCGCGACCGCCGGCGCGCTCGACGTCCATGTCCATTTCGACAGTGCGCAACTGGTCGAACATGCCCTCTCTTCCGGCATCACCACCATGCTGGGCGGCTCCCTCGGGCCGATCACGGTGGGGATCGACTGCGGCGGGCCCTTCAACGTCGGAAAGATGCTGCAGGCGGCGGAACAATGGCCGATGAATTTCGGCTTCCTCGGCCGCGGCAATTCCCACAAGCCCGCCTCGCTGGTCGAGCAGATGGCGACCGGCTGCCTGGGCCTCAAGCTGCATGAGGATTGGGGTTCCATGCCGGCGGCGATCGACATGTGCCTCCGCGTCGCGGACGAGTTGGATTTCCAGGTCCAGATCCACACCGACACGCTGAACGAGTCGGGTTTCCTCGAGGATACGCTGGCCGCGATCGCCGGCCGCACCATCCATATGTATCACACCGAAGGGGCGGGCGGCGGCCATGCCCCGGACATCATCCGCGTCGCCGGCGTGCCCTGGTGCCTGCCCTCTTCCACCAATCCGACCAATCCCTATACGGTGAACACATTCGACGAGCACCTGGACATGACGATGGTGTGCCACCATCTCAATCCCGCGGTGCCGGAAGACGTCGCCTTCGCCGAGAGCCGGATCCGCGCCCAGACCATCGCCGCCGAAGACATCCTGCATGATATCGGTGCGATCTCCATGCTCGGTTCCGACAGCCAGGGCATGGGCCGCATCAACGAGGTGATCTGCCGCACCTGGCAACTGGCCGACAAGATGAAGCGCCAGCGCGGCCGCCTGCCCGAAGAGGCGACCCGTTTCGGCGACAACGAGCGCATCAAGCGTTACATCGCGAAATATACCATCAACGCGGCGCGGAGCTTCGGCATCGCCGATCACGTCGGCTCGCTCGAAGACGGCAAGATGGCCGACGTGGTGATCTGGCGCCCGGCCTTCTTCGGCATCAAGCCGGAACTGGTGGTCAAGGGCGGCTTCATCGCCTACGGCGCCATGGGCGACAGTGCCGCCTCGCTGATGACCTGCGAACCCTTGATGCTGCGCCCGCAATGGGGCGCCTTCGGCCGCGCCAAACAGGCCCTGTCCGCCTGTTTCGTGCATCCCCTGGCGATCGAGCGCGGTCTCGACCGCCAACTCGACCTGAAGAAGGCGCTGCTGCCGGCCCATGGCACGCGAGGCCTCCGCAAGTCCGACATGCTGCACAACGACGCCTGCCCGGAGATCAGGGTCGATCCCCAGACCTTCGACGTCTTCGTCGACGGCGTGCTCGCGACCTGCGAACCGGCGACCGAACTGCCGCTCGCCCAGCGTTACATGCTGCGCTGAAGGAGACGGCGATGAACCTGTTGCCCCAGGACATGACGGCCGCGCCCGCCCGGGTCGGCGCCGCCAGGATCGGCATCGGCGGGCCGGTCGGCTCCGGCAAGACGGCGCTGATCGAGCGTCTGATCCCGGAATTCGCCAGGCGCGATATTCCGATCGCCGTGGTCACCAACGATCTGGTCACCGCCGAGGATGCGGAACGCCTGCGCCGTTCCGGCCTGATCGATCCCGCCCGCGTCGCCGCGGTCGAAGCCGGGGCCTGCCCCCACACGGTGATCCGCGAGGATCCGACCCTGAACATCGCCGCGGCCGACGAATTGGAAGACCGCTTCCCGGATGCCGAAGTGATCCTGATCGAGAGCGGCGGCGACAATCTGGCCTCCACCTTCTCGCTCGATCTCGTGGACTGGTGGATGTTCGTGATCGATGTCGCCGGCGGCGACGACATCCCGCGCAAGAAGGGCCCGGGGGTGCTGAAATGCGACCTCCTGGTGATCAACAAGACCGACCTCGCCCCCCATGTCGGTGTCGATCTCGCGGCCATGACGGCGGAAGCCCTGGCCGTGCGGAAGGGCGCCCCGATCGCGCTGACCGACTGCCGCCGGGGCGAGGGTGTGGGCGCCATCGTCGACCGTATCGCCCGCGACCTGCTGTTCCGATGATCGAGCCGCGCGCCGCCGAATTCGTCCTATCCGGCGCCCGCCAGGGCCGTTTCGACCTCGCCTTCCATCAGGCGGGCGGGCGCACGCGAATCGGGCGGCGTTACGTCTCCTATCCCTTCCACATGACGCGGCCCTTCGCCCTCGACGCCGGGATCCCCGCGCTCACCACGGTCTATCAGCAATCATCGTCCGGCGGGCTCTATCGCGACGACCGGCTGAGCAGCCGGATCGACGTCGCCGAGGCTGCCGCTGCCCACGTCACCACCCAGGCGGCGACCGTGGTGCACGACTGTCACGGCCTGCCGGCGCGGCAGGATGTGATCCTCTCGGTTGCGGCCGGCGGCTTCCTCGCCCATACGCCCGATCCCCTGGTGCTGTTTCCGGGGGCTGCCTTCGCCGGCACGCTCCGGCTCGATCTGGGCCCGAGCGCCGCCGCCCTGATCAGCGATGCCTTCGCCTGGCACGATCCGACCGGCCGGGGCCGTCCCTTCGCCTCCCTCGCCGCCGATATCGAGGTAACCGCAGACGGCCGACGCCTGCTGCGGGAGCGTTTCACGCTGACGGGATGCGACTTGGCCGATGTCGTCGGTCCGTTCCGCGTCGTCGCCAGCCATTTACTGCTGGCCCCGCCGGGCCGCCTCCCGGCCGCCACCGCGCTGGAGGCCGACTGCGCCGCGGCCGGCGTATTCGCCGGGGTCTCCACCCTGCCGAATGGTGCCGGTCTCGGCCTTCGCCTGGTAGCCCCCGATGCCCCTTCCGCACACCGCGCGGCGGAAGCGATCTTCCGCCGCGCGGTGCAGGCCGCCCTGGGCGCGGCGCCGGCCCCGCGCCGCAAGTGATCAGCGCGCCGAGAGCCTGAAGTAGAGCCCGGCCAGCGCCGCCGTCAGGGCCTCCGCGCGGGCGACCGGGATGAAGCCGCCGCGCCCGAAGATGCGCACCCCCGAAGCGGTCGCCCCATTCATGCCGAGGGCGAAGGCGTCGATCCCCTGCGCCCGCAATTCCTGCACGGCATGGCGGGCATCCTCGGTCAGGTAACGGGCATCGTCGCAGTCGACATCGAAGGGCTCGCCGTCGGTGATGACGATGGCGACCCGGCGCCACGCCCGTTGTTCCGCGAGGCGCCGCCCGGCCTGCCGCAGCGCCGCCCCGAGCCGGGTGGAGAGCCCGGGAGCGAGGCCGGCCAGGCGCGCCTCGGCGAGCGCGTCGAAAGCGTCGTCGAAATCCTTGACCGGCATCAGGCGCACATCCTCCCGCCCGGCCGAGGCGAAACCTTCGATCGCCAGCCGGTCGCCCAGCCCGTCGATCGCCGCGGCCAGCACGGAGGCGGCCTCGATCTCGCGGTCGATGATGCGAAGCCCGTCGCTGCCGCCGGCCGGATCCGACGTGCTCTGCGAGGCATCGACCAACAGGAGAGTTGCCATGTCGCGCGCCTGGCGCGAGACGCGCTGGAACACGCGCTCGTCCGGCATCCGGCCGGAGCGGCGCTCGATCGCCCCGGCGATGGCGGCATCGATGTCGAGCTGGTCGCCCTCGGCCTGGCGTTTCAGGCGCTTGGGCAGACCGAGGCGGGCACCGCGGATCAGCGCCTGCACGCGGGCCGCCGCGCGTTCCCTTTCGAGCGGCCGCGGCCGTCCGGGATGGACGCGGCAGGATTTCACCGTCACCCAATCCTGCCGGGCCTTGGAGAGGGCATAGTCCCATTCGGGCAGGCGGCCGATCACCACCGTCTCGTCCCCGGCGGCGACGGAACGGGCACGGCCGGCCGGCTTCTCGCCCGGGGCCTGGTCCTCGCGCCGCTTGCCGTCTTCGACCTCCTGCTCGGTCCGGCGCATGGCTTCGACCGCGACGTCGATCTCGCTCGCCTCGGCGTCGGGCGGCTGTTCGCTGGTCCAGAGGCCGGCGTGATCGTCGCGGTAACAGGGCTCCACGACATAGCTCTTGGCGTTGAAGGACAATCGCATCTGGCCGAGGTCGTTGCCCAGAAGATTGCCGATCTCGCGCGCGATCGCCGCGTCGTCGATACGGGGCAAACGCTCGGCGAAAAGGGCGCGGGCCTTGGCGATCCAGGGCTCCCCATCCTCATAGGCGGGATCGAAGAGGGCGCGGCTCATCCGCCGCATCAGGTCGGGCACGGTGCGGGCGGTATCCGGCGTCACGTCGTGGAACGGCGCCCACAGCCGGCGCAGCCCCGGAAAACGGCGCATCGCCAGGAGTTCCACCCTGGCATCCTCGACGAGCGAGGTGAGCGCCACCTGAACGGGCTTCAGGCGTCTGGGATCGAAGCGCCCGGCGCCGAAGGCACGGTGCGCGGCGGCATGGGCGAGTGCGGCCGCCGCGATCTCGCCCTGGTCCCCGGCCGCGCGGCCGGCGAAGGCTTCGGGCAGCACCAGGATCGGCAGGGCCAGGCTGGGGCGCTGCGCCTTGGGCGCGAAACGCACGCTCCATTCCTGACCCCACAGGCTGTCAGCAAAGCCGAGCGCCGCCGGCACCGCGCGGCGGAGCGCGCCCGACAGGCCCTGGTCGGCCAGCCGCGCCTTGGCCAGCGGGTCCTCCAGCCGGACATAGGCGAGGAGACGCGCCCGGTCCTTGCCATAGGCGCGGAGCCCGGCGGCGAGGAATTCGCCGTAACCACCGGCGCCCGTGGCGGCCAGGACGCGGGGCAGCAGGGCCGCCGCCGCCTCGGCCGCGGCCGGCTGGCGGCCGGCGAAATCGACCAGCGCCGCGAAGGCGGGGGCGAGATCGGTGTCGCGCGGCAAGGCCTCGCCCTGTTCGATCAATACGCGGGCCGGCCCCGCCCCGGCCTCGCGGCAGAGGGCCGCCGCCGCGGCACCCAGGCGGGCGGCGAAGCCGGCGTCGCCGAGCCGCGCGGTGGCGAGATAGAAGGCGACATGGCAGGCCGCCCCGGCATTCACCCGCATCAGGGCTAGAGCGGCTTCCGCCCAGGCGTCGGCCCATTCCGGCTGGCTGCTCAGATGGGCGTCGGCTTCGGCGAAGGCCGGGGCCAGGCGTTCCCGCGCCGAGACCAGCCGGCGCAGATCGTCGATCGCGGCCATGGCGTCAGGCGATGCAGGCGTCGATGGCGCGGGTCAGGGCCTGGCGCATGTCGCGGTCGTCGGTCACCGGCACCACGAGGGCGAGCTGGCAGGCCTCGCGCAGCGGAATGCCGCGGGCGGCCAGGCGGCCGGCCTGGATCAGCATGCGGGTCGAAGCGCCCTCGTCCAGCCCGTGACCGCGCAGGTTGCGCGAACGCTGGCCGATCTCGGTGATCACCCGGGCGGTCTCGGGATCGAGGCCTGATTCATGGGCGACGATCTCTGCCTCGATCGCGGGCGCCGGATAGTCGAAGTCGAGGGCGACGAAGCGCTGCTTGGTCGATTCCTTCAGGTCCTTCACGGCGCTCTGATAGCCCGGGTTGTAAGAGACGACGAGGTGGAAATCGGGATGCGCCTTGACGATCTCGTTCCGCTTTTCGAGCGGCAGGATGCGGCGGTCGTCGGTCAGGGGATGGATCACCACGGTGGTGTCCTGGCGCGCCTCCACGACTTCGTCGAGATAGAGGATGGCACCATATCGAACCGCCAGGGTGAGCGGCCCGTCCTGCCAGACCGTGCCCGTCTCGTCGAGCAGATAGCGGCCAACCAAGTCCGCCGCCGTCATGTCCTCATGGCAGGCGACGGTGATCAGAGGCGTTCCAAGGACATGGGCCATATGCTCGATGAAGCGCGTCTTGCCGCAGCCGGTCGGGCCTTTCAGCATCATCGGAATGCGCTCGGCATGGGCGGCCCGGAAGACCTCGACCTCGTTGCCGGCAGGCCGGTAATAGGGGCATTCCGCGACCATATAGCGGGCGAGCGGGTGGGAACCTGTCATCGACGAACTCCGTGGCACGCAGGCAGTGTCGCCGGACAATAAAAAAGGCCCACGACCCCTGCCCGAACGGTTTCGGGTGGGATCCTGGGCCTGCATTGCCGGGAGCCGGGCGCTGCCTCGAGCCCGGCCTGAACAGACTATCGCAGCCTGCGGCGCCGACGGCAAGCCCATTGACCGCACCCGCGGTACCGGCACCGGCGAGACCTCCCGGATCACCCCGGGGCGGAAGGCCCGCCTAGCGCAGGCTCCGCCGGAAGCGGGCGAGAGCAAAGACGAAGAGCACGGAGCCGATGCCGGCGAGAGCCAGGAACTGCGGCCAGACCACGGAGAGGCCCGCGCCCCGGAACAGGATCGCCTGGGCGAGCTGGACGAAGTGGGTGTTGGGCGCCGCCAGCATCACGGTCCGCACCAGCTCCGGCATGCTCTCCCGTGGCGTGACGCCGCCGGAGAGGATCTGCAACGGCAGCAGCACCAGCATCAGCAGCAGGGCGAACTGCGGCATGGAACCGGCGACGGTGGCGAGCACGATGCCGAGCGCCGTGGTGGCGAAGAGATGCAGGGCCGTCCCCGCGAGGAACAATCCGACGGAGCCCTGCACGGGCACCTGCAACAGGCCCTGGGCCACGACGACCAGCGACACGGTCGAGGCGATCAGCACCACGAGCGCCATGGACCAGACTTTGGCGGTCATGATCTCGAGCGGGGTGACGGGCATCACCAGCAGGTGCTCGACCGTGCCGTGTTCGCGTTCGCGGATCAGGGCGGTGCCGGTCAGGATGATCGCCAGCATGGTGATGTGATCGATGATCTCGACGATGGCGCCGAACCAGGACTGGTTCAGCCCGGGATTGAAGCGCGCACGGAGCGCCAGGTCGACCGCCGGCACCTCGCTGCTCCGATAATGTTCGGCGAATTCCGAGACTTCGCTCGAAAGAATGCTCTGGATATAGCCGTTGCCGGTGAAGGCTTGGCTCATGCGCGTCGCATCGACGTTGAGCTGGATGGTCGGACTATGGCCGGCCAGCACGTCGCGCTGGAAATCCGGGGGAATGTCGATCGCGAACGTATCGAGCCCGGCATCCATGCGGCTGTCCATCTCGTGCTGGTCGATCAGTACGGGCGGGGTGAAATAGGGCGGGTAGAAGGCGCCGACGATGCGCATCGAAAGCGGTGAGCGGTCCTCGTCGACGATGGCGATGGGCGCCCGGCTCAGGGTCTCCGGCATGGCGGTCGCCGCCGTGTAGACCGAGAGTGTAAAGGCGTAGAGGACCAGCACCAGCATCATGCGGTCGCGCCACAGGCCGCGCAGTTCCTTGACCCCGAGGTGGAGGATGGTGAGACCGCGCATGGTCAGGCCGCCTGTTTCCGCAAGGCGGCGGCGCAGAGGCCGATCAGGACCGGCGCGATCGCGACGAGCGGCAGGATCGCGCCCCAGAGATCGGCCAGATCGAGCGCCTTCGAAAAGGCCCCGCGCGAGATCATGATGAAATAGGTGGTCGGATAGATGCGGCCGATGAAGGCGCCGGCCCCCTCCAGCGAGGAAATGGGATTGATCAGCCCAGAGAACTGCACCGCCGGCAGCAGCGTGAGCACGGCCGTGCCGAAGACGGCGGCGACCTGGCTTTTCATGAAGGTCGAAATGAGAAGGCCGAGACCGGTCGTCGATATGACGTAGAGCAGCGCCCCGAGCCCGAAGGCCAGAAAGCTGCCGGTGAAGGGCACACCGAACACGGTGATCGCCAGCACGGTGAGCAGGAGCCAGTTCAGCATGGCGAGCAGGACATAGGGAAGCTGCTTGCCAAGGAGGAATTCCAGCCGGGTCGTCGGCGTCACGTAGAAATTGACGATCGAGCCGAGCTCCTTCTCCCGCACCACGGAGAGCGCCGTCAGCATGGCCGGGATCATCATGAGCAGGATGGGGATCACCGCCGGCACCATGGCGACCAGGCTTTTCACATCCGGGTTGTAGCGGTAGCGGGTCTCGACGCTGAAGAGCCCCGTCGTCGCGGCATCGCCATGGAGCATGCGCGCCTTTTGGGTCAGCCATTGGCTGTGCATGCCCTGGATATAGCCCTGCACCGTCTCGGCCCGGGACGGCATGGCACCGTCGAACCAGATGCCCAGGGTGACCTGCCGCCCATGGGCGACGTCGCGGGCGAAGCCGGACGGGATCTCGATCGCCAGGCTGAGTTCGCCGGCCGCCATGCGGGCGTCCATCTCCTTGTGGTTGGCGATCGGCGCATGCTCGATGAAATAGCGCGAGCCGGCGATCTCCTGGATGTAGTCGCGGCTCAGGGTGGTCTGGTCGAGGTCGAGCACGGCGAAGGGCAGTTTCTCGACATCCATGGAAATGCCGTAGCCCATGATGAACAACAGGATGACGCTGCCCAGCACGGCGAGGGTCGCCCGGATCGGGTCGCGCTGCAGCTCCAGCGCCTCGCGCCGGCTGAAGCTGAACAGGCGGCCGAAGGAGAAAGAAGGCCCTGCCGCCGGCGCCGAAAGGGGAGCCGGTGCCGGCGGGGGGGCCGGCACCGGCAGGACCGCCGCTGTCGCAATGGGGGCCTGGGGGGCGGCCTCCCTCGCAGCATCCTGAAGATAGGCGACGAAGGCCTCCTCCAGGCTGGCGGCCCGTCGGGATTGGGTGATGGCGGCCGGCGTGTCGCTGACCAGCACCTTGCCGGCATGCATCAGCGAGATGCGGTCGCAGCGTTCCGCTTCGTTCATGAAATGGGTCGAGACGAAGATGGTGACCCGGTCCCGGCGCGAAAGGGCGATCAGGATGCGCCACAACTGGTCACGGGCGATCGGATCGACGCCGGAGGTCGGCTCGTCCAGGATCAGCATCTCGGGGCCATGGATCATGGCGACGGCGAGCGACAGGCGCTGGCGGATGCCCAGCGGCAATTCCTCGGGCAGCATGTCCATGACCGCCGCCAGTTCGAAGCGTTCGGCCATTTCGGCGACCCGCGCCGGGATCCGATCCTCCGGCAGGGCGAACAGGCGGGCGTGCAGTACCAGGTTCTGCCGCACGGTCAGTTCGCCGTAGAGGGAGAAGGCCTGGGACATGTAGCCGACCCGGCGCCGGGTCTGCAGGTCGCGGGGATCGACCGCGTGGCCGAACAGCCGGGCCCTGCCCTCGCTCGCTTCGAGAAGGCCGGTCAGTACCTTCATGGTGGTGGTCTTGCCGCAGCCATTGGAGCCGATGAAGCCGAAGATCTCGCCGCGCGGGATCTTGAAGGAGACATGGTCGACGGCGGTGAAATCGCCGAAGCGCATGGTCAGCCCCTCGGCCTCGATGGCGAAGTCGCCGTCGCCCTCCAGCCGGGGCGGGATCGTGACCGGTGCATGGGTCTTTCGGATCTCCTCCGGCAGCAGGGAGATGAAAGCGGTGTCGAGATCGGCGCTACCCGTCGTCGCCAGCAGTTCGGCCGGTGTGCCGGTGGCGAGCAGGCGGCCGCCATGCATGGCCACCAGCCAGTCGAAACGCGCGGCCTCTTCCATATAGGCGGTGGCGACGATGACGCTCATGCCGTCGCGGGCCGCGCGGATCGAATCGATCAGGTCCCAGAACTGGCGCCGCGACAGGGGATCGACGCCGGTCGTGGGCTCGTCCAGAATCAGCAGGTCGGGATCATGGATCAGGGCGCAGCACAGCCCCAGCTTCTGCTTCATGCCGCCCGAGAGCTGGCCGGCCGGCCGGTCGGCGAAGGGGGCGAGGCCCGTGCGTTCGAGCAGGTGGCGGATGCGGGCCTCGCGTTCGCGCCGGTCGTGGCCGAACAGGCGGGCGAAGAAATCGACGTTCTCCCAGACCGAGAGGGTCGGATAGAGGTTCCGGCCGAGGCCCTGGGGCATGAAGGCGATGCGCGGGCAGACCGCCTGGCGGTGCCGGCCCGAGGCCATGTCGCCGCCGAGCACCAGGATCTCGCCCGATTGCAGGGCGCGCGCGCCCGCCACCAGGGACAGGAGGCTCGACTT
>NZ_JBAZKR010000092.1:0-14857 GCF_041650655.1 Zavarzinia sp.
CGTTCAGCCCGCCCACCCGGTCGATCTCGACCTCGATCGGGCCGTAATGCACGCCCTCGACCGTGATCCCCTGTTTCAGCGCTTCCAGCCGGCGCGGGTCGATCTCGCCCGCGACCCGCACCTTGTAGCGCCGGACCCAGGCGTTCTCGGGCAATTCCAGCCGCCGCGCCAGGCCGCCGTCGTTGGTGAGCAGCAACAGGCCTTCGGAATTGAGATCGAGCCTGCCGATCGAAATGACCCGCGGCAGGCCGGCCGATTTCAGCATGTCGAAGATGGTGATGCGGCCCTGATCGTCCTTGTGGGAGACCACCAGGCCGCGCGGCTTGTTGAAGCGCCAGAGGCGCGGCCGGTCGGGCGAGGCGACAACCCGGCCCTCGACCGTGATGCGCTCCGCCCCGGTCACCTTATAGGCCGGGCTCTCCAGCACGATGCCGTCGACCGCGACCTTGCCCTCGCCGATCAGTTTCTCGGCGTCGCGGCGGGAACAGACGCCGGCGCGCGCCAGATATTTGGCGATCCGCTCCGCCTCGGGTGCTGCGCTCTCGGCAGGGGCGGCGGGCTTGCGTTTCGGGGTGCGTTTGGGGGGCGTTTCTGTCGACATGGGCGGATCATAGTCGTGTAATTTCCAAGCGCCATGACCAAGACGCCCCTACCGCCGACCCCGCCCACGCCGACCCCGATGGACCTCGCCCTCGACGAGGCCCGGGCCGCCGCCTCCCGCGGCGAAGTCCCGGTCGGCGCCGTGATCGTCGACGGCAGCACGCGCCAGGTGATCGCCCGCGCCGGCAACCGCACCCGCGAGCTGAACGACCCGACCGCCCACGCCGAAATCCTGGCCATCCGCGCCGCCTGCACCGCCCTCGCCCAGGAACGCCTGACCGGCCACGACCTCTATGTCACGCTGGAGCCCTGCGCCATGTGCGCCGCCGCCCTCTCCTTCGCCAGGATCCGCCGCCTCTACTACGGCGCCGACGACCCCAAGGGCGGCGGCGTGGCCCACGGCGGGCGGTTCTTCACCCAGCCGACGTGCCACCACGCGCCGGAGGTCTATGACGGCATCGGCGGGGAGGAAGCGGCGGCGGTGTTGAGGGGGTTTTTCGGGGAGAGGCGTTAGTTTGAGCCACATTTTTTGTCCTCTACGAGCTTAACATTTGAAAGTTCTCTTTTTGTTCCATGATATAAGTATATGGGAACCTTTTGATTCGCAGGCCCGATGAGAGACCAACGGATACGTGATCCGCTTCACGATCTTGTCGAATTCAACGCCTCAAGATCCCAACTCGAGCGCGTGCTATGGGATGTTTTGCAGACGCGGCCGTTTCAGCGGCTTCGGCGCATTAGACAACTGGGATTCTCAGATCTTGTTTATCCTGGAGCGACACATTCACGATTCTTACACAGCATAGGTGTTTTCCATACTGCAAGGCGGCTTATTAAAGTCGTTGAACGTTATGGAAATGAAGATACAAAAGCTCAGCAGGCACTGGCAGCGGCTTTACTCCATGACGTTGGGCACGGACCTTTCAGCCACGCTTTTGAAAAAATAGGTGAGCGTTTTGGTTTTAAGATGGCCCACCATGAGGATGTAAGCGATCATCTTATTCGCCATGGAGAAATAGCCGATAAATTAAGAGATATGGGTAGCGGATTTGCCAATGATGTTGCGGACATGGTGAGCGGCGGAGGGAATTCCACAATTTATTCAGCAATTGTTTCAAGCCAATTTGACGCAGACCGTCTGGACTATATGAGGCGCGACCGTTTAATGGCAGGAAGTCAACATTCTGGCATTGATTTCGAATGGCTTATGCAAAATCTTGAAGTTGGCGATGTCGAAAATAGTGTTGACGGAACAAAACTTAATCCCGTCCGAACATTTGTTCTGGGGCAGAAGGCAATATTGGCGGCGGAGGCATATGTCCTCGGCCTATTTCATCTTTATCCAACCGTTTATTTTCACAAAACAACGAGAGGTGCGGAAAACATATATTCAGAATTGCTCTCTCGTGTAATCGATCTTGTGAAGAATGGATCAATAGAAAATACAGGATTGCCCAAGAATCACCCACTTGTAAAATTCTCAAACAATCCTGAAGATATAGAGTGCGTTTTGTCGTTGGATGACACAGTGATTTGGGGCGCATTATCGCTAATGGCGGAAAGTAAAGATGAATTTATTTCTACATTCTCTAAGCGGCTTCGCGACAGAAATCTATACAAATGCATAGATGTGCGAGGACGAATCGCTCACGACAAGAGCGATGCGGATTCAATGTCGCCAGAGTGCGACGCCGCATGCGCATATATTCGCAACGAATTAAATGATTCTGTCACGAATTTTTCGCTCAGTTCGCCCAATTCGCCGCCGAAGATCTTAATAGATGATGTTGAGCGGTCCCCTTATAAAAAGCTAACGGAAGATTCCAAGGGGCCTCTTAATCAAATTAATATTCGGACAGAAGGCGGTAGGCTTGTTGATTTGTCCACACGGTCGCACGTTGTGGCGGCGTTGAAAAAATTTCGCGCATTTAGAGTTTATTACGCGAATGGCGACGAAGAATCGAAGAGAAAAATAAACGAAATCATAAGCTCGGGAGTGTCAAAATGGCCAACCTAGACGACGCACGTCGAGTCACAGCAATCGTTAGCGATGCTGGTGGGCAAATTGTTGGAAGAACTAGGCTTCAAAAGATTGCATTCTTCCTGGAGCAAGCTGGCTTTGGAGCTGGGTTCCAATTCCGCTATAAGCATTATGGTCCTTACTCGGAGCAGCTCGCCCAGGCGACGCAACTCGCGAGTATTATGAGATTCATTACCGAAAAAGAAGGATCTGCTACCTGGGGCGGATCATATTCTATTTTCTCAACGTCAACTCCGCCTGACGGCAGTCCAATGTCGACTCGCCGCCGTAGCTTTCTTGATGAGATGGTGAAGGCTGACGCAGTTGAACTGGAATTGGCTGCAACGGCTGCATTTTTGGCGATTGAGGGGATTCCGGATCCATGGGGCGAGACAGCCAGAAGAAAGCCGGAAAAGGCTGAAGGTGGACGACTGCTCAAGGCTAAGCAGCTCTATTCACGGCTGCGTCAAATATCGACTCTTAAGGACTTGCCGAACATCTGAGAAAAGCATTGGTACAATTCCCTAAATCCCCACCCCCGCCTTCCTGAGCGTCTCGCACGCCAGTTCGGCCAGGAATTTCGCCACGGCGCCGTACATCATGGCCTTGTCGGAGCTGGCGTTGCCGTCGAGGCCGCGTTTGTAGACGCCCTGGGCGATCGAGGAGAGGCGGAACATGGAGAAGGCCAGGTAGAATTCCCAGTTGGGGATGCCGGTGCGGCCGGTCTTGCGGCAATAGGCGGCGAGATAGTCGGGCTCGCTCGGAATGCCGGTCGCGGCGAAGTCGATGCCCATCAGGTTGCCCATGGTGGGATCGGCGATGTGATAGGGCATGCAGTTATAGGCGAGGTCGGCCAGCGGGTGGCCGAGGGTGGCCAGTTCCCAGTCGAGCACGGCGAGCATCCGGGGCTCGGTCGCATGGAAGATGGTGTTTTCCAGGCGGTAGTCGCCATGCACCAGGGCGACATGCTCGCCCGGCGGGATATTGGCGGGGAGCCAGGCCATGAGCTTGTCCATGGCGTCGACCGTCTCGGTCTTGGCCGCTTCGTACTGCTTGGACCAGCGGCCGATCTGGCGCTCGAAATAATTGCCGGGCTTGCCGAAATCGCCGAGGCCCACGGCATTGACGTCGACCGAATGGAGCCTGGCCAGGACATCGACCATCTGCTCGTAGATCGCCGCCCGCTCGGCCGGGGTCGCGCCCGGGAGCTGGGGATCGCGCAGCACGCGGCCGTCGACATGGCCCATGACATAGAAGGGCGTGCCGATCACTTCCGCGTCTTCGCAGAGCAGGAGCGCCGGGGCGACCGGCACGCCGGTCCCGGCCAGGGCCTCGATCACCTTGTATTCGCGCTCGATCTGATGGGCGGAGGCCAGCAGCTTGCCCGGCGGCTTCTTGCGGAGGACATAGCGGCGCGCAGGCGTGGTCAGCAGATAGGTCGGGTTGGACTGCCCGCCCTTGAACTGTTCGACCGTCATCGGCCCGGCGAAACCCTCGATGCGGGCGGCCAGAAAGGCTTCCAGCTTCGCCTCGTCGAAGCGATGCGCCTCGCGCACGGCCGAAGTTTCGCTGGCGGGACCGGATGCCTGGACGACCATTTCAACGCCTCTCCCCTGTCATTGGGGGGCGACGCTAGGACGCTCGCAATTCCCGGTCAACCGGGACCGTGCCGGTCATTCGCCGGCGGCGGCGATCGCCTTCAGCGCGATGTCGGTGCGGTAGAAGCCGCCCGGCCAGTCGACCTTGGCGATGGCGGCATAGGCGGTCTCGCGCGCGGCCTGAATGGTCTCGCCGAGCGCCGTCACATTGAGGACGCGGCCGCCCGCCGGCACGAAATGATCGCCCTCCGCCTTGGTCGCGGCATGGAACACGGTGACGTCCGGGCTTACCGCCGCGGCGGCGTCGAGCCCCCGGATCTCGCCGCCCTTCTGCAATTCGCCGGGATAGCCCTTGGTGGCCATCACCACGGTGACCGCCGGCCGCGGGTCCCAGTCGATCGCCAGCTTGTCGAGCACGCCGTCGGCGGCGGCGGCCAGCACGGGCAGAAGGTCGCTCTTCATCCGGGCCAGCAGCACCTGGCATTCGGGATCGCCGAAGCGGACATTGTATTCGATCAGTTGGGGGCCGGATCTGGTCAGCATCAGGCCGGCATAGAGCACGCCCTTGAACGGCCTTCCCTCCGCCGCCATGGCGGCCACGGTCGGGCGGATGATGCGCGCCATCACCTCGTCCACCATGGCGGGGGTCATCAGGGGCGACGGGGCGACGGCGCCCATGCCGCCGGTATTGGGGCCTTCGTCATTGTCGAAGGCGCGCTTGTGGTCCTGCGCACTGCCGAGGGGCACGACATGGCGGCCGTCGGCGATCGCGAAGAAGCTCGCCTCCTCGCCCTCCAGGAATTCTTCGATGACGATCTCGGAGCCGGCGGAGCCGAAACGGCCGGAGAAGCAATCGTCGATCGCCATCGCCGCCTCGTCCCGGGTGGTGGCGATCACCACGCCCTTGCCGGCGGCGAGCCCGTCCGCCTTGATCACCACGGGGATGGTCTGGTCGGCGAGATAGCGAAGCGCCGAAGCCTTGTCGTGGAAACGGCCATAGGCGGCGGTCGGGATATTGTGGCGGGCGCAGAGATCCTTGGTGAAGCCCTTGGAGCCTTCGAGCTGGGCCGCGGCGGCGCTCGGCCCGAAAGTCTTGATGCCCTTCTCGGCCAGCTTGTCGGCCAGACCGGCGACCAGCGGCGCCTCCGGCCCGACGACGACGAAATCGATCTTCTCGGTCCGGATCAGGGCGAGCAGGCGGTCGACCTCCTTGGGGTCGATCTCGACGCAGGTCGCCACCGCGGCGATGCCGCCGTTGCCCGGCGCGCAGAACAGCCGGCCGACCAGGGGCGATTTCGCCAGCGCCCAACACAGGGCATGTTCGCGGCCGCCGCTTCCGATCACCAGGACATTCATCGCTAAACCCTCGCCCAACTTCGGGGCAAGCTTGTATCATGTCCGCATGAGCATGGAAGACCTCGCCCCTGCCCCGGCGCCTGCCAATTTGCCCGAACTCTCGGTTTCCGAACTCTCCGCCCAACTGAAGCGGACGGTGGAGGACCGATTCGCCCTGGTCCGCGTGCGGGGCGAACTCACGGGTGCCAAGCGCCATTCCTCCGGCCATCTCTATTTCGCCCTCAAGGATGCCGAGGCGGTGCTGGACGGCGTGGCCTGGCGGAATGTCGCCGGCAGGCTCCGCTTCCGGCCGGAAGACGGGCTCGAAGTGGTGGTGACCGGCAGGCTCACGACCTATCCCGGCCGCTCGAAATATCAGGTGGTGGCCGAATCGATCGAGCCCGCGGGGGCCGGCGCCCTCATGGCCCTGCTCGAGGAACGGAAGCGGAAGCTCGCCGCCGAGGGCCTGTTCGCGCAGGAGCGGAAGCGGCCCTTGCCCTTCCTGCCCGCGGTCATCGGCGTCGTCACCTCGCCCACGGGCGCCGTAATCCGCGACATATTGCATCGCCTGGCCGACCGCTTTCCGCGCCACGTCCTGGTCTGGCCCGTCGCCGTGCAGGGCGAAGGGGCGGCCGAACAGGTGGCACGGGCGATTCGGGGCTTCAATGCCATCCCCGAAGGCGGCCCGGTGCCGCGGCCCGATCTCCTCATCGTCGCGCGCGGCGGCGGCAGCCTGGAAGACCTCTGGGCCTTCAACGAGGAAGTGGTGGTGCGCGCCGCGGCGGGCAGCGAGATCCCGCTGATCTCCGCCGTCGGCCACGAGACGGATACCACGCTGATCGATTTCGCCTCCGACCGGCGGGCGCCGACGCCGACCGCCGCCGCCGAAATGGCGGTGCCGGTTCGGGCCGAACTGCTCGACCGGGTGGAAGACTTGGGCGCCCGCGCCCGCCAGGCTGCCCGCCGCCTGCTGGCCGAGCGGGACACCAGGCTGGAAGGCCTGGCCCGGGGGCTGCGCCATCCGCGCAGCCTGATCGAGGCGGCGGAACTGCGCCTCGACGATCTCTCCGACCGGCTGCCGCGCGCCCTGCTCGGCCTGATCGGCGAGCGCAATGCCCGGCTGGCGACAGCGGCCGCCGGCCTCCGCCCCCAGGTGCTGACAGGCGAGATCCGCCAGAAGGCGGAGCGGCTGGAGCTGATGGCGCAGCGCCTGTCGCCCGCGGTCGGCCGCCGGCTGGACCAATTGGCGCAGCGGCTAGTGACGCCGGCCAAGCTGCTCGAGGCCCTGTCCTATCAGGGCGTGCTGGCCAGGGGCTTCGCCGTCGTCCGCCGCGACGGCGCCCTGGTCGCCGCGGCCGCCGCCGTGCACCCGGGCGATGCCCTGGAGATCGAATTCGCCGACGGTCGCGTGCAGGCGCTGGCAGGGGGCGACGGCCCGCGCCGGCGCGGCCGCAAGGCCGAAGGCCCGCCGCCCGAACAGGGCACCCTGATCTGAAAGACCATGATGGACGCAAGCGCTCCCGCCAAACTGCATTTCGAGCACGGCCATTTCCGCATCCTGTGGCCCGGCGCCTTCGTGATCTGCGCCGCCACCGGCGCGCAGATCCAGCTCGAAGACCTGCGCTATTGGTCGGTCGACCGGCAGGAGGCCTATGCCTCGCCCGAGGCGGCCTTGATGCGCGCGGCCCAGCTCGGGCTGACGCCGTGAAGCTCGTCGTCGGCCTCGTGCTGCTGCTCTCGGGCGCAGCCGAGGCGGCGACGGTCGACGGCGAAGTGGCGCAGGGCGCCCTGGTCACCGGCCATGCGGCACCCGGCGAACATATCCGCTACCAGGACCGGGCACTGCATGTGGCACCCGACGGGCGCTTCGTCCTCGGCCTCGGGCGCGATGCGACGGGCGAACTGGTGCTCCAGGTGACCGAGGCGGACGGCAGCACATCGGTGCTGCGCCGCCCGATCGCCAAACGCGCGTGGGACATCCAGCGGATCGACGGCCTGCCGGAAAAGCAGGTGAATCCCGATCCCGCGACGCTGGAGCGGATCGCCGCCGAACGCAGCCGCATCGCCGCCGCCCGCGCCGTCGACAGCGCCGCCACCGATTGGGAGGCAGGCCTGCAATGGCCGGCCAAGGGGCGGATCTCCGGCATCTACGGCAGCCAGCGCATCCTGAACGGCGAGGCGCGGCAGCCGCATCTCGGCCTCGACGTCGCGGTGCCGGTGGGCACGCCGGTTGCCGCCGCAGCATCCGGCACGGTCAGCCTGGCGGAGCCCGATCTCTATTTCACCGGCGGCACCGTGATCGTCGACCATGGCGCCGGGGTGCAGACGCTCTATGCCCATCTCTCCGAGGTCCGGGTGCATCCGGGCCAGCGCGTTTCGGCCGGCGATGTCATCGCCCTGTCCGGCAAGACCGGTAGGGTGACCGGCCCGCATCTTCATTTCGGCCTCGCCTGGTACGGGCTCCAGCTCGACCCGGCGCCGCTTCTGCCGCCTCAGTAAGGTCCCCGAGGAGTTTCCATGTCTGCCGGCTTTCCCCCGTTCGAAGATCCCCGCCTGGGCGAGCCCTGGCTGCTGACGCCGGGGCCGCTCTCCACCTCCTACAGCGTGAAGGCGGCCATGCTGCGCGATTGGGGCAGTTGGGACGGCGATTTCCGGGCCATGACGGCGAGCCTGCGCCGCCGCCTGCTCGCCCTGCTCGGCGAAGGGGCCGGCGACTATGCCTGCGTGCCCATGCAGGGCTCCGGCTCCTATTGCGTCGAAGCCATGCTCGGCACTTTCGTGCCGCGGGACGGCAAGGCTCTGGTGCTCGCCAATGGCGCCTATGGGCTGCGCGCGGCGAAAACCCTCGGCCAGATGGGCCGGGCCTGCCGCCTCCTCGACAAGGGCGACTATCTGCCGCCGCGGGGCAGCGAAATCGCCGCGATCCTGGCGGAAGACCCGGCGATCACCCATGTCGTCGCCATCCATTGCGAGACCAGTTCCGGCATCCTGAACCCGCTGGCCGAAATCGCCGCCGCGGTCGAAGCGGCCGGGCGGCGCCTGCTGATCGATTCGATGTCCGCCTTCGGGGCGGTGCCGGTCGAGCCTTCGGCGATCCGCTTCGACGCCCTGGTCTCCTCCGCCAACAAATGCATCGAGGGCGTGCCGGGCTTCGGCTTCGTGCTGGCCCGGACCGAAGTGCTGACGGCGGCGCAGGGCAATGCGCATTCGCTCAGCCTCGACATCCACGCCCAATGGGCGGAGATGGAACGTTCCGGCCAGTGGCGCTTCACCCCGCCGACCCATGCCGTCGCCGCCTTCCTGACCGCGCTCGACGAATTCGAGGCGGAAGGCGGCGTCGCCGCCCGGGGGGCGCGCTATGCCAATAACCGCGACCATCTGATTACCGGCATGCGGGCGCTCGGCTTCGAGACCCTGCTGGCCGACCGCTGGCTGTCGCCGATCATCACCACCTTCTTCTGCCCGGCCGATCCCGCCTTCCGTTTTCCGGATTTCTACGAGCGGATGAAGCAGCGCGGCTTCATCCTCTATCCGGGCAAGCTCACGGTGGTGGAGAGTTTCCGCATCGGCACCATCGGCCGCTTCGACGCCGCCGTGGTCGACCGGGTGGTGGCCGCCGTGGCCGCCGTCCTGAAGGACATGGGGGTCGCCAGCGCCGCTCCGCCGGCCGGCGCCCTGGCGGAACGGGAGTCCTTCCTGAAGGCGGTGGCCGCCGCCTGAAGTTTTTTTGGCGGCCGCTGTCGATCCGGGCGGGGCTGGCGCGTCTATGGCTCGGACAGGCACGATCGGCGTGCCTGCCAGGACCGACAGAAGAGTCTCGTCATGCAATACATGCTCCTGATCTATGAAGACGAAGCCCAGTTCGGCGCCGCCAAGGAGGGGCCCGCCCTGCAGGCGATGTTCGGCCGCCACATGGCCTTCGCCCAGTCGCTGGGCGATGCCCGCAAGGGCGGTGCCGGCCTGAAGGGTGTTGCCACCGCCACCACCGTGCGCAGCACCGGCGGCGAACAGGTGGTGCACGACGGCCCCTTCGCCGAGACCAAGGAACAGCTCGGCGGCTTCTACCTGATCGACGCGCCGGACCTCGATGCCGCCATCGCCATCGCCCGGCGGGTGCCGCTGGTCGGCAACGGCGCGATCGAGATCCGCCCCCTGCTGGCGGGCGATTGACCGCGGCCCTGCTGGAGGCCGCGGTCCGGGTGGCGGGCGGGCGCATCACCGCCGCCCTGGCCGCCCGTTTCCGCGACCTCGACCTGGCGGAAGAGGCACTAGCCGATGCCTGCATCCGGGCCTTGGAAGCTTGGCCCGCGGCGGTTCCGGCCGATCCCGCCGCCTGGCTCTACCGGACGGCGGAGCGGGCGGCACTCGACCGGCTGCGCCGTCGCCAGGTCCGGGACCGGCCCCAGCCCGACGCCCCCGCCCCGCCGCCGACGGTGGAGGAGCGCATGGCCGACGACTCGAGCCTGATCCCGGACGAAAGGCTGCGGCTGATTTTCGTCTGCTGCCATCCTGCGATCGCCGCCAATGCCAGGGCCGCCCTCACCCTGCGGCTGGTCTGCGGCCTCTCCACCGCCGAAATCGCCAGCGCCTTCCTGCTGCCCGAGGCGACCCTGGCGCAGCGCCTGGTGCGGGCCAAGCGCAAGATCGCCGAGGCCGGTATCGGCTTCGAGATCCCCGGCCCCGAGCATTGGCCGGAACGGCTGGAAGCCGTGCTCACCACCCTCGAAATCGCCTATGCCAAGGCCCATGAGGACGGTGCCGGTAGCGGCCCCCACGCCGGTTTCGCCCGCGAAGTCCTGTCCCTGAGCGAAATCGCGGCCCGCCTGATGCCGGCCGAGCCTGAAGTGCAGGCGATCGCCGCCCTGGTCCGCTATGCCGAGGCGCGGCGGCCGGCGCGGGTCGACGGCGACGGCGTGATGATCCCGCTGGCGGAGCAGGACCCGGCGCTCTGGGACCGCGCCATGATCGCGGCGGCGGAAGACTACATGGGCCGCGCCCTCGCCCTGTCGCGGGCCCGGCCGCGCTGCCTGCAAGCGGCCCTGCACGGCGCCTGGTGCGACCGCCAGCACCGCGGGGACCCGCCGCCCTGGCGCCACCTGCTGGCGCTCTACAACCGATTGCTGCTCCTGCGCGACGATCCGGTGGTGCGGCTGAATCGGGCTGTCGTCCTGGCCGAGGTCGAGGGGATCGAGGCCGCCCTCGCCGCCGTCGAGGCCCTGCCGGCAGGCCAGATGGCGGATTTCCTGCCCTATCAGGCCGCACGGGCCGACCTTTTGCGCCGGGCCGGGCGCGGCGACGAGGCCCTGGCCGCCTATGACGCCTGCCTGGCCCTGAGCCCGCCGCCGGCCGAGGCGCGCTGGCTCGCCCGCCAGCGGGACCTCATCCGCGCCTGAGAAAGAACAGGAAGTCGATCTCGGCGCTGGGCCGGCCCAGGCGGGTCAGCAGCGCATGAGCTTGGCCCCGGTGATGAGCCTGGTGGTTGAAGACATGGGTCAATATGTCGACCCGCCGGTCCTGGAAGCTGCCGCCCATCAGGCTCCGATAAGTCACGGTCTCGCCCAGCGCCACCGGGTCCAGCGCCTCGACATAGGCGGCGATCCGCTCGTCCTCCGCTGCGCGGGCAGCGCGCAAGGGCTCGAATTCCTCGAACAGGATCTGGTCCAGGCCGGTGATGCCCGGCGCGCCCTCGCCCGTCAGCCGGCCGAGCCAGACCCGGTCGACCACCAGAAGGTGGTTCAGCGTGCCCTTGACCGACTTGAAGAAGGCGCCCAGGTCACGGCCGAATTCCTCCGCCGTCAGGCCGGCGGCGATGTCGTAGACGATGCCGTTGGCCCAGCGGTTGTAGGCCGCGAGGCGGACGAAATGGTCTTTCACTTGTCGCGCCCGAGAGTCGCCATCACCTCGGACCATTCGCGGGCCGAGAGACCGCTCTCCTCCCGGCTCAGCGGCTTGCCGTCGAGCAGGCCCTTCACCACCGCGAGAGCCTTGGCCGAGAGATAGGCACCGCCCTGACGATAGTTGAGGAACGCCTCGTAAGTGGCTGGTACCCAACGCTTTAATACGTCGACCATCGCCTCGGCATAGACCCGGATCTCATATTGCGCATGAGCATCGGCCCTGAGCGAGAGAAAATGCATGAGGTTGTGAAGGTCTGTTTTCCAATACCATTGGGTATAGAAGTTGAGAGATAGGTTCATCCGCGCCAGCTCACGCGCCAGGCCGGTGACCGCCACTTCCTCGGCCGAAGCGGCCAGGCCGCGGTCTTCCTCCGCCCGCTCCTCGCCGGTGCCGAGCATTTCGAGGTAATGGTCGTAGGCGCGTTCGGAATCGTCGCGCAGCAGCTTCATCACCTTCGCCGCCTGGTCGGGCGGGAGCACGTCGCCCCGGCCCTGGCGGTTGGACGAGGATTGAGCCGCCAGATGCTCCGGCTTGGGGATGTAGAACTCGCGGTCGAGCAGCGAATAGCGGGCCGAATATTCGTTCACATTGGCGGTGCGGTGGCGGATCCACTGGCGCGCGACGAAGATCGGCAGCTTCACGTGGAACTTGATCTCGCACATCTCGAAGGGCGTGGAATGCCGGTGGCGCATCAGATAGGCGATCAGCCCGGCGTCTTCCCGCACCTTCTTGGTGCCCTTGCCGTAGGAAACGCGGGCCGCCTGCACCACCGCGCCGTCGTCGCCCATATAGTCGACCACCCGGATGAAGCCGTGGTCCAGCACCGGGATCGCCTCGAACAGGATCTCTTCCAGCGCCGGAACGGTGGCTCGCCGGGTGACAAAACTCTGGGCGCGCTGGGCTTCGATCTCGGCCTTCTGCTCGGGCGTCATGGCGGCTCTCTCGCTTGCCCGACTCATGGATCGCGAGCGGGCTTCTATTCCTGCCCTGAATGCCCTATATCTCCGGTGTCGGGCAACCGACTATGGCGATAAACGAAGTTCGGAATAGACGTTACGGACCCGGGGGCGGTACCCGGCGCCTCCACCATGTGCCGATCGGCAAACCGGTCGGCAGATGCTGGGGGCGAAACAGGATCGACGTGCGTAGTAAAGGGATGCTCTTTCGCCCGGCATGATACCGCCGTTATCGGGTCAAACACACAAGTGCCAACGACAACGAAATGGCGCTCGCTGCCTAAGTAATTAGGTAAGCGCGGTACGGGGGGCACCGGGCAACAGAAGCCCCCCACTGACCTTCCACCTCCATTAGAGACCCCTATGCAGCCGGATCGGCGCCATCTGCGATTGCATTGGCCGGATTAAGATGTTCTTCTTTTGTTCCGGCCGCCAAGAGGGCAAAGCGATGAGTCACGCACGATATATCTCGGCTGCGGATCGCGTCGAAATCAGCCTGCTACACTTGCGCAACGTCATCGAACGAGAGATGAAGCAGCAATCACTGTGCAGGTGCACCAGTGAGAAAACCAACTTCAACCCAGCACAGCCACGAGATGATCATGGCCGCTGGACCGATGGAGCCGGCCCGCCGGGCGCTGCCCACTCGCCCCCAGTCATTCACCACGTCAACATCGACTGTGCCGAGGAACGGGCATATGCCGAATCGAAGTGTTTCAGTCTCTACCTCCGGCCGCTAGACGCCGAAGATGGGCTTCGTGGCCTAAGCATGAATAGCTGTATCCAAGGAATGATCAGCGAGCAGTGTGGCGGGTCACCCATCGGTTTGCGCCCAACGGGACGGCGCAAAGACTTCAGCCGTGACGGGACAGCCGCGATGCCACTCCTTTGGTCGCAAGTACCAGAATTAGACAGTGCGCTCACCCTCGCCGAAAAGACGAGAGATTTCGAAACTGCTCAAAGCATCTGCGACGGCTACTGTATCCGCCACCCAGCCGATCCCGAAGGATTTGCGGCCCGTTCCTTCCTTTGGCACATGCAAGGTCGGTTGGACGAAGCATTGGCCGACCAGGACACCTGCATTCGCCTCGATCGAGCTCCGAATGCGGCACATTACGCGGCGCGCGCTAGACTTCTGAAGGGACTGAAGCGCTGGCCCCAAGCTCTGGCCGACTGGCAGAACGTCGCCGACCTCGACCACACCCACTGGTTCGGTCCCTATCCGCACCTGATGCGCGCCGAATGTTTCCTGGCCCTCGGCGACCTCGACGCAGCCGAGGCGGAATGCGATCTGGTGCCGGACGACTACACCTTCCCCGGCTTCATGGGCAAGACCAAGGGCAGCAAATGGGAAGTGCTGGACGCCGTCGCCACGCGGCGGCGCGGGCGCTGAGCCCAAAAAAAGGGTTCGGCAGTTGCCGGCCGGGTCTTGAAGCGCTGGACGGCCGGCGACTGCGCTAAAACACTCAGGGCACTCGGACAGAACGAGGAAACCGACATGCCGGGGTTCGTCACCTGCCTGTGGTTCGACCATGGGGAAGCCGCCAAGGCGGCCGCCTTCTATGCCGCGACCTTTCCCGACAGCCATGTCGACACGGTGAACCCGGCGCCCGGCGATTTTCCCGGCGGCTGCGAGGGCAGCGAGTTGACGGTCGAATTCACCGTCCTGGGGCGGCAGTTCGTCGGCTTGAACGGCGGCCCGACCTTCAAGCCCAACGAATCGGTGAGCTTCATGGTGGTGACCGAGGACCAGTCGGAAACCGACCGCTATTGGGACGCGATCCTGGGCAGTGGCGGCGTCGCCAGCGCCTGCGGCTGGTGCAAGGACCGTTGGGGCTTCTCCTGGCAGATCACGCCGCGCCGCCTGCTCGACCTCATGGCGGATCCTGACCGCGCCCTCTCGAAACGCGTCTTCGAGGCCATGATGGAGATGGTGAAGATCGACATCGCGGCGATCGAGGCTGCGGCGCGGCCCTAGGCCGGTCCCCGATGCCAAAAGAAAAGGCCCGGCAGTCGCCTGCCGGGCCTGATCTGGAAAGACCGTCCGCCGATCAGCGCTTCGAGAACTGGAAGCTGCGGCGGGCCTTGGCCTTGCCGTACTTCTTGCGCTCGACCACGCGGCTGTCGCGGGTCAGGAAGCCGCCGGCCTTCAGGACCGAGCGCAGCTCGGGTTCCTGATAGGTCAGGGCCTTGGAGACGCCGTGACGGACGGCGCCGGCCTGGCCCGACAGACCGCCGCCGGAGACGGTGGCGTCGACGTCATACTGACCGATGCGGTTCGCGACCTGGAACGGCTGGTTCAGCAGCATGCGCAGGACCGAGCGGGCGAAATAGACGCCGATGTCGCGACCGTTGATCGTGACCTTGCCGGTGCCGCGCTTCACCCAGACGCGGGCGACCGCGTTCTTGCGCTTGCCGGTCGCATAGGTGCGGCCCTTGGCGTCGACGGC